>JBARBE010000144.1:0-63993 GCA_049792735.1 Candidatus Acidiferrum sp.
GACGCGCATTTGATCCTGGGCGGCCATGCCGACGTGCGCGGAGGCACGGAATATAACCAGTTGCTCTCCGAGCGCCGCGTCAAGCGAGCCGAGGACTATTTGATCGAGAAAGGCGTTCCCGCCGATCATCTCGAGACCAAGGCCTATGGCAAGGAAGAGAACATGTCCGAGGAACAGGTCAAGAAGCTCTTGGAGGATGATCCCGACTTGACGCCGGCGGAAAAGCAGAAGTTCCTGAAGAACCTGCTGACCATCCACCTGGCCAACAACCGGCGCGTGGACGTGACGCTCAGCACCACGGGCGAACAGTCCGTGCGGCGCTTCCCCTTCAACGCCAAGGACGCGCTGACTCTCTTGAGCCGTGGAGGCGGAGAAACGGGAGCGGCGAAAAAGCCCGCGGCGAAGAAACCCGCGGCGAAGAAACCTGGGGCTAAGAAGCCGGTCGCGAAGCCTTAACTGGCATGGCGTCGTCGCGGCTCTCGTCGCGACGGAGCCATGCATGATCAAAACGCGGCGTGCTCTCTGCGGGGCGCCGAAAACGGAAGTCGAAACCGGGCTCGTCGGGAATTTCTCCCGCCGAGCCCGGCTTCTTTTTTGCGGTGAATAAACCACGGAAACTGGCCACAGGAAAATCTGTAAAGAGACCCGCAAGTCGAGACTTGTTTCGGATTTTCCGGAGAAAGGCTCGCAAGGAGGCATTCCGGCGCGCAGAACCTGCACTCTCCATTCCCGGAATGAAAACCGCGAAAGTTCCGATTTGGTAATTCGTTGAAAAGAAATAGCTTGCCGGTGGACATCGAAGCCGCGCGGCCGAATAACCGCAAAGTAAATTCCCGAATCAGAATGTTCACAAGGATGCTAAGATGGCTAACTAGCTGAGTTATGAATCAACGCCGTGTTTTTCCGCATCTGGCACTTTGTGTGCAATTGAAACGCTTGAAAGATTTTCAAAAGGTGATCGCCTATGAGCGAAGAAGCCGGAGTCCAGCGCGCCTCCATCCCCATCACCGTCCTCGTTGTAGAGGACGAAGAGGCTACGCGGAAACTTTGTGCGGACGTGGCGGAGTCCTGCGGGATGAAGGCCCTGGTGGCCGGCAGCGTGGAAGAAGCGTTGCGGTGCCTGGAGTCGTCCGCGGTGGACATTGTCGTCACCGATTTGATTTTGCCTCCCTCCAGCGGACTGGATTTGTTGAAACAGGTCCATGAAATGTACCCGCAGGTGGCCGTCGTGGTTCTGACGCAATATGGTACGATCGATTCCGCCGTTGCCGCCACGCGCATGGGTGCGGTGGACTATGTCACCAAACCGTTTCACATCGAGGATCTGCGCGCGCGTCTCGAACGCGTCGCGCGCGATATGGATCTGGATCGCGAGAACCGCCTTTTGCGCGAGCAACTGCGCTCCAAGCCCGGCTTCGGAGGAATGATTGGAGTCTCCGCGAAGATGCAGCGCGTATACAAAATGATCGAGAAAGTCAGTCAGCACGAATATCCCGTTTTAATCCTGGGCGAAAGCGGCACGGGCAAGGAACTGGTCGCCAAGAGCATTCATTACTCCGGCGTGCGCAAGGAGCGCCCGTTTGCGCCCGTGGACTGTTCCTCGCTCGTGCCCACATTAATCGAATCGGAACTTTTCGGTTACGTAAAGGGCGCGTTCACCGGCGCCATGCAAGCGAAGCAGGGCTTGCTGGAAGCCGCACAGGGCGGCACGCTCTTTCTCGATGAAATTGGCGACATGCCCGTGGACCTGCAGGCCAAGCTCTTGCGCGCCTTGCAGGAACGCGAAGTGAAACCGGTGGGCTCGACGGAACGCCGCCACATCAATATCCGCATCATCGCGGCCACGAATCGCGACCTCGAATCGGCTATCCGCAGCGGTGCCTTCCGCCAAGACCTCTATTTCCGCCTCAACGTGGTGCAAATCAAGCTGCCGCCGCTGCGCGAGCGCAAGAGCGACATCCAGCTTCTGGTCACCGCGTTTCTAGAGAAATTCTCCGATCCTCACGGCCCGCCACGCACCATTTCCGACGATGCTATGCGCCGGCTCCTCGCCTACGACTGGCCCGGCAATGTGCGCGAACTGGAAAACGCCATCGAACGCGCGGTCGCCATGGGCTCCGGTCCCATCGTTCACGTGGGAGATCTGCCCTCGAACCTGCATTATCCGAGCAGCGAGCGCGTTCCAGAAAAAGACGAACTGCTGCCCATGGAAGAACTCGAGCGGCGCGCCATTCTGCGCACGCTCCGCGAAACCGGCGGCGACAAACTGGCGGCCGCGCGCATGCTCGGCATCGGGAAAACCACTCTCTATCGCAAGCTCAAGCAGTATCAACTGGAACAAGTCGAACAATAACCTTCCGCTTTCGACTGCCGCCGGCCGTCGCTCGAAAACCCGCTGCTCTTTCGCCCATGCGATTTTCGGTTGCAAACTCGAATCCTCGTTTCGCGTTAAGCGCGAACTCTCTCCAACGCCCCGCTAGCGACATGCGCTGAGCGCCGCGCTCCGGCCCACTCTGGGAAGGACCGCCGCGCCAGTCTCGCCATGGGACTCACAGGCCTCGGCGTACCGTTTCCTCTCACCGCAAATCGTTGATTCTACGGGAACTGTGCAAGCAATCAGTTGGTCCTCTCAGTGCATGGTGCAACCTCGGAGAACGCATGTACATGCGCGGCCAGCCACGCTTTGGGCCGCTCTGGAACTGCTTCGAGGCGCAACTTAACGAGATGTGGGCCCGGCGAAAAAAAGAAGAGCAAGAACATTGCTGGCAAGGCACGGCGCGCTCCGGCCTCGCGGGAGCACCCCGCGCACAGTTGATGCGCGAAGCGGTCCACACTCTCGCCAGCGAAGGCCGCGCGGACCGGATCGGCGTGTGGCTGGAGCCTGATTTTTCTCAGGCCGCTGATCCTCTCGCGCCGGCATGTCTTCGCGGGATCGTCTGGGAGTCGGACGCGGAAGAAACGCCCGCGGATTGGGAGCGGTTGTCTCTCGAGCCTCCTGTGCCGCAGGAGTTGCTCGATTCCGGCGAGAGCGTCTATCAGGATCTCGACGATCCCGCGGGCGGACTTGCGAACCGGCCCATGATCGGCCCTTTGGTGGGCCTGCGCCACGCGCTGTGGACGCCGATCGGCGCCAAAGATCATTTGCGCGGCGTGCTTCTGACGGCCACTCGCGGAAAACAAGGAGCCCTTCCTCGCGATTCGGCGGAAACCGTCGCCGCCGAGATTGCCCTGGCGCTCGAACTCGAACATGAACATCGTCTCGCTCAGCAACGCCAGGCGGATCTTGCGATCAGCAGACAAGTGCTCACCGCACTGGCCGGCAGCGCTTCCGCCGACACCATCCTTTCGCAAATTGCGGCGAGTTGCACGGAGGAGTCCGCAAATGGCGCCGGCGCGGGCGCTGCCTTTGCCGTCATTGGCCACCGCCCCATGCAAGTAACGAGGGCTTCTGCCTCGCTGGAAATGGAGTTTGCTTGGGAAAGCGGCGACGCCTCCTGGACCGGCGCCGTCGAGCGCGAGCCTCTCGCAAGTCTGTGGCGGTCAGCGATCGAAGCCCAACACGTGGTGGGTGCGGAATCCCCAGCATCCTCGTTCAAAGCAGGGCTTGCCCGGCTGGTAGCCGTCCCTCTTCTGGCCGCCGGAGAAGCTCTTGGAGTGCTCGTCGCGGGTATTCCTCACCGGGCAACTTCGCTGGCCACGCTCGAGCGCCTCGAATTCCGCGCTGCGCTGGCCGTCGCCGCTTTGGAGCGCCGAAGACTCCACGCCGGACAGATTCGGCGTACCGCCCAGCGCCGCGCGCTTCTGGAATCCAGCCCCGAGGCCACTATCCTGCTGGACTCGCGCGGAAATATCACCAGCCTGAACCGCGGCGCGAGAATCCTGCTCGAAGAACGGCCCACGGAACGGGCGTCAGAAACTCCGCAAGAGGACTCACCGCAGCCCTCGGCGAATGAGTCGGTGTGGTATGTCGGCGGCCGCCTTTCCAATTTATTCTGCGCACGGGAAAAACAGCGCATGGAGGAGTGGGCGAACCGCGCCCTCGCGGGTGAGCCGGCGGATGCCCGGGAGATGCAAGAAGCCATCGAGGGAGAGCTGGTCAATGGCATCCGTGTGCGCCTTCACGCCCCCGTGGCCGCAGGGGACGACCTGGCGGCCGTGGTTCTGAGTCCGGCGGCCTCGCGCGAAGCCGCCCAGCAGCGCAGCCGCTCGCAGGCCGAGCTCGACAACGTGCTCGAATGGGTCGAAGAAGGCATTGTGCTTTTCGGCGCCAACCATTCCATCCGCGCCATGAACACGCGTTTCGCGCAGATCGCGGGCTTGTCACCCGAAGAAGCCGAAGCCTGCACCACGCTCGAGAGCCTGATCGCCCGGCTTGCGGACCGCGCCGCGGAACCGGAGAAATTCGCCAAACGCTGGCGCGAGCTGGCTCGCGGCGACGAAGGCGGGACGCGTGAAGAGCTGCAGTTGGCCCGTCCTATCCCGCGCGTGCTCGAGCGCTCTGTGCGGCCCGTGGTGGACCATACCGGCCAGCGCCTCGGCCGTGTCGAGATTTACCGCGACTTGACGGCGCAGCGCGTGTTTCAAGCCAAACTCCTGCAAACCGAAAAGCTTTCTGCTCTCGGACAGATGGTCACCGGGATTGCCCATGAATTGAGCAATCCGCTCACCAGTATTCTGGGCTACTCCCAGCGCCTGCTGGTCCGGAAGGATCTCACCGGACGCGCGGAAGATGTGCGCCAGATCTACCAGGAAGCCGAAAGAGCCAGCGCCATCCTGCGCCAGCTTTTGCTGAGCGCCCGCGAGAATCGCCCCGAGCGAAAGCGGGTGGCGCTCAATCAGGTGGTCCAGCGGGCCATGGAGCTGCAGCGCTTCGGCTCCGCAGCGGAGAAAATTCGCATCGAGCTGGACCTCGACCCGACTCTGCCTTTCGTCAACGGAGATCCCGGCCAGTTGCAGCAGGTGCTGATGAATCTGATCGGAAATGCGCGCCAGGCCATCGTGCAAGAGGGGAAACAGGGAACGATCCGCGTACGGACATCGAAGAGCGGCGATCACCGCGTACTTTTGCAGGTGATCGATGACGGCCCCGGCGTTCCTCAAACGATTCTTGCACGCATCTTCGATCCTTTCTTCACCACCAAGCCCGCGGGCGTTGGCACCGGCTTGGGGCTTTCCATCGTGCTCAGCGTCGTGCGCGAACACGGCGGCCAGGTAAAGGTGAGCAACCCGCCGGAGGGCGGAGCCATTTTCTCCTTCGAGCTTCCCATGTTTTCCGAATCGATCTTTGAGTCCGAACGCGCTGCGCTGGCCGTGGGAGCGCCGCTTGCGCCGGCGGTCCGCGGACCCGCCGGTCCGCGCGAGCGGCCGCATGCCGTCGCGCATTCCGCTCCACGCTCCAATCATCGCGGTACCCGCGTCCTGGTCGTCGAAGACGAGCCCACCGTGGCGCGCCTGATCGCCGACGTGCTCGAGGACGAAGGGCTGCGCGTGGACACGCTGCTCGATGGGCGCGAGGCGCTGGATCGCGCCGCGCGCGAGCGCTATGACCTCGTCATTTGCGACATGAAGATGCCCGGACTGGACGGCCAGCATTTCTATCAATCGCTCGCCCGTGCGCGCCATCCGCTGCAGGAGCGGTTCCTCTTCGTCACGGGGGACGTGATTGCCCGCCAAACGCATGAATTCCTCGAACGAAACCGGCTTCCCCACGTGGCCAAACCTTTCCGCGTCGAAGAGCTGATGGAAAAAGTTTTCAGCCTCTTGGATGGCCCGCTCGCGCATGGAGGACGGGCTTCAGCCGCCAGGAAGGGACACTAAAAAATGGATGGTGACATGACACCTCGCGAACACACGATCCTATTGGTAAGCGATGACGCCACACTTCGCGCGGCGGCGCGACACGAGCTCGAAACGGTCGACGAGCGCAGGCATATTTCTTCGGTAAGCACGGTGGACGCGGCGCGCCGCATCGTCGAGGATGCGGCGCCCGCCGTGATTTTGCTGGCGGAGGCAGCGGCGGCACGCGAACCCGGCGATCCGCGCGAGCACGGCCAGCGGCTGGATGTGGAAGTGTCCTCCCTGGCCACCTACGCTCCGGTGGTGGTGATCGGAGACGCGCAACATCAGACGGAGCTCTCCGCGCTGGTGGCCGCGGGCGCTGCGGACTATGTGGTTCGGACCGATGAGTGCCTGAACGTGGCGCTCGGCTTGGTCGAACGGCGGCTTCGCAAGGCACAGAGCGATGCGCGTGCGTTGCCGGTCCGGGAGGAATTGCTCGAACTGCCGCGCAGCGAGGCGCCGATGGATTTGAATCGCGGGGATTTTGGCGAAGTGCTGCGCCACGAGCTGAACAACCCGCTCACCGGCATTTTGGGCAATGCCGAACTCCTGCTTTCCGAAATCCGGCGGAAAGGCGACGGCCGCTTGCCGCAGGGCGCTCCCCAGCGACTTGAAACGATTGCTACGCTCGCGGTTCGTTTGCGCGAATCCGTGCGCCGCCTCAGCACGGAATGGGAAGCGCGCCAGCATCCCGTGCATACTCCCTAGGCCGCTCCGAGAATTAATGGCAAGGTAAAGCCTTCCCACACACTCCTGATGGACCAACCCCAGCGAGTTGCACGGCAGTTTCCGGTTAGCTCGTTACTCGCGCACCGGCAAAAGCACAGCAGTTACAAAAGGACGATTCGGGACAGGCGTACACTTATTGCTATCATCTTTCTTTCTGGCGGTATGGACAATGGAACTCTTAAGACCTGTGCTCGTCGTTGTCACGATCCTTGCGGCGGTCTTCCTGTTCACCCCGTATGAGGTTTTCCTGGAAGGCGGTATGGCGCTTGCCATCGTCCTAGCTGCCGTGGTGGGTTTCCTGATGCATCCGCGCAGAGAGGTGTACTACGTGCGCACCGCCGTACGACTAATTGACCCGGATCGGCGCCCGCTTTTAGAGCACGACTTCCTCGCCGTCAGAGTTGAACTTGTAAGGCTATGGCTGCTGTTTGTGCCTACGTTTCTGTCGGTGGCTGTTCTCGTGTTTTTCGCAGCCAGTGGTCCCGCGAAGTTCAGTTACTTGAATTGGGTTTTTTCATCGCGGTATGCATCCATCGTCCTTCTATTCTGCCAGTATCCGCCCCTGCTGGTTTTTGCCTTGCTTGTGGCCTGGATAGACGAGAGAAGAGTTATGAGAGACGCCGGAGCGTGCAGCGCAAAATCCTTCTCCATCCATCGTGCACCAGTTGGGTGGATTGGACGAGTCTCCTACCAGTTTGTGGGAGAACACGGAGAATATTGCGGAGGGGACTGTCTGTACTTTGGGCTACATCACCCTCGTGAACTCGCGACGATTGTTTTTCACAATGTCCAAACACCAGAACTGAACAAAATCGTAATGGGATTCTTGTTCCATCGTTTGATCATTATGGGGCGCGGCGTAACCGACTTAGACAGCCAAACAGCCGCAGCTCAGACTGCCCTCGCGGAGGCCACGCCACTTTCTTAAGTTCCGATTTGGCGGCACACCGGGATTAATCGTCGGACCTAACTTGTTTGACGGCCGGGCATTCAACTCCATCCTAGAGTGCGCCGGATTCTCGGAAGCGGACTTACCGCCGAGTCGCGCGGCGACTCTTGCCCCGCACATACGCGCCTTCGCGCAAGCTGCTCTTTTCATCCCCACGCACACCTGCTAGTCTTACCCCCAACGCAGCGGCTGATATTCCGCCCCGCGCTTTATGAGTGAATCGCCCGCCCGCCAAAAGGTGAACGAAGTCTTTCCGGACCTTCTCGAGGGTTTCCGCATGCTCGAGGGCCGCTTCCCTGCGAACGAAATCGCCGGGCGCGTGGTACGCGCCGCGATGAGCCAGCCTGGCGTGGCAGGCGCAAGGCTGTGGCGCGCGGACCGCGGCGAAGCCGAAGTGTGGGCGGAAGGGGGAATGCTCCCCGCTTCGACGCCCGCGGGAATCAAGCCGGGATTGCCGAGCGACAGCAGCAAGGATCCAACCATTTGGGTCGGCGCGCTCGGCAGCGACGATTTCCGCGTGCGCATTCTGGAAATTCGCGGGACCGGGCCGCTCGAGGAGACCGTTCGGAACCAGATGGATTTGCTGTCGCGCTTTGCGGCGGTGGTGCTGGCGCTGGCGGAGCGCCGCGGGGCGATGAAAGAGCTCTCCAGCATCATCGAAGCCACCAAGAAGCTGAACTCGACGCTCGATCTCGGCGAATTGATCAGCATCATTCTGCAGATTGCGACGCGGCAGACGGGAGCGGAGCGCGGGACCGTTTTTCTTGTGGATCGCGAGCGCAACGAAATCTGGTCGCTCGTGGGGCTGGGGCTCGACCAGCAGGTGATTCGTTTGCCGGCGGAGCGCGGGATCGCGGGCTGGGTCGCGCGCGAAGGCTCCGCGGTGTGTTTGGAGAATGCTTACGACGATCCGCGCTTCGAGCCGGACATCGACCGCAAGCTGGGATTCAAGACGAAAGAGCTGCTGTGCCTGCCGATCCGCAATGATGCGGGCGACATTATCGGCGTGCTGCAACTGCTGAACAAGAAGGAAGGATTCAGCGGCGAGGATGAAGCTTTTCTCGATGCGCTTTCCGTGCACGTGGCGCTGGCTCTCGAAAAAGCTCAGTTGCACCGCGAACGCGTGGAAAAAGAAAAAATGGAGCGCGACCTGGCGCTGGCGCGGGAAATTCAGGCAGGTTTTCTGCCGGATGCGCCCCCGATATTTCCGGGAATCGAAATTGCGGTATCGCATCGCGCTTCGCAGATGGTCGGCGGGGACTATTACGATTTTCTTCCGGTGCAGGTCGATGGAGGAGAGGCGCTGCTGCTTGTCGTGGCGGATGTCGAGGGCAAGGGCGCGGCTTCGGCGCTGGTAATGGCCAATGTGCAGGCGACTTTGCACGCGCTGGCGGATCACGTCGAGCCGCTCGAGAAATTACCTGCCACGATCAATCAAAAAATTCTATCCGGCGCGCGGGCTTCGATGGCCCAGGGACGTCACACCAAGTACCTGAGCATGTTCCTTGCGCTGGTGGAAAGCGGCGGGCGGAATTTGCGCTACGTGAACGCCGGGCACGTGCCCCCGGCGGTGATCCGCATGGACGGAACCGTCGAATGGCTCGAAGCCGGCGGGATGATCGTCGGGCTTCTGCCAGACATTCAGTTTGAATGCGGCACTGCAGCGCTTGGGCCGGGAGATTTGCTGGTGGCCTGCACGGACGGAATCACCGAAGCGATGGATTCCGCGGGGACGGAATTCAGCCGGCCGCGCCTCGCGGAACTTGTCACTCGGCTTCGCGGCGAAACTCCCGAAAAGATCATGCGCGGCGTGCTTGGGGAAGTCGAGACGCACTCGCGGAACGGGATGTACGAAGACGACCGCATCCTCATGGTGATGAAAGCCAACTGAAGCGCGTTTGATTTTGTTCTTCTTCTCTGTATTCTCTGTGCCTCTGCGGTCTCTGTGTTAATTCCTTTTCTTCTCTGTTCGCTATGAGCCCGTTGAGGAATAGCGGCGCAGACCGATGCGCCATGCCGTGACGGCGAGCGCAAACGTAGCTGCGGCAACAAGCGGGATCAGGAACGCGTAGATGCGGAATTCAGGACGCCCGAGGAGGCGCGACGCAGGATAAAACGTGGCGAAACCAAACGGAACAATCCAGCTCAGGATAAATTGGATGTAACCGGAATAAATGGAGAGCGGATAGCGGCCGAACGCGAGGAGATTCCAGAAGGGCGGATGTATGCCGATGCGGTCCTCAAACCAGAAAGAAAATGTGGAAAGGAAAAGAAAGACCGACATGTAAATGACGCCACCGCAGAACGCGAAAAAGGCTAGGAGAAGAACGTCGAGCGGGTGCCAGTGATAGTGCAGCCGGCGCGAAGCCCAGATAACGACGGCGAGACCGATGACGACCTCCTGCAAGGCTTCGATGCGGAAAGCGTCGAACACCACCTGGAAGAGCGAGGAAAGCGGACGGAGAAGGACGCGATCAAATTTTCCTTCCATGATGTAGGTGGCGCCGAATTCGTAAAGATTGAGCGAAAAAATATTGAAAAGGCCGAAAGGGATGAGCGAGAAGCCGTAAAGGAAAACAACCTCTTCCATGCGCCAATTGGCGAGGCTCGGAATGCGCGCGAAAAGAACGAGGACGAAGGCGAGCGAAAAAACCGTGGCGGCCGCGGAGGTAGCTGCGGAGATAAAAAAGTCGCCGCGATAGCTGACGCGTACTTTCGCGTATTGCGCGAAGTAGGAACCCAACAGCCATGCGTGACGTTTGAAACTGACCAGTGCGTCTTTCATTGTGTTGCCATTATTTGACCGCGATCCTTTCGCCGCCTCCGATTAGCCGCCATGGATGGTGATTTTGCGCGTGGCGCGCATCCACCAGACGTGTCCCAGGAAAATCAGCGCGACCACCCAGAAATATTCCACGGCCAAGAGCCGGAGCGTTTGGGACAGCGAAAGGCGCCCGAGATAGATTTGGAGCGGGGTGTAGGCGATGTGCTCGAAGGGTAGCCACGAGGAAATGATCTGGAGCGGGCGCGGGAAGAAATTCAACGGGATGAGCAGGCCGCTTAGGAGCTCGATAAGCCAGAACTTCGCGCGGATTAGAGCGAGGATGGAAGTGAGAGGGATGGCGCAGGTGCCGATGATGAAATTGAGCGCACCCATGATAAAAAAGCTGCCGACGGCGGCGATGAGGAAGAACACGAAATTCAGTTTTGAAGCAGGCGGAAGGACCGGAAAGAGCAGAGCGATGACGATAGCTGTGGGCGCGGTGAGAAGGATGAGGCGGAAGGCGGATTCGCCCATGGCGCGCGCGAGCCACATCCATTGGACAGAGACCGGCTTGATGAAATCCATCGCGATTTTGCCTTCGATCACCTCGTAGGCCATTTCCTGGTCGATGGTGTTCCAGTAGAACGAGCGGAGAATCCAGCCAACGCTGACGTAGGTGAGAATCTGCGGCAGCGAAAATCCGGCGATGGGGCCCGTGACGTTGGCGAAGACGGCGCGCCAGATGAAGTAGTAGACGGTGACGTTGATGAGATACGTGATGATGCCGGTGTAGTAGCGCAGTCGAAACGCGAGAATATTGACGAAGCCGATGCGAATGAATTCGCGATAGATCTTCAGGCCGGCGAGCAGCGAAGGCTTGCGGACGGGAAGCGGTATTGTTTGCGCGACGGACATTTCGATTGTTCTAGCCGTGATTGTGCCGGTGCTTTTACGTGGTCACCGGCGAACCATTTTTTTCTTCCGGTTGACACAAACTCATTTCGGCTTCGCCGGAATAGATCCGCTTGATGATTTCCTCGATGGGCTCATCTTCGATCACGAAATCGCGGACGTCGACGGCGGCGAGAATCTGGCGGATTAGATCGCTAGAGGAGACGCGGGCGCGGTCGAAGCGCAGGCGGCACGTCATTTCATCAAGGCGCTCGAGATGCAGCGTGGCGGCACCGCCGTCGCCATTGGGGGCGAGCGCGGGGAGCGCTTTCTCGAAGGCAGCGAGGCGGGCGCTTTGATCGCCGTCGCGCAAGATGAATTTGATTTGCTTGGTGCGCAGGAATTGTTCCTTGAGGCGGGAGAGCGGGCCGTCGTAGAGAACGGTGCCGCGGTCGATAATCATGATGCGGCGACAGAGCTCTTCGATGTCGTCGAGATCGTGGGTGGTGAGAAGGACGGTGGTTTTGTAGCGCTCGTTGATAGCGCGGAGAAACTGGCGAATGGAATCCTTGGCGACGACGTCGAGGCCGATGGTCGGCTCGTCGAGAAAAAGTATCGGCGGATTATGCAGCAGGGCCGCGGCGAGATCGCAGCGCATGCGCTGGCCTAGAGAAAGCTTGCGCACGGGTACGTCCAGCAATTCCTTGAGGCCGAGGACTTGATTGAAAAGTTCCATGCGCTCATCGAAATCGCGCTGCGAGACGTCGTAGATGCGCCGCAGAAGTTTGAAAGATTCGACGGCGGCGATGTCCCACCAGAGCTGGGTGCGCTGGCCGAAGACCACGCCGATGGTCTTTACATAGGCGGCACGCTGCCGCCACGGGACGAAGCCGTTCGAGAGAATTTCGCCGCTCGTGGGCACCAGGATGCCGGTGAGCATTTTGATGGTCGTGGATTTGCCGGCGCCGTTGGGGCCGATGTAGCCGACCATTTCGCCGCGGCCGATTTCAAAGTGAATATTCTCGACGGCTTTGACGGTTTCGTATTCGCGATGAAAAAGATTTGCCAGGCCGCCGAGGAGGCCTTCGCGCCTGCGGAAACTGCGGTAGTGCTTGGACAGGGCGTGGACCGAAATGAGCGGAGCGTCCGGCATGAGTCAGTAATTTTAGCACGCGGAACAGCACAACGCTTTGTTGCGCGGCGCGACGCGGCGCTCAAAGGCAAAAAAACTGACAGGCAGGAATGCCTGTCCCACCTTGGCAAAAAAGCGCACAGACAAGAGTGTCTGTGCTACTGGCTATTGGACGGGTTTGGACTGGGCGGCGTTAACGAAGAACTCCAAAACGCGGCGCTGGAATTCGGCGGGTTGGAAGCCGATGGCGGCGGTGTGGAAGGCGCCGGGGACTTCCCAGAATTGTTTGGGGCCGCGTGCGGCGGCGTAGATGAGCCGGGTGTGGCGGCAGGGGAGGGCCTCGTCTTTTTCGTCGCAGATGAGGAGGACAGGGAACGATCGTGCGACGACGGCTTTTTCTGGGGAGACTTCGTCGATGGACAAGTCGGTCAATCGCTGAGCGTGATAGAGGAGCATCCAGCTGAAGGGGCGTAAGAGCGTTTTGCCGAGGAGCGGGGAGCGGCGTAGGCCGGCGTAGTCGAAAGAGGCTTCGCGCAGGTTGGCGAATGAGGCTTCGGCAACGACGGCTTCGATGCGAGGATCTACGGCGGCGGATTGGAGCGCGATGCTGGCACCCATGGATTCGCCCAGAGCGAAAATATGGAGCGGAGCGCCGGGGCGAGGTTCTACGGGATGAATCAGCTTTTTCAGGTCCGCTTCGGTGGCCGGTTCCAGCTTCCATTTGCCTGACTTCAATTGCTCGTCCGCATAGCGGCCCACTTCTGTGAGAATCAGAGCGTCGATGTTGGCGCTGGTGTCGTTGCGTTCGAGCCAGCCGTAGGTGGCGATGGGGCCGCCGCTGGCGCCGTGGGCGCGGGCGTCCATCATGACGATGCTGTAGCCGGCGCGGAGGAGAAATTCGGATTGGCTGGTTACGCCGATGCGGTTGTCGGCGACGCCGTGGAAGAGGACGACCCAGTTGCCGTTGGGATGATCTGGGCGGACGATCCAGCCGCGGAGCATCGCGCCGTCGGGGGCGCGCACGTTGAAGTCTTCGCGATGGCCGCCCGAGTAGGCGAAGGAGACATCGGCTTCGCGAATGAGGTCGGGTGTGAGTTCGCGGCGGATGGGATGGAGGAAGCTGGGGGCGACGAGCCAGCCAGCGATGCCTGCCAGGAGCGGGGGGAAGAGGAGCAGGATCAGGAAGATACGGATTAGGCGGCGGCGTAGAGTCATGGGCTTAGGCTTAATTAGGATACGGGAAAGCTCGCGTTCAAGTTCGGGCTCAGTTCAGGGAGAGTGTCAGGGATGCCCCCGGTCTGTTCTGTCAGGGATGTGCCCGGTCTGTACCCTTGATACGGCCTCCCCCCACCCCTGGTTTTTTGTAAACGCGGATTCTAAAGGACTTAGTTTTCTTGTAAGTTGATTAGAATGAGCATTTGTGGGCCATTTTTGCAAATGCTCATTCTAAATAATTTACAGGTTAACATAATTACTCCACTGCAGACGCGATTTGCTACCACAAAAGCTATGCGCTCAAAACGTTTCTGGCTTCATCTAGCTCGGAGGACGTGCCCCAAAAAGCAAAAACGGCAGCCAATGGCTGCCGTAGTCCAAACTTTTCCCTAAACAGAATAGTAATTGGGAAAGAAGGTCCGGTCAAGGGAAAAATTTTGCCGAGGGCGAGTTTCCGATTAGGCTTACCAGGGCTCTGCCCGAGTTTGAAGTACGCAGCAATGCGAGTCGCTGTATGCTCTGCCACAAGGGGACGCGAGCATGTACTTCGTTGATGTATTCATTGTTATTCTGCTGATACCGAGAGTCGACCCCTGATGAAGAGGAGGATGGATGAAGCGAATTTTGCGTTTCTGCTTGTTGGCGGGCTGCGGTGTTGCGTCGATGACGGCAGCGCCCCAGCCTCCACAGAAAACGTCGATGGAAGGTTCCCGTGCAAATAGATCAAAAGCCACGATTGAGGGCTTGGTTCGAGACATGGCATGCCCCATTCAGAACCTCGATGGAAACGCGACTCACTTGAGCATGAAGTGCGCACTGGCATGTGTGAGGGCCGGTTCGCCGATCGCTATTCTGACCAAGGATGGCGACCTGTATCTGCCGATCTCTGACAAAATGCCGGATTACGGTCAGAGACAAAAGCTGATGCCCTTCGTGGGTAAATATGTGCGAGTGAGCGGAATCGTGTTTGAGCGCAACGGGACGCGTGCGATTGTCATCACGGAAATCAAGGAAATGAAGGAAGTGCATGTGACATTTGAGGAGGAGTAACCCATTCCGGGGGTCCTGGTAAACGCGCTAACCGTCCATGTGGGTACTGGAACGAACATGTCCTGTTTGCCGACAAACCGTGATTTAGCCAGGCCAGAATGTCCCAACGAAGCTTTTGACTCGGAACTTCCGGTTAGGCCGACTTACCAAGCGCTAGGACGGGCGTGCATTGTTTGCGATTGGAGCTAGAATCCAAGCATGATGCGATGGATTGCCATACTCTTCGTTTTGTTGGTCCCCTGCGGAACTTTCGGTCAGGAGACCGGAGTTAATAAAGCACAGATTTCAATTCCTGGGGTTAAAGGAGTGTTGGAACTTAACGTAGGAAAGACCACATGGGACGCCCACGTTAGGGCCGATGGCAAGGAGACGCAGCTGCAAGCAATCCACCGCATGGATAGCGTTCGGATTACTGCTTTCTTACAGAAGGTCAATTTTCATGCGAGCGCCGAAAATTGTCGCGGAAAATGGTGGCCCATGACAGCAAAAAGCGCTCCCATCAAGCGCGAGGAGCTGCGTCAGTACGACAGAGATGGAGCCGCCGTGGTCGAATATGTAATCCCTGAGTTTCGTGGGAACGCCCTGCATCAAAAAAGCCTGCATGCATACCTTGGAGCTAATGACCTTTGCGCTGAAATTCATTTGTCCAAAGACCAATTTTTACCTGGGGACGAGAGAGCGTTCGAGGAAATTCTATCAACAGCCCGCCTTCTGCCCGACGAAACTGGGCACTTGGAAGGCAGTCCTGCTGAGGAGAAGAAACGATACCTCGCTGAAGGCAGCAGGTTTTACCTCGAACACAAATACAAGTCTGCGGCCGAGCTCTACCAAAGGGCGCTCGACCTTGAGAAACGTGACCGCACTCTAAGCAGAGATGTCTTCCGCGCGTTGGTAGACAATCTCGGCATGTCTTATGGATTAACCAAGAAATACCCCATGGCCAAGGAAACTTTTGAGTATGGAATTTCGCAAGACCCGGAATATCCCCTGTTCTATTACCTGATGGCCTGTACTTATGGAGAGCAAGGGCTGATGAACGAGAGCATCGAACAGTTGAGCTTGGCCTTCAAGTACAAGGCCAATGTGATACCGGGAGAATCGCTCCCTGACCCGCTGGAAGACGCTTCGTTTCGTAAGTTTTCGCATGACAAACGATTCGTTGATGCGGTGCGTGATATGCAAAGTCAATAGGCCATCCGACGGTCACCTCGACCACCCAGCCGTCGTGTCAGTGCCTGGTAAACGCGGTAACCGCCCATGTGGGCACTGGAACGAACATGTCTTGTTTGCCGACAAACCATGACCAAGCTAAGCCAGAATGTTCCAACGAAGCTTTTGACTCGGAACTTCCGGTTCGTCCGTGAGCCGGGACGAATAAGGACGAGTCGGCGTATTCACGTCAGCCTCGCCGCGCTGCTTCGATGGCGGCGACGTCGATCTTCTTCATCGGCATCATCGCCTCGAAGGCACGCTTCGCCTCACCGCCACCAGCCGCAAGCGCATCGGTTAGCGCGCGGGGGGTGATTTGCCAGGAGAGGCCCCAGCGATCCTTGCACCAGCCGCACTGGCTTTCCGAGCCGCCATTGCCGATGATCGCGTTCCAGTAACGGTCCGTCTCTTCCTGATTGTCTGTCGCGATCTGGAAGGAAAAGGCTTCGCTGTGCCGGAACGCCGGGCCGCCGTTGAGACCCAGGCAGGGAATGCCCAGGACGGTGAACTCCACCGTCAGCACATCGCCCTTCTTGCCGCCTGGATAGTCACCGGGAGCCTCATGAACAGCGGTAACTTTACTATCGGGAAAGGTGGCGGCGTAGAAGCGCGCCGCCCCGTGCGCGTCCTTGTCGAACCAGAGGCAGATGGTGTTCTTTGGCTTCATGTTGGTGTGCTCCTTGTGCTCGATCAGGGCGAATGCCGCGGGCTTTTCGTCGGTCCGTATCCATGACTCACCAGTTGATCTGCTGATCAGCCGCGGCCCGACGCCTCAAATTGGTCGCCGTCCTGACGTTCTGAATCTACCACTGGCAGAGATCGACTTCGAGCTCCAAAGCTATGACAGGAAATTCACAAAGACAAGAACAAGGATAAGGACAAGGACAAGAACAAGGACAAGGACAAGAAGTAGCGCTGGCGCTGAGGGAACAGAGGACGCGGAGAAAAGAAAGAAGGGCACGGCGTGCCGTGCCCCTACGGAGAGACGAGCTAGCGAAACGCGTTGTGGAAAGAAGCTAGGAGCGGAAGAGGACGGATTCGCGCTGGAAGGTTTTGACGGCCAGAAAAATGGCGGCGGCGGCGTAGACGCACGTGGAGGCAAAGATCAGGGCGATGGAGTTCCAGTGGTAGGTGCCGGTGATGATTTCCTTGCAGACCAGGCTGGTGTTAAGGATGGGGATTAGGGCGAGTTTGGGTGTGAGCTCGACGCCGGGGAGAACGCTGGCGACAGCGGGAATGACGACGATGAACGTCATGGGCGTGAGATAGCTTTGAGCTTCTTTATATGTTTTGGCGAAGAGGGCGACCGTCATGAGGACCGCAGAGAAGAGGACGGAAAGCGGCAGGGCCATGAGGAAGACGGCGATGACTGAGGTGAAGCCAAGATTCATGTGGATGCCGGCACCGGATGCGTCGGCGGAATTGGAGAGAGCATGGCCCATGTAGGCGAAGGAAAGACCCATGGACGTGACGGAGAGGATTGCGGTGGTGAGGGAGGCGGAGAAAACGAGGAGGAATTTTCCTAGGACGAGGTCGAGGCGAGAGACGGGACTGGAGAGAATGGTCTCCATGGTGCCGCGCTCTTTTTCGCCAGCAGTGAGGTCGATGGCGGGGTAGATGGCACCGGTCATGGAGAGAATGATGACCATGTAGCCGATCATGCTGCCGATGCTAGCGCCGCCGACTTTTTCGGGAGGAGCAATGTTGTGCTGTTTGATGTCGAAGGGGGCAATCAGAGAGTCAGGGAGATTTTTCGCTTCGAGACGCTTCTTGACGAGATCATCGCGGTAAGCTTTCAGTGATTTTTCGACGTGCTCCGCGCCAAATTCGGATTTGATTTCGCCTTCGTAGTATTGAATTTGGATGGTTTCGGGGGATCCTTTGTCGAGCGAGGCCTGGAAGCCCTCGGGAATATCCACGGCGGCGCGAATCTGTTTGTCGGAGATTTCGTCCTTCCAATTGTCCGCGTACGGAACGATTTCGAGGTCCTTGTTAGCGCGAAGAGCGGCGACGATGCCGGGGGAATCTTCGCCGTGAATGATCATGATTTTGGGAACTTCTTTTTTGGCACTGCCAATTAAAAGGGTGGAAAGGGAGATCATGCCGGAGATGAGGATCGGGAAGGCAAGAAGAGGGACGACGACTGTGGAGATGAGAGTGCGGCGGTCGCGAAGCCATTCGGTGAGTTCCTTGCGATAGACGACGCCTGTGGCGTGAAAGTTCATGACGATTAAGCCTCCGCGTTGGCGAGCGGGCCAACGACCTTGACGATGATTTCTTCGAGATTGTGTTCGTTGTGTTTGGCGCGAAGCTCGGAGAGGGTGCCTTCCTCGAGGAGCTTGCCGCCGTGGATGATGCCGATGTGGTCGCAGAGGCGCTCGACTTCGGACATGATGTGGGTGGAGAAGATGACGGTCTTGCCGAGGTCGCGGCAATCGGCGATGAAGCCGATGATGGTGCGTGCGGTCATAACGTCGAGGCCGGTGGTGGGCTCGTCGAAAATCATGACGGGAGGATCGTGGACGAGAGTGCGGGCAATGGATGTTTTTTGCTTCATGCCGGTAGAGAGTTTGTCACAACGGCGATCACGGAAGGAGTTCATGTCCAGGCGATTAAAGATGTCGTCGATGCGGCGCTTGAGAGTGGGTTCGTCGAGGCCGTTGAGGCGGCCGAAGTATTCGACCATTTCCTGCGCGGTGAGGCGAGGGTACAGAGCAGTGGCGGTGGAGAGGAACCCGACGTTGGCGCGGACTTTTTCGGGGTGTTCGACAACGTCGAAACCATTGATGATGGCGGTGCCGTCGGTGGGCTCGAGAATGGTGGCGAGCATGCGGAGAGTGGTAGTTTTGCCAGCACCGTTGGCGCCTAGAAGGCCGTAAATCTTGCCGGGTTGACAGGTGAAGCTGACGTTGTCGACGGCGCGGATTTCGCCGCGCTTTTTGTCCTGGAAGCGTTTGGACAGGCCACGAGCATCAATCATGGATGGACCCCTCGTTTGGGTAAAGCAAAAGACAGGGCAATAAGGCTTCACAGTCTACTACGGACGGGCGTAGCGAAAGTAACGGTCCGGGCGAGTGAGTGGTGATTGGAGAAAGAGAGAGGCGGAGGAAGAGCTGGCAAACTTGGGGGACAAGAGAAGAGAAATGGCGCGCCAGGCACGGATTACCGGGAACGGCGCATCCAGAACGGCGGGCGGCGCATCTTTATAGTGTTGGAGATGAGGCACTTATTGGAACGAAGTTCGGGGAGCAGGGTAGAGAAAGCTGGTTGGCTGTTGTTAGAATGAGACGCTTCGGGGTCCGCCAGACGTAGGGAAGCAAGCCACGGACAGGTACGAGAAGAGGATTGGGGCGCGAGGTATTGTGTGTCTTTGGGCCGCCTGGCCAGGGAGTGCGTGGAATAGGAGAGCATGGATCGAAGGCTGCGAAACCGGATAGTGATTTTCCTGGTGCTGGCGGGAGTGTTTGCGTATTTCCTGGTGTGGGTGATCGGGAGAAAACCGGCAGCGAAGATAGCGGCGGTGATGCCGACACGGGAGAATTTGATCTCGTCGATTACGAGCAATGGAAAAGTGGAACCGATTTCGCCCTATGTTATGAGGGCGCAACTGGATACGTTTATCGAAAAAATTTTCGTGACGGAAGGGCAGAAGGTGAAGAAGGGGCAGCTCTTGATGGAGCTGAATGTGAAGGAAGTTGCGGCGCAACTGGCGGATACGAAATCGAAACTGTTGCGGGCGCAGGACGATCTGCGCGCGGCAAGAGCCGGAGGAAAGGCGGACGAAGCGGCCAAGATCACTGCCGATCTTGCGAAGGCGGAGGCGGAACAAGACCGTTTGCAGCGAAACCATGACGCGCTGGTGCGGCTGGCGGCGGAACAGGCGGCTACGAAACAGGACTTGGCGGCCAACGAGCTTGCGCTGGTTAATGCGAAGGCGGAAGTGACGAGATTGCTGGCAGTGAAACAGCAGTTTGACGAGCAGGCGACGCTGGACGCGCAGCGCGGGGAATTGCAAGTGCAGCAGATTTTGAGCGAAATGGCGGCGCTGGAAGACAAAGTGAACGACGGGAGAATCGTGGCGCCGGCGGATGGAACTTTGTACTCACTGCCGGTGAGGAGGGGCGATTTCGTGAAGGTGGGAGATTTGCTGGCGGAGATGGCGGACCTGCACAAGGTGAGAGTGCGAGCGTTTATCGACGAGCCGGACCTCGGAGGGTTGGAGGCCGGCGAGCCGGTGATCATCACGTGGGATGCTTTGCCAAATCAGAGCTGGCCGGGAACCACGGAGATTATTCCGAAGCAAGTGGTGCCGCACGGGACGCGGAGCGTGGGTGAATTGTTGTGCGCGGTGAATAACGACAAGCTGGAGCTGCTGCCGAACATTAATGTGAACGTGCGGATCAATTCGAAAGAGCATTTGAATGTGCTGGCGGTGCCGCGGGGAGCGGTGGCGTACGAGAACGGGGAACGGTACGTCTACGTTGTGAAGCCGAATCAATTGGGAGTGGGCAAGTCGACGCTGGAGAAACGTGAGATTCAGGTGGGGATCGCTGACGCGACAAGCTACGAGGTGGTGAGCGGGCTGCAGCAAGGGGAGATGGTCGCGCTGCCTGGAGATACGGATTTGAAGGACGGCATGACCGTTCAGGTTGTGAATACGAATGCATCGTAGAGGGGGGATGGAGAAGCAGGCAAGGTTGTGGGTGCTGCTAGCCACTCTGCTGGCGGGAATGACGAGCATCTGCGCGGCGACGGTTAAGCAGAGCGAGGACTTGGAAGCCGGCCAGCGAGCCTACGAAAAGAGCGATTACACAAAAGCAGTGCAGGAATTGCAAGCGGCGGCTGCGAGGGAGCCGCAGAACGGCGAAATACAGTTGCTGCTGACGAAGAGCTTTTTGGAGTTGGGCGAGCATGACGCAGCGATAGCCAGCGCGGAGAGAGCGGTGGCGATCGATCCACAGAATTCGGTGTACCACGAATGGCTAGGGAAGGCGTACGGCGAGAAGGCGTCGCACGCATCGATGTTTAGTGCGCTGGGGTTGGCCCGGAAGACGCACAAAGAGTTCGAGACCGCGGTGGAACTCGACGAGAGAAATTATTCGGCGCGACAGGCGCTCATCGAGTTTGATTGCAGCGCACCGGGCATTGTCGGGGGAGGCGAGGATAAGGCCAAGCCGGAAATCGAAAAACTGAAGGCCATGGACGCCTCGGAATGGCATTACGCGGAAGGAAACTGCGAACGGCAGAAAAGGAATCTTGAAGGTGCGGATGCCGAGTTTCAACTGGCGCTGAGAAGCCATCCCAAGTCGGCGGACCTGATTTACGACATTGGCGACTACGAGGTGAGGCGCGGCCAAGCAGAACGATTGCTCGAAGTTGCCGAGGTTGGAGAGCAGGCAGCTCCTTCGGACCCGCGAGGTTTGTTCTATCGGGCAGTCGGTCTGATTCTCAAGAATGAAAAGCCGGAAGAGGCGAAGCGGTTGCTTCGGGAATATTTGCAGAAAGCACCCAAGAGGACGGGGTATCCAAGATATGCGACGGCGCACGAGTGGCTCGGTCGGCTGTATGAAAACCAGGGAGAAAAGGAGTCAGCGGAGAAAGAGTATGCGGCCGCGCTGCAACTGGAACCGAAAGACAAGAGCGCCAGGGATTCGCTAAAGCGGCTCCGAAAGAATTGAAGAAAGTCCAGGAATGATCACGAACAGAAAATCCCGCGGTAAGAGCGGGATCCGCGAAAGCTAGCGAGCAAACCTTCATGATGGACCTACGGGAAACGCTGTCCGTATCGATTGACGCGCTGCGAGCGAACAAGTTGCGCGCGATGCTGACGTCGCTGGGAGTGATTATCGGGAGCGCGTCGATCGTGCTGGTCGTCACGGTGGCGCTTACGAGCAGAAAATTTGTCATTTCACAAATCGAGGCGGTGGGCTCGAACCTGGTGTGGGCGGAGCTGGTCAGTCCATCGGAGATATCCCGGCCGCTGAGTTACGAGATCACGCTGGATGATATGCGTGCGGCGAAGGATTCGATCCCCGGCGTCACGCAGGTGGCGGGGACGAGCGATTTGCAAGTGTCGGTGGTGGCACAGGGAGTGGTGAGGCCGGTGACACTGATCGGGGTGACGCTGGGATACCAGGAGATTCGCAGACTGATCGTGGTGCGCGGGCGCTATTTTGATGAGCTGGACATGGAGAGCCGGAGCAAGACATGCTTGATCACGCCGCAGCTCGCGAAACGGCTTTTCGGGATGGACAATCCGGTGGGGCGCGATTTGCACGTGGGGGAGATCATCTTCACGATCATCGGGGTGTTCAAGGAGCGAGTGGAGACTTTTGGGCTGTCCGACATTCAAACGGAAACCGTGCTGATACCGTTTGGGCTGATCAAGTATTACGCCGGAGTGGACACGCTGAAGGTGCTGGACGTGCAGGCGGCGACGCCGGATGACGTGCCACGGGTGCAGCGAGAATTGGCGGAGGTATTAAAGAGCCGACATCCGAGCGCGGCGGAGTACCACGTGCAGACGCTGACAGCGATTTTGACGGCGGCGAGAGATATCTCGCTGGCGCTGACGATTGTGCTGATCGTGATTGCGTTTATTGCCCTGCTCATCAGCGGGATTGGGATAATGAACATCATGCTAGTGACGGTGACGGAGCGGACGAGGGAAATCGGAATCCGCAAAGCGATTGGAGCGGCGCGGAGAGAGATCATGTACCAGTTTTTGACGGAGGCGTTCTTGATTAGCGGAGGCGGCGCGGTTTTAGGAATTTTAATCGGTTTGTTGATACCGGCGGTGGCGCAGCTGTTTCTGCCTGGAAACATGCGCGTGCCGGTGTCGTCGCTCAGCGTGGTACTGGCGTTCGTAGTGTCCTGCTCGACCGGATTGTTTTTTGGATATTTGCCGGCAAGCCAGGCGGCCAAGCTGCAGCCGATTGAATCGCTGCGGTATGAGTGAGAGGCGGAGAGAGGAAGCAAGTGTGTGAGGGAGTGGGTGACCAGCGAAGGAGCGGGAGAATGCAAAGAATAAGTTGGGGGATTCGCGGCGCGGGGCTGATGTTGCTCGGAGGGCTGTCGTTGCTGGGCGGGGTGGCGTTTGCTCAGACAGGGGCGGTGCTGCAGGCACCGAGTGAGAAGGGCGCGGCGCAAATGGCCGGTCCGGCAACGGGGGGAGAGCAAGCCGCGCCGGTGGCACTGACTCTCAGGGGCGCCATTGAAATGGCGCTGCGCAACAGCAAAGACATACAAGTAGCGAAACTGCAAGCGAGTATTGCGGAGCACGCGTCGCAAGTCAGCAAATCGGAATTTATGCCGAATCTTTACGCGGGATCGGGAGCGGGCTACACATACGGGATTCCTGAGACGCCGGGTGGGCGCGCGCCCTCAGTCTTCAACGTCACATATACGGAGCAGGTTTTTAACGAGCCGCTCAAGGGGCAGGGGAAGGAGCTGGAGGAGCAGGCGCGCTCGCAGAAGATTGTGCTGGAGGACGTGAAGAACAGCGTGATCGAACGGACGGCGATGGCTTATTTGGAATTGGCCAAGGTGCGGCATTCGCTGGAGTTGCTTCGGGCTGAGCAGGAAAGCGCGGATAAGATTTTGCAGGTGACGCAGGAACGGCAAGGCGAAGGATATGAATTGCCCATGGAAGTGACGAAGGCCGAGTTGACGAAGGCGCAAGTGGCGCAGCGAATCTTGCAGCTGGAGGGGCGTCAAGACGAGCTGGAAGTGTTTTTGCGCGGGCAACTCGGCTTGGGGGACGAACAATCCATCGAAGTTACACCGGAAGATTTGCCTGGAGAGGCGGAACAGGCGGGAGCAAATCTGGTGGCCATGGCAATGCAGAATAACGTGAGCTTGCGGCTGGCGGAGTCCGACGTGCGAGCGAAGGAGTTCCGGTTGAAAGGGGAGAAGCGAGGATATTTCCCGACACTGGAGTTGGTTAGCACGTATAGCCGGCTGGCAAATTTCAACAACTATTCGGATTACTTTAAGAAGTTTCAACCCAACAACTTCAACGCGGGCGTGCAGATTCAAGTGCCCCTTTTTAGCGCGAAGACGAAGGAAGACATCGGGCTGGCCAAGATTAATCTACAAACGGCGCAAGCGTTGCTGGCGAGCAAGAAGACACAGGTGAGCGCCGAAGTACGGCAGAAAACGCTGCATTTGAAGGAGCGGGATGCGGCGAAGGAGGTCGCGCGGCTGGAATTGCAACTGGCGCAGCAGAATATCGGGGTGCTACAAGAGCAGTTCAACGAAGGGAAAGTGAGTTTGCGCGACGTAGAGAAGGCGCGGCTCGATGAGAATGACAAATGGATGGGCTTCTTGGATGCAAACTTCCAGCGGCAGCAGGCGCAGCTCGATTTGCTAAAGACGGCGGGGGAGCTGGATAAGGTTTGGCAGTGAGTCGTAATGACGTAAGGATGTAATGAAGTAACGAAATAAGGAAAAAAAGGTAAGTCGCGAGCAGTTAGATGTGACGGCGGCATTGTCATCTAGGGTTGGTGATTGGTGCTTGAACAGCGCGGTTTGAACGCACTTTGGGAAGCGGTGAAGAAGCTCGAGGGGGGCTTTGCGGGGCTGCCTGCCTTCGAATCCGGCGCGCCAGGGATGGAGCGGATCGCTGAGACGCTGGCGGTGACAGCCGAGCGGCTGCAGGACAATTATCCATATTTTCATCCCATGTATGCGGGACAGATGCTCAAGCCGCCGCACCCCGTAGCGCGGCTCGCGTATGCGCTGGCGATGTGGATCAATCCGAATAATCATGCGCTGGATGGAGGGCGAGCGACTTCGGCGATGGAAAAGGAAGCGGTGGCGGAGATCGCGGCGATGTTTGGGTGGACAGAATTTCTGGGGCATTTGTGCGGCGGCGGGACGATGGCGAATCTCGAAGCGCTGTGGGCGGCTTCGCAAGAGCATCCAGGAAAGAAAATTCTTGCCAGCGAACAGGCGCACTACACGCACAAGCGCATCAGCGCGGTACTGCAATTGCAATTTGAGAGCCTGGCCTGCGACGCGCGAGGACGTATGGACATGAACGCGCTGGCAAAGCGCGTGGAGCGCGGCGATGTTGGCACGGTGGTTGCGACGATGGGTACGACCGCGACAGGATCTGTTGATCCGCTGCCGGAAGTTCTTGCACTGCGGGAGAAACATGGATTTCGTGTGCACGCGGACGCGGCTTATGGCGGATATTTTGCGCTCGCGGGAAATTTGGGGGCAGAGGCGACGAAAGCGTTTGGGCGAATACGGGAGGCGGATTCGATTGTGATCGATCCGCACAAGCACGGGTTGCAGCCTTATGGTTGCGGGTGCGTTTTGTTTCGCGATCCGTCGGTGGGACGTTTTTACAAACACGATTCTCCGTACACCTATTTCAGCTCGGCGGAACTGCATTTGGGAGAGATTAGCCTGGAGTGTTCCCGGCCGGGGGCTGCTGCGGCTGCGCTGTGGGCGACGCAAAAACTCTTGCCACTGGCCCGCGGCGGAGAATTCGCTCGCGGGCTTGAGCGCGGCCGGGAAGCGGCGTCCGCTCTCTATGCGAAGCTCGAAGAAGATGAGAGGTTCATGACGGCGTTTGCGCCAGAGCTGGACATCGTGATTTTTGCGCCACGGGCCAAAAGCGTGAGCGCAGCATCGAGGATTAGCCGGCAGATTTTCGACGCGAGTGCCAAGCGGAATTTGCATCTGGCGGTGGCGGAGTTACCAACCAAATTTTGGTCCGGGAAGCTGGGTCCGACACAGTGCGACCGCGAAACCATGACCTGCTTGAGGTCCGTGCTGATGAAGCCGGAGCACCTGGAATGGATCCCGCGAATATGGGATGAGCTTTCGTCGGCAACTTCCGCAGTTCTGAGCGCAGAAGGCATTTCGGTATCCGCGCGCTAAGAAGTTGCCGAAAATTATGAATGCGAGGCGAGCAGAGTGTTGATTCTGCCAAGCAGTCTGGTTCTGCTGAAAGGCATTGGGAGCATGGAAGAGATGACTTCGGCAGGATCTGGAATATCGAGGGCCGCTAAAGGATTGTCAGCGCAGTAGAGGACACTCATTTCCGGGGAGCGCTTTCTCAAATGAAGAGCGAGATCGGGCCCTGGCATTCCGGCCGGGTGGAGCATGGTGATTAAGAGGTTGATGGGGCCAGCACACGATTGAGCCAGTTCGATGGCCTGGCGCGCATTTTCCGCGGGAAGGACAAGAAACTCAGCCTCCTCGAGGATTTGCAGAATGGTCTGGCGTTGCAATTCCTTGTCTTCCACGACAAGAATGACGGGATGGAAGTATGGACCTCTGTGCGTTCCTGACATCCTAGCCCCCGTTCTCCCGGACGAACGCGAGTCTCCTATCCTTGCCCAGACTCTATTATAGAAGGGTAAATAGTCAACAAAAATTTAGAGCCTTGAGAACGATCGGCATTGCGATTCCATGTCAGGTTCGGAGGGGTTTCCCGCCGGATTTCGGCGAGATTGACTCGTTAGCATGGTCGCGTTGACGAGGTGAACAGGGTTCCTGCAGACCGCGAAAGAGTCAGGTGGGACATCGCCGCCGAACGGTTAAGTCAGCGTTTCCAAGCAATAACGGCACGATTGCAGAAACAATTGAGCGGACGCGACCAAGTCGGGTAAACTGTTATCTACTCTTGGGGGCAAGACTTGGCCAGATTTGGGCCGGTTTCAGATGCACCAGCCAGAGTGTCCATCGGATGAACTTTGCAGCGATGCTCTTGAAGCACTGCAATTGGCTACGGAAAACTGAGGGTGATGAATGCCGGATGTAATGAAGACATTATTGATGAACCCGCCGAGTTTTGAGAATTTCGACGGTGGAGCAAGCTCGCGTTGGCCTGCGACGCGCGAGATTGAGTCGTATTGGTATCCGGTGTGGTTGAGCTATCCCGCGGGGCTGATCCCTGGGAGCCGTTTGCTGGATGCGTCGCCGCATAAGGTGAACTGGCAGCAGACGATTGAAATCTGCAAGGACTATGAATTTCTGGTGTTATACACGTCCACCGTTGGGTTTCATAGCGACGTGAAACTGATCCGGAAAATCAAGGAAAGCAATCCGGGACTGAAAATCGCCTTCGTCGGGCCGCACGGGCACATCAAGCCGGACGAGACGCTGATGGCGAGCGAGGACATTGATTTTGTCACTCGCGGGGAGTTTGACCATTCGGTGACGGAGTACGCGCACGGAAAACCGATCGAGCAGATCATGGGTGTGAGCTACCGGAAAGAAGGCAAGGTGGTGCACAACGCGCCCCGGCCTCAACTGCACACCGCGGAGTTGGACGCGCTGCCTTTTGCGACGGACACCTATAAGCGCGATTTGACGATTGAAAAGTACAACGTGCCGTTTTTGCTGCATCCGTTCGTGGCGTTCTATACGACGCGAGGATGTCCGGCGCTGTGCACGTTCTGCATGTGGCCGCAGACAGTTTCGGGGCATGCGTGGCGGGTGAGGTCGGTGGACAACGTCGTGCAGGAAGTGAAAAACACGATCGAATACTTTCCGCAGATGAAAGAGATTTTCTTCGACGACGATACCTTTAATATACGCAAGGATCGAGCAATCGAGCTGAGTCAAAAATTCAAGCCGCTGAAATTCCAGTGGTCGTGCACGGCGCGCTGCCACAGCAAGTATGAAGAGTTGAAAGCGATGGCAGATGGGGGAGCGCGGCTCTTCATCGTGGGATTCGAAAGCGGCGATCCGCAGATTCTGAAAAACATCAAGAAGGGCGCGACCGTGGAAATGGCGCGCGAGTTCATGAAGAATTGTAAAAAGGTGGGGATCAAGGTCCACGGCGACTTCATTATCGGGTTGCCGGGCGAAACCAAAGAAACCATCAACAGGACCATCGATTTTGCGAAGGAACTGGATTGCGAGACGATTCAGGTTTCGCTGGCGCATGCCATGCCGGGCACCGAGCTACACGAGTCCATGGCGCAGCAGGGGTTCTTAAAAGTGGAAGCGCTGGCGGATTCGGGCGGACACCAGTTGCCTCACATCGAGTATCCGCACCTCTCGAAAGCCGAGATGATGGATGGCGTGAACCGGTTTTACGATGATTATTACTTCCGGCCGCGTGTTGCCTGGCGGATTGTGCGCGAAGCGTTGTGGGACTCGCACGAACGTAAACGGCTCTATCACGAAGCGACGAGCTTCCTGAAGCTGCGGGCGGAGCGCTGGAAGTGGGTGCGGCAGGGCGGCGACCTGCAGAAGCCCATGATTTCCGTGCCGGGGACGCCGTCGTCATCCGGGAACGACTAAATTATATACAAAATGGCAACTGAGGGAAGGCTGCGGATTAAGACGCTGGCCATGGTGTGCGCGATGGTGGTGTGCGCCAACGCCGGCGACTTGATGCTCAAGCGCGCCATGCTGCAGATTGGCGCCGTGCAGCTTTCCGTATCGGGGCTATCGCATGCGTTTCAGTCGACGGTCACGAATGGCTCGTTGTGGGTGGGCATATTTTTTCTTTGTGGATTCATGCTGAGCTATATGACTGTTTTGAGTTGGGCGGATTACAGTTATGTGATGCCCGCTGGAGCGTTTGGCTACGCGCTGCTAACATTTTTTGCGGTCGTATTTCTGCACGAAGCGGTTTCGACCCGGCGATGGGTTGGAGTGGTGCTGATCTGCGCGGGCGTGCTGCTGGTGGGACAGACCAAGCCGCGCACGACGGAAGTGGCACGCGAGGCTCTGGCATGACCCACGTCGCGGTGTTTCTTGGTTTTCTTATTTTCGGCAGCACCGGCGGCGAAATCGCGATTACACGCGGGATGAAGGCAACGGGCGAGCCAGAACGATTGCGACCGAGAGAATTGTTTCGCTTTCTGGGCAAGGCGTTGCGCAATGGCTGGTTCTGGGCTGGAGTTCCGTTGATGGCGCTTTCGTTTTATGCATTGTTGGTGCTGCTCTCGTGGGAACCGATCAGCTTCGTGATACCGGCTTCGGCTTTGAGTTACGTGGTCGGAACTTTTGGAGCCAAATTCATTTTAGGGGAAGAAGTGTCCGTCGCGCGTTGGATCGGTGTGCTGTTTGTGTGCGCGGGCGTGGCGCTGGTTGCGCTGGGGTAAGGGATGTATGCTGCGTTGGCGCGGCTATGCATCGGCCGTGGCGAGCGAGGCGGTGGGTGAAGGACTGGGGCTGTTGCGCTGGCGGACGGAAGGTACTCGAACTTGTGCGGGATAGCCGGATTTACACATAAAAATTGGGCGCCCGAGCCGGACCGAATCGAACGCGCGACGGCTACTCTGGCGCATCGCGGGCCGGACCAGCGGGGAGTGCTGCGTTCCAGCGAGCTTTCGATGGGAGCGACGCGGCTGAAGATTATCGACCTCGAAGGCGGCGACCAGCCGATCATCACGGAGAATGAGGACACTGCAATCGTCTTCAACGGCGAAATTTACAATCACCTCGAACTGCGCTCCGAACTCGAAAAGCTGGGGCATCGGTTCCGCTCGCATTCCGATACCGAGACGGTGCTGCGTGCTTTTGTCGAATGGGACACGGAATGTTTTTCGCGGTTGCGAGGGATGTTCGCAGTTGCGCTCTGGACCAAGTCATCGCGCAGGCTTGTGCTGGCGCGCGACCGGATGGGCATCAAGCCGCTTTACATTGCCCGGCGCGGGGAAGATCTTTTTTTTGGCTCCGAGCTGAAGACGATTTTTATACATCCGGAATTCGAACGGCGCTTGAGTCTCGCGGGGCTGGATTGCTACCTATCGCTCAACTATATTCCGTGCCCCTGGACGCTGGTGGAGGGAATCGAGAAGCTGCCGCCGGGACAATGGCTGGAATGGCGCGACGGGAAAGTGTGCGCCGAGACTTACTGGAAACTGCCGGCGGGGCCAATCCGTGAACGTTCGCTCGATTCCGCATGCGAGGAGTTGGATTCGCTCCTGCAGCAATCCGTGCGTGAGCACTTGCTCTCGGATGTTCCGCTGGGACTTTGGTTGAGCGGTGGGATTGATTCCTCGACGATACTTCACTATGCCGCCACAGCCTCAGCCAAGCCGATAAAGACTCTTTCGATTTCTTTCCTTGGCAGAAGCTTCGACGAAACGGCCTACATCCGGGCTGCGGCGAAGAAATACGGCACCGACCATCAGGAATTCGATCTAAATCCAGAAGCCGATCTGCGCGGGGTCATCGAGGAGTTTGCTTATTACTCCGACGAACCCAGTTCGGACGCGGGGGCTTTGCCGGTTTGGTTTCTTTCGAAGATGAGCAGGACGGAAGTAACTGTCGCGCTGAGTGGAGAAGGCGCAGACGAATTGTTTGGCGGATATTTGACGTATCGCGCGAACCAGCTTGCGCGGCCCATGCGGCGGCTGCCGAAGTGGTCTCTCCGGGCCGCGCTGGGCATGGCGCGGGTTTGGCCGGTTTCCGACGACAAGATCAGCCGTGAGTATATGGTGAAGCGCCTGCTGGAGGGAACTTTGCTTTCCGAGGAAAGCGCGCACGTCTATTGGAATGGGACATTTTCCGGAGCCCAGGTGCGCAGTCTCACGACAGTGCCGTCGGCGGGCTCTCTTGACCGTGTGCTCGGGGAGTTGCGCGACTCACCTGCGAGGAAGGATGGCGTATCTCCTTATCTTTGGTGGGATCAGAAATATTTTCTGCCTGACGACATTTTGAACAAAGTGGACCGCATGAGCATGGCACATTCGCTGGAAGTGAGGCCGCCGTTCCTCGATCACCGCATCGTGGAATTTGCGGCCACTCTGCCGCCCGCGCTCAAGTTAAGAGGTTCGCGGCAGAAAATCGTTCTCAAGCACATGATGAGAAACAATCTCCCCGCGATGATCCTCCGGCGCAAGAAAACCGGCTTCGACATTCCAGCGCACGAATGGATGCGCGGCCCGCTCCGCGAATTTCTCCTGGAAACCATCGAGGAGGGGCTCGCCGAGCACAATTCCATTTTTGCTGCGGGCAAGGTGCAGGAGTTGCTGCGGCTGCACATGGAGCGCCGCATAAACGTCGGTTACCACTTGTGGGGCCTGCTGCTGCTTTTCTTGTGGATGAAAAAATGGGGAATTCAGGTTGGGCCTCCTCGATGGCGCGCATCCTGGATTGAGGAAAGAACAGGTAAGCTCCATTGAGCTGCCGGGAGAAACTCACTTGATTTATGGAGCGCTGCAAATGAAGAACAAAGTCAACAGGCGAACACCTACGTTTGCTTCTTCGGGACACCCTCGATCAGATACAGGGAACGTCCAGTGATCCTTTCCATTCACGTTCCCAAGGCCGCTGGAAACTCTTTTCGCCAGTTATTGGAGATTGGGTTTGGGAAACGGTTGATGAAGGACTATGGGGATTGGGCAGGATTCAATGTTCCTGAAGCCATCGAGCGCTGTAAAACCCGAACGTCGGCGATGAGGAGTCGCCGGACCGAGCTGCTGGAAAAGTACGATGTGATTCACGGTCACTTCGTGGCGGACAAGTATTTGGGGCTTTTCCCGAACGAACAGTTCGTCGCGTTCTTTCGAGACCCCTATCAACAGGCGCTTTCGCATTACTTCTTTCTGTTGAGGAATCCGCAGCGGGAGCATCTGGAAGAAAAGATGTTCCATGAAGCCAAGATGACGCTGCATGATTATTTGAGTTGGGATGCTTTTCACAATCAGCAATCCCAATATTTGGGCAGCGTTTCTCTCTCGGACTTTGCGATGGTGGGGATTTCAGAAGAGTTTTATAAAAGTGTGGCCTGCTTCAATTCGCACTTCGGCTGTGATCTCCGAGGGGAAAGCTTTCTCAACGTCAATCCGGACACCGAAGGATCCGTATATACCGTAGACCAAGACGTTCGAAAAGCAGTGGAAAAATACCGGGCGGCGGATGTGGAGCTCTACTCGCGGGCCAAAGAAATTTTCGCGCGGCAAACTTCCAAGGCAGGTTTATAGCTTGATTTCCCTTTGGTCGCCTCGCAAACCGTCGATCCAACCCTAGGCCGTAGGTGGCCCGCCCGTCCCGCTCCGCATGCTGTCGGGCGCTCCAAGACGCCCTCAATCCAACCGGAAATTCAGTTTATAGTAGAATACTCTTGTACCTTTCCCGTTCGCGAAAGGATTTTATTTGGTCGAGACCACCATATCTCAACTGGACACACTGGAAGCGGAAAGTATCTACATCCTAAGGGAGGTTGTAGCAGAAGCGGCCAGGCCCGCGATGCTCTACTCTGCCGGAAAAGATTCTTCTGTTATGTTGCGGCTTGCCCAGAAGGCTTTCTCCCCGGGCAAAATCCCCTTTCCTTTGTTGCACATAGATACCGGATTCAAATTTCATGAAATGATTGAGTTCCGCGACCGAACCTGCGAGGAACTCGGCTTACAATTAATTCCATACACGAACCAGGAGGCCAAGATAGCGGGCGCAAATCCGTTCCAATTGGGCACAAGTAGATGCTGTGGCCTGCTGAAGACCAAAGCCCTGCTAGATGCGCTGACCGCCAACGGTATTGACACTGCCATCGGCGGTGCACGGCGCGATGAGGAAAAATCTCGGGCGAAAGAAAGAGTCTTTTCCCTCCGCGGCTCTCAGGGACAATGGGATCCCAAGAATCAACGCCCCGAGTTCTGGAATCTCTACAATGGCCGTGTTGAAGCTGGCCAGAGTATGCGCGTATTCCCTCTCTCGAATTGGACGGAACTGGATGTCTGGGAATACATTCATCGCGAGAACATCCCCGTTGTGTCCCTCTACTTCGCCAAGGAACGTGAAATGCTGATCCGGGGAGATGTCCTCATACCTCTAGACCATCCCATCCAACTCTTGCCAGGAGAGAAACCGCAGAGCGTGATGTGCCGGATGAGGTCCCTCGGCTGCACCTATTGCACGGGGGCAATTCGTTCCTCGGCCACGACCGTGCCTGAAATAATGGAGGAACTTAAATTCTTCAGGCGCTCTGAGCGTGAAAACCGCGTAATTGATCACGATCAGGAGGGTTCCATGGAGCTTAAAAAAAGGGAAGGTTATTTTTGATTACGGCCACAGACAAAAGAGACTTGCTTCGGTTCGTGACCGTGGGGAGCGTGGATGACGGCAAATCGACTCTGATAGGGCGTTTGCTTTATGAGTCCAACGCAGTTTACGACGATCAGCTTTCTTCCGTGCGAAAAGCCTCTTCGGCCAAGAATGTCGACCTCGATCTTTCTTTCATCACCGACGGCTTAAAAGCCGAGCGCGAGCAGGGAATCACCATCGACGTGGCATATCGATTCTTCTCGACCTCACGCAGGAAATTTATCATTGCCGACACTCCCGGCCATGAGCAATACACTCGGAACATGGCCACCGGCTCATCCACCTCGGAAGTGGCGCTGATTTTGTTGGACGCGAGGAAGGGGGTCTTGCAGCAAACGCGGCTGCACACGCTAATTACTTGGCTGCTCGGAATCCGGAAAATGATCGTCGTCGTTAATAAAATGGATTTGGTGGAGTATGAAGAGCAAGTTTTTGACTCCATTCGAGATCAGTTCCGCAAGTTTGCTGCCTCACTCCGGAATATCGAATTTCATTTCATTCCGTTGAGTGCTTTATGCGGAGAAAATGTGAATCAAGGCAGCGGGCGCATGCCGTGGTATCGCGGACCGGCTCTGCTCGAGTTACTCGAAACGATTCCTGTGATGTCGGAGCGGCAAGAAGGCTTTAGATTTCCAGTACAAAGTGTCATCCGGCCCAATCAAGACTTTCGAGGGTACGCTGGGCAAGTGGCTTCGGGTGTCGTACGGCGAGGGCAAGAGATAATTGCTTTGCCTGGCATGCAGCGCACCACCGTCAAAGAAATACTGCTGTATCCATCGAATCTCGAAAATGCGTCCGCTCCCCAATCGGTTGTGTTAACTACTGCTGATCACATCGATCTCGGTCGAGGCGACATGCTCGTGTCTCAGGGAGAGATGCCTGCCGTCTCCACGAGTTTGAGGGCTTATCTCATCTGGATGTCTCGGACTCCCCTTCGTTGCGATACCCGCTATTTAATTAAGCATACGACCAAGATCGTATGCGTCAGAATCAGCCGGCTGATCCACAAGCTAAATATTGAAGACTTGCAGGAAATCGAAGCGGAAAGTCTTGACTTCAACGAGATTGGCGAGGTTCAGATTGATCTGCAAAATCCGATATTTTGCGACCCCTACGAACTAAATCGGGTCACAGGAAGCTTCATACTAATTGATCCCCTTAATGCGGATACTCTTGCGGCCGGCATGATTTTAGATGCGACTCCCAATGCTGGCAGAGATGTATTGGACGAATTTTCGGCTCGCTCCCGCCTTGCCCGCCGCCAGGGACTTACCGTTTGGTTCACGGGCCTCAGTGCGGCGGGGAAGACGACGATCTGTAAAGCCGTCGCTACCGAACTGTTGGCTCATGGTCTGCAAGTGGAGGTAATCGACGGTGATGTGATTCGGAACTATTTGTGTAAGGGTCTTGGCTTTAGCAAGCAGGACAGGGATGAGAATATCCGCCGCATTGCTTTTGTTGCCCAACTTCTCACTCGGAACGGCACCATTGTTCTAGTCTCGGCAATTTCGCCCTACAGGACGGCGCGCGACGAGGCGCGAAGGACGATTGGTGATTTTATGGAGGTCTACGTGGATACGCCGCTCGCGGTCTGTGAGCTGAGAGATCCGAAGGGACTATATAAGCAAGCGAGGCTAGGAAAGCTTCGGGCGTTTACTGGGGTGGATGATGTTTATGAACCGCCGCTCAATGCCGAAATTGTATGCCACACAGAGCGTCAAAGCACTCGGGAGAGTACGCTCAAAGTAGTCGCTGCTGTCCTGGACCGTCTATCGTCAAAAAATGCTATGGATTGACTCTGCCGCTGATTGGAGTGGAGTTTTCGTGGATCCACATATCCTCGGAGCAAGGGTTGCCGTCGGCCTCCTGGCGGGTACGCTTGTCGGATTGACTGGAGTTGGTGGGGGCCTCGTACTACTGCCGCTCTTGATTTCCGTTTTGGGCGTATCTCCCATTGTGGCAGTCGGTTCGGATGCGGTTATCAACTGCATTACGAAAATGGGCGCCGGTAGTCTCTATTGGCGACGCGGAAGCGTGGACTGGCGATTAGCCCTGAACCTGGCGTATGGCAGTATCCCGGGGGCTGTGCTCGGGGTACTACTCTTGGCGCAGATTCGCGCTGTGTACGGGCAAGGAGTCAACGAAGTCTTAAAAGTAACAATTGCAGGGTTACTGATCGTCATTCCAATTGCTTATGTTTTTGCGGGGGATCGTTCTACTAAGCACCCCCATCTTGCCAACATACGAATCCACAACTATAGCTTCGGAATAATCCTAATTGGATTTCTTGCGGGCGTTCTGGTGGGCGTTACATCGATTGGGTCGGGCAGTATCATTTTAATGTTGCTTCTCGTCTTCTATGGCTATACTCCTGCCATTTTGGTCGGCACGGATATTGTTCATGCCGTGGTGCTCGCTGGTATCGCGGGCTTTCTCCAGTTTCGAATGAATAATGTGGACATTATGTTGGTTGCAGGTGTTCTCTTGGGATCGATCCCCGGTGGGCTTCTGGGCGCCCATCTGGCCAAATATCTGCCGCACGGGCGCTTCAAACTGCTGCTTTGCTGTGTTCTTGTCGTGGTCGGTGGAAGGATGTTGTGGGCATCCATTTTGCATGATAAGTGAATCCGCCGGGAAGGAATATCTCGCTCGCATACGCATCGCCTTGATTGCGGCTGCCGAGGCTATCAAGCGATTGGCGCCAGGTTCCATCAACCCCAGGAACGACGGCGATCGTGAGGTGGGCTGCGCGGTTGATCGCGAAGTAAGTTATGTACTACGCAAGGCCCTCTTGGGGCACGGAGAGGGTTGGCTATCCGAAGAAGAAGTAGATGACCGTACGCGTCTCTCACGGGAAATTGTTTGGGTCGTTGATCCCATAGATGGAACTCGCGAATTCCTGGACGGCGCTCCTGAATGGTGCATCTCGATTGGACTCGCGATAGCTGGCGCGGCCGTTGCTGGCGGAATATATAACCCGGTGACGGACGAGCTGTTCCTCGGCGCCCTGGGATTGGGTGTGACCTACAATGGCCGTCAGGTTCAAGCAAGTTTAAGAACGGACTTGGACGGTGCCTTGGTCTTAGCCAGCCGACAGGAATGGATTCGAGGGGAGTGGGCGTCATTTCAGGGGAGAGGCTTCATCATTCGGCCGACCGGATCGGTGGCTTATAAGCTAGCCCTCGTTTCTGCCGGACTTGCCGATGCCACTTGGACTTTATCCCCCAAGCATGAATGGGATATTTCGGCGGGGGTAGCGCTTGTACATTCTGCGGGAGGATACGTAGGTTGCCACCCAAATGCAAAACTACAATTTAACCGGCGTGAAGTGCTTCTTCCCGGCCTGGTAGCTTGTGGCAAGGGCATTGCTAACCAGGTGCTGCAAACCATCAGTCTGGTAACTAAAAGTCAGCAAGAGCCGCCATCATTTGACCGTAGCCTGGGATGACGTTCGGACCAACTCTCCATTTCGAATGTAATAGCGATCACCGCGCCACCGGATGCTCCTGCGCACGAAGCTAACCAGCCAAATCAGCAAAGCCCACGCGTCCCACAACGGCACGAGCATCATCTTTTTCCAGATGCCCTTTTGCTTCATGCCCCATACTCCAATCAGCCAAGTCATTGCAACACGCACACACAGATATCCGCCAAGATAAATCAGCGCCACTCGCGCCGTGGGATGAACCACTACTGCTGCCACCGACCACGCCAAGCCTTGCGTAAAAATTAGTCCAATGTGTCCCCAGGGGCGCATGAGTCGCATGACCGTCATCCAGCGCAGCCGCTTGAAGAAAAATTCGGGTAAGGATCGAAAATCCGCCACGGTCTCCACCGCATAGGGCAGAAGCTCGACTTCAAAACCTTGTTCGGCGATCAATCGTCCGAAGAGCAGATCGTCCGCGGGGCGATTCTCGATGGCGGAGAAGCCGCCGAAACCCGCGAGATGTTTTTTCGTCGTGACCATCGTCTGGCCGAGCGCGAATTTGACTCCATCCAACTGCCGCGCGACCAGTATCCCGGGGTAGAAATCGCAAATCATCCCGATGGATTGCAGCTCTTGCAGGAACGTGTGCTCCTCGGCGGAGACATACAGACAGGTGACCGCGCCGACTTTTGGATCGCGCAGCGGAGCCACCACGCTCCGCAAATAGTCGGGCCGCACCCGCACGTCGCTGTCGTTGATTACCAGAACTTCGTATTGCGCTTCGTTCACCAGACGCGCCAGTTTCACGACTTTGTCGTTCGGCGCGGTGTGGCCAGACACGTGAATCACCCGAATCCGGCGTTCGGGATATTCGCGCTTCAGCTTCTCGATCACCTCCAGAACGGGTTCATCGCCGTCGCCGATGGCAAAGAGCAGTTCGTACTCGGGATAGTCCTGCTTGCAGTAGCTCGCGAAGCTTTCGTAGGCCTCGGCATCCAGCCCGCGAATCGGCTTGAGATTGCTCACGGGAGGAGTGAAATCGAGAGGCTGCTTCGATTTTCTTGCCTGCCGGAAAAATTGCCAAGAACTATAGAGAGCCAGGAAGTAGTAGATGAACGGAATGGCCGCTAGTCCCAGGAAGGCAAACACAAAACTATTTGCCGGCATTGTGAACCTCGTGCTGCGGCGAGAGCTGCGGTCTACTGGGCTGCCCTGATAGTACACTGCGGTCGGCTCTTGCGCCCTCGATTGGAGAGCCGTTGGACCGAAAGCCAGTTCTGCGAGTCAGGGCAGTAATCATTCTTTTTTCAGCAACCGTTCCTTTCAGAATATTTGCGGAGTTTACTGCGAGTCCACAGAGAATAGCAAAAAGTGGTGAGTTTCACTCTTCTAAAACAGCCAGGGAGCCTTATTTGACAGCGGGATGCCAGTCCTCCGCAGCGAATCGAATATCGCGAAGTAAGGCTTGGGCGCCGAAACGCGCCGTAGGGATGCTTGTCTAAATCATGTAAAATGCAATGAGTGCTTTTATGCGTTTGAGACTGCGGCTATGAACATTTTTCGATCACGATCACTACAAGCTCGCGGCCGTGTTTCTGTTTACAGTGCGGGTGTCTCGTGTGATTGCCGCTATATTCCGCTAACTGGTGCAGTCGCTGCATGACCTCTTCCCCCGGTTTGCATTTTAAAACCTATTGCATGATTCTGATCATGGTGGTGTTTGGACCGCTCGGCAACGTGCTGCTCGGGAAGGGCATGAAAACTGTCGGATCCGCGGCGGGCTGGACGCCTTCGGAATTGCCTCACATTTTTTCGAGCATTCTTACTTCCGGCTATATCTGGCTGGGAGTGGCTAGTCTGCTCACTTTTTTTGTCTCCTACATGCTCATTCTTTCTTGGGCGGATTACAGTTACGTCCAGCCAGCCTCTTCGGTTGCGTACCTGGTGGTCGCTCTTTTGGGTTATTTCTACTTGGGTGAAAAGATTTCGCTTTTGCACTGGGCGGGTATAGCCGTTATCTGTCTCGGAGTTTTTGTGGTCGGAAATACTCCTCCGCGCACCACCGAGGTTCAATAAAATGCGCGAGGCTCTCTTCTTGTTTTTTGTGGTCGTTGCGGGAACGGGCGGAGAGCTATGCGTCACGCGGGCCATGAAGCGCGTCGGCGAGGTGACAGATTTTCGTCCGCTCGCTCTTCTTCGCGTCATCATCCGCGCGATGAAGGTGGGCTGGATGTGGCTCGGTGTATCACTGATGGCGTTGGCGTTCTTTTCGTTGCTGGCCGTGCTTTCGATTGAAAATGTAAGTTTCGTCGTTCCCGTGACGGCGCTCAGCTATGCTGCCGGGGCGCTCGGGGGAGTTGTCTTCCTCGGGGAACGCGTGTCCCGCCGACGTTGGGCCGGAGTGCTGCTCGTATGCCTCGGCGTCACGCTTGTTTGGCTAGGTAAACACTGAGTTTGAATTCAACCTCGCTCACAAGCCACGCCCGCTGCGTTTCCTCTGGCGCATTGACCTCGCGAGCAACGCCCCAAGGCCTTGCTTTGTGGCAAGCTAGTGGAATAGCAGGCGACTTATCAATACGGTCGCTCTCAATTAGAGGGAAGAGAAGTTTAGAGTGACGATTCTTCATTCCGCATGGCGAGATGTGGTGCTTCTCTTCGCGGCGGCCCCGCTCGTGTATTATGCTGCGGCGTCGTTTGCTGCCTGGCGCTTTTTCCGCCGCCAGCGCGCCCTGAAACTTCCGGACTACACCCCTCCCGTGAGCCTGTTGAAGCCGCTCCGCGGCGTGGACTTCGCTAGTTACGAGAACTATTCGAGTTTTTGCCGCCAAGACTATCCCGACTACGAATTATTGTTCGGAGTAAATGACGCCGCGGACCAGTCTGTTCCACTCATTCATCGCCTGATGCAGGAGTTTCCGGACCTTCGGATTCGATTGCTTGTTGGAGCAGAGACGCTCGGTGCGAACCGCAAAGTCAACATGCTTGCGCGGCTTTCGAGTGAAGCGCGGCACGAGATCCTCGTGCTTACCGATGGCGATGTGCGCGTCAGCCCCAATTATCTGCGGGAAGTTGTCGCTCCGTTCGCCAATTTAACAACAGGCGCGGTCACTTCGTTCTATCGTGGCATCGCGGAGAAGAATTTTGGCGCTGAACTCGAAGCCATCGGCGCGTCGAGCGATTTCTTTGCAGGCGTGCTGATGGCCGAATGGACCGAAGGCATCCACTTTGCCTTGGGCGCATCCATCGTCACCACTAAGCGCTGGCTTTCCAAAATTGGCGGTTTTGCGCCGATTGCCAGCATGCTCGCGGACGATTATGAGCTTGGTCTGCGCATTGCCAAGGCTGGCGGCCGCGTGCTCCTTTCGTGCGAGTCTGTTTGGACAACGTATCCAGCGCAAACTGCTAAATCCTTCTGGGATCATCAGGTTCGCTGGGCACGGACTGTGCGCCTTTGCCGTCCGCTTTCGTATTTCGGGTTGATCTTCACGATGGGGCTCCCCTGGGTGCTCTTGGCCGCGCTCGTCGCACCGACCAAGTGGATCGCTGTGTCCTACTTGCTTGGGTATCTCGTCCTGCGGCACCTCATGGCGTGGGTCGTCGGCGTCTGGGGCGTTTCGGACGACGTGTTGCGCCGAAGACTCTGGCTGGTGCCTCTGCGTGACGCCATCCATTCGGCCGTTTGGCTCGCGGGATTTGCTTCCAATCAGATCACCTGGGGTGGCGAAAGATTCAGAGTGGCGAGAGGTCGAATGGAGCCAGTAGCAGCTTCAGGCACTATAGATTCAACTGCGGCACCGTCTCCACGAAGTTGACGCCTCCGCGAATCCCGATTAAATTAGATAGTGAGAATCGTGACTGTCCCGTCCGTCGGGCGCCGGTTGCGATTCTTTTTTTCCTCCCATCGGCTGGGAGATCGTCCAATTGGTAGGACTCCAGACTCTGAATCTGGCTATCCTGGTTCGAGTCCAGGTCTCCCAGCCAAATTTTTTTCGCGGATGATTGTGTTTTCCTTGCGCAAGAGGCGGCCATGATTGTGATCGTGATGGGCACGACGGCCTCCGGCAAGACTACCATTGGCAGCCTGCTCGCCAAGCGACTCGGTTGGGAATTTGTGGACGCCGATGATTTTCATCCGCCCGCAAACGTCGAGAAAATGAGGCACGGCATCCCGCTCACCGACGCGGATCGTGAGCCCTGGTTGCAAGCTCTCCGTAACAAAATCATCCAATGGCATGGCGAGACTCGCAACGTTGTTCTGGCCTGCTCCGCGCTAAAACAGAGTTATCGCGAGGAGCTGCGCGCCACATCAGACGTGAGATTTGTTTATCTGAAGGGCACATACGAGTTGTTCTCTCAGAGAGTGCTCGCGCGAAAAGGGCATTTCGCTAAGCAGGATCTTCTCGCCAGCCAGTTTGCGGACCTGGAAGAGCCAACCGATGCCATCACGGTGGACGCCAGCAAGTCACCGGTAGGTATCGTCGAAGAAGTGTCCAGGAGACTGGGTTTCGCTTAAAGCTTCGGCCTGCTGGAAATTGTGCAGCGCTCAGTCCAGCGTGAACGCCACATACATCAGCTTCTGGTCGCGCTGGATTTGCAGCGCCACGGCGGCTCCAGGCGGCAAGGCCTTCAAGGCTTCTCTCAAACGATCCAGGGTCGTCATCGGTTCGCCGTTCAGCGTGCGAATGACGTCTCCCGTCGTCAGCGGCACCTCGGTTGTGGCTCCCGTCGCTCGGGCCGCAACGATAATTCCGTAGGGGTCGCGCAGGTCCGGGGCCATCGCCGCAATTTTCTTGTCGATCTCCACGCCAAGGATTCCCAGCGTGGGAACCAGATTTTTCTCCGGGTCGGCCAAAGCCGTGATCTGATCCATGTCCTTCGGGGGCGGCATCAACGCGACATCAAAACCCAGCTTTTGATTTCCTCGCAGCACATCGAGATGCACCTTATCGCCGCTTTCGCGCGACATCAGATAGAACGCCACGTAAGGGACGCTGCCCGCAGCTTTGCCGTTGATCGCCAGAAGCACGTCCCCAATGTGCACGCCAGCCGTCTCGGCCGGCCCGTCGGGCACGACGTCGGAGACGATCACACCGAAATTACGCGGTAACTTCAACCCTTCCGCCATCGTGGGGGTAATTGTCTGCACGCTGATGCCAATTTCCGGCCGGTGCAAATGGCCGAACTTGCGCAACTGCTTGTACGCTATGTTTACGACGCCACAAGGAATCGCAAAGCCCAACCCCTCGTTTCCTCCCGACTGAGACAAAATAAACGTGTTTACCCCGACGACATCGCCGTCCACATCCACAAGCGGCCCGCCAGAATTTCCGGGATTGATCGGTGCGTCCGTTTGGATGTAGACCATCGTCGAATCCGGGTCTGTCTGCCGCGCCACCGAGGAAATAATCCCTTGTGTCACTGTGTTGCGCAAACCTTCCGGGCTGCCAAACGCAAATACCGACTCGCCTTGCCGAAGGTCCCGGTAATTCGCGAGCTTGAGTGCCGGAAGATTCGCCACGTCTACTTTGAGCACCGCGAGATCGATGTCCTGCGTCACCCCAATGATTCGCGCGGGCACGAGCCTCGTTCTCGATGCCAGCACCGCATCTGCGGACTCGTCCGAGCCGCCAGTCGAAAGCACCACCTGGACGCGTTCAGCCCCTTTCACCACGTGCGCGTTCGTTATGATGTATCCGCTCGGATCGACGATGAATCCCGACCCAATCGCACGTTGCCGGCCGATGACTATGTCCGTGTTTCCCTGGTTTGAATCTCCAAGTGGGCCGTACCCCGTTACCAAAATCTGCACCACACTGGGCGACACTTTCCGTATCAATTCGCCCACCGCCTCATTCATCCGGCGCAATTCTTCCGTCGAACTCTCCTGCCCCTGCGCACGCTTCGCCGAACCCGAAATCAAGAGGGCGCATCCCGCCGCAACGAGAATCCGCCGCAAGCGCCTTTTAGCCGCAATCGAAAACACCGCTCGGGGCTCGACCATCTGCTCTATCTCCTTGAAAACTCCCTCATCAGGTCCATGTTCCATATCTGTTTAGACTCTATTCAGAGTATATCGGATACGAAAATTCGCTTCTTTTAGCCCCCCGAGCCCGCACGCCCGCGAAAAAGATTCCAGGTCTCGCCATCGCGCCAGAATTTCCCGCAGTTCTTCCACAGTCTTGCCCTCGCTCGCGCATCGCTCTCATCAACTGTCCGTCCTTCCGTTGGGGCGTGCCGGAAGAGGCACGCAACCAGCACGGCTTGCCTTTGCGTTTCGCTAAAGTACAGCCATAATTTGAAGGCGCCTCCAAAGGGGCCCGATAACATGGCCAGACTGCAATCCAAGGAAGACCAGCGACTTGAAGAAGATCGCGCCCGCAAAAAGTATTGGAAGCGCTGGGGGCCGTACCTTTCCGAACGCCAGTGGGGCACGGTCCGCGAAGACTACAGCCCAGGCGGCACGGCTTGGGAGTTTTTCCCGCACGACCATGCACGTTCGCGCACCTATCGCTGGGGCGAAGACGGCATCGGCGGCATCTCTGACCGCCGTCAGATGATTTGCTTCGGCCTCGCCTTGTGGAATGGCCGCGACCCCATCTTGAAGGAACGCCTCTTTGGCCTTACGGGCAACGAGGGCAACCATGGCGAAGACGTAAAAGAGTATTACTTCTATCAGGACTCGACGCCGACGCACACCTACATGCGGATGCTCTATAAATATCCCCAGGCCGCGTTTCCTTATGCAAACCTGGTCGCAGAAAATCGCAGGCGCGGTCGCCAAGATCCCGAATACGAACTGCTCGACACCGGCGTTTTTTTCGAAGACCGATATTTTGATGTTTTTATTGAGTATGCCAAAGCAGACGTCGAAGACATTCTCATCAAAATTACGGCGATAAACCGGGGACCAGAAGCCGCTACACTGCACCTCCTCCCATCGCTGTGGTTCCGCAACACATGGTCCTGGGGCAAGGATTTGCGGCGGCCGGCCGTGCAGAGAGCTACCAGCATTCCTGGAAGCGAGTGTGCGGAGTTGGTGCATTGGCACTACGGCAAGCGCTGGCTGCTCTGCGCCGGGGAGCCCGAGTTGCTGTTCACGGAAAATGAGACCAACAACGCCCGGCTCTTCAATGCGAGGAACCGCACGCCGTACGTCAAAGATGCTTTTCACGAATACCTGATTCACGGGAACAAGTCTTCCGTCAACCCCACGCGATCAGGGACAAAGATGGCCGCTCATTATGTCCTGCACCTCACTCCCGGCCAGAGTGAGACGCTTAAATTGCGCCTGACCGACATGGAGCCGCTTGCCTCGCTGTCTCGGACTCCAGGGCTCGATGGCACCATCACTTCTCCAGGACATGCCGACCGCGACGAAGGGGTTCCAACCGCGGATGATTTTGGCGCCGGCTTCGATACCGTTTTCACGGTCCGGCAAAAGGAGGCCGACGAATTTTATGCCTCGCGCGTCACTTCGGATTTGTCCGATGACGCCAAAAGCGTCATGCGCCAGGCCCTGGGCGGAATGCTGTGGTCCAAGCAGTTTTATCACTACGATGTGCGCACTTGGCTTGATGGCGACCCCGCTGGGCCTCCTCCTCCGCCCGAGCGTCTAAAGGGCCGCAATAAGGAGTGGACCCATCTCTACAACGACGATGTCATCTCCATGCCGGATAAGTGGGAGTATCCGTGGTATGCGGCATGGGACTTGGGTTTTCACTGCATCGCGCTTGCCCTGGTCGATCCGGACTTTGCTAAAGAGCAGCTCATCCTGCTTCTTCGCGAATGGTACATGCACCCCAATGGGCAACTCCCGGCTTACGAGTGGGCTTTCGGTGACGTAAATCCTCCCGTCCATGCCTGGGCAGCCTGGCGCGTCTACAAAATTGAGCGGCGCGTCCGCGGCGTGGCTGATCGCGGCTTTTTGGAAAAGGTCTTTCACAAGCTACTTCTCAATTTTACGTGGTGGGTGAATCGCAAAGACCCGGACGGAATGAACATCTTCCAGGGCGGATTTCTCGGTCTGGACAACATCGGCGTTTTCGACCGCTCGGCGCCGCTGCCTACCGGCGGCCATCTCGAACAGTCCGACGGGACCAGCTGGATGGGCATGTACTGCCTGAACATGCTGGCCATCGCGCTCGAACTCGCCAAGGAAGATCCCGCCTACGAGGATGTCGCCAGCAAATTCTTCGAACATTTCGTCAACATCGCGCACGCCATGAATGACATGGGCACTGAAGGGATCGCTCTGTGGGACGATGAAGATGGTTTTTATTACGACGTGCTCCATCTCCCGAACGGCGACGACCATTTCATGAAGATTCGTTCGATGGTCGGGCTTATCCCGCTATTCGCCGTCGAGACGCTCGAACCGGAGATTGTCGACCGATTGCCCGGCTTCAAGCGCCGCATGCAATGGTTTATTGACAATCACGCCGACGTGCCCGAACACATCGAAATGACGCAACGTTCCACGCGCGGCGTTCGCCGGCTGCTCTCACTGGCCAATCGTAAACAATTGAAGCGCATTCTCTGCCGCATGCTTGACGAAACCGAATTCTTGTCGCCCTACGGAGTCCGCTCCCTTTCCCGCTATCACCTCGATCACCCTTACGAGGTCCAGGTGAATGACCACGTCAACCGTGTCGATTACGAACCCGCCGAGTCCACCAGCGGCCTCTTTGGTGGCAATTCCAACTGGCGCGGCCCCGTATGGTTCCCCCTGAACTATCTTCTGGTCGAATCCTTGCAGAAATACCACCATTATTATGGCGAAGATTTCAAAACGGAGTTTCCAGCTCGAAGCGGCAATGAAGTCGATCTCTGGGAAGTGGCGGCTGAAATTTCACGCCGCCTCGTTCATATTTTCGTGCGCGGCAAGGACGGCCGGCGTCCTTTCGCTGGCGGAACGGAACTTTTCCAGAGTGATCCCCACTGGAAGGACCTGATCCTTTTCTACGAATATTTCCACGGCGATAACGGCGCCGGCATCGGCTCGAATCACCAGACCGGCTGGACCGGTCTCGTCGCCAAATTGATCGAACAGAGCGGAGAGTAATGTGTCGGGCGTTATTTTTCGTCCCGCCGTCCCGAAAGACGCGGCGATCCTGCTCCGCATGATGCGCAATCTTGCCGAGCAGGAGCCGGGAGCGTACTTTTTCGATGAGCCCGTTGTGAAAGATGTGTTGCGCAAGTTCCTGGCGACTCCGGACCTCGGCCAGGCCTGGATTTTCTTTGATGGAGAAACCCCAGCGGGATACATCGTTCTCACTTTCGGGTACAGTTTCGAGTATCACGGGCGCGATTCCTTTATCGATGAGCTATACATCGAGCCGCACTATCGCCGCCAGGGAATCGGCCGCCGGGCCATGCAATTTGTCGAAGAGCGCGCTTTCGAGCTGGGAGTGAACGCTATTCATCTGGAGGTCGATGATGGCAACAACGCCGCCGAGGAGCTTTATCGCCGCTCAGGCTACAAAGATCAAGCTCGTTTTCTGATGACCAAATGGCTTAACTCCCGCAAGCACTGATCAGCTGGTCTGATTTGAAACGTCGCCCGAGAAAAGGAGATCTGTGGCGCCCCAACGAGTCGATCTTTCGCCTGAATCGAGTTCTCGAGTTCAATTTGGTCGCGAAATCTGCCGCGATCTATCCGCCGCTGAATCGCGCGAGTGGCTCGTCACCAACGGCATCGGCGGTTTCGCTTCCGGAACCATCGCCGTGGCAATGACACGTCGCTACCACGGACTCCTCATTGCCGCTCTTCAGCCGCCGCTCGGCAGAAATCACCTTGTCGCGGCTATCGATGAAATTGCTCGCGATGCGGGCGCCAGCTACGCGCTAGCGACTCACTGCTGGGCGAGCGGTGCTGTCGATCCGCAGGGGTTCCTCTTCCTCGAAAGCTTCTTTCTCGAGGGCACGACTCCTGTTTGGGCTTATGGGCTTGCCGATGCCTTGCTTGAAAAACGCGTGTGGATGCAGCGGGGCGAAAACACCACTTTCATTCATTACACGCTCGCGCGTGCCAGCAGCCCTCTCGAAATGGATCTCAAGTGCCTCGTCAACTACCGTGATTTCCATTCTTCGACCCACGCTGGCGACTGGCACATGAAAATCGTTCCCGTCGAGAATGGCGTGATGGTTTTGCCCTTCGAAGGAGCCACACCGTTTTATCTAAAGAGCGCCCAAGCTTCGTGCGAGCCGCATCACGTGTGGTATCGCGATTGTCTCTTGCCGAGGGAAAGGGAACGCGGTCTCGATGATCGCGAAGACCATCTGTTTGCCGCGCTTTTTCACGCCAAGCTGAACCCAGGCGAAAGTCTCAGTATTGTTGTGACCACCGACGCAGCTACCGCGCTCGATGGCGCGGCCTCGCTCGCCGAACGCGTACGTCACGAGACCGGCCTGCTCGAAACCTGGCAAACATACAACAAAAAATCCGCGCCGAGCGCTCCCGGATGGCTCCACCAGCTCGTTCTGGCGGCCGATCAGTTTGTCGTCAAGCGCAGCCTCCCCGAAGAACCCGACGGCCACAGCATCATCGCCGGCTATCATTGGTTCGGGGATTGGGGACGCGACACGATGATCGCTCTGCCGGGCCTCGCGCTCGTCACTGGCCGTCCGCATGTCGCAAAGCAAATCCTGCGGGCTTTCGCGCGCTATGTCGATGGTGGGATGCTCCCAAACAATTTTCCCGACGCAGGCGGCAAGCCCGGTTACAACAGCGTCGACGCCGCGCTCTGGTATTTCGAAGCGGTACGCCAATACTTTGCCGCGACGCAGGACACAGCCACGCTGCAGGAGTTGTTCCCTGTTTTGGCGGGCATGATTGATGCCCACGTCGCGGGCACGCGCTACAACATTCACGTCGATTCCGCCGATGGACTTCTTTATGCCGGTGGTCCGGGCGTTCAGCTCACGTGGATGGACGCCAAAATTGGCGATTGGGTCGTCACGCCGCGCACGGGCAAGCCTGTCGAAATCAACGCGCTCTGGATCAACGCACTCGAGACGATGGCGCAGTTCGCACTGCAGCTAGATAAACCTGCGGACAATTTCGAGCGTCTCTTCACACAAGCCAGGAGCAGCTTCCACAAATTCTGGAATTCCGAGCTAAACTGCTGTTTCGACGTAATCGATGTTCCTGGCGCAGCAAAGACAAGCGGGAAGGATTCCGCCCTCCGTCCCAATCAAATCCTCGCCGTTTCCTTGCCCGTCAGCCCGCTTCCGGAGGACCAGCAAAAATCCGTCGTCGATGTCTGCGCGCAGCGCCTGCTCACTTGCTATGGTCTGCGCAGCCTCGCGCCTGGCGAACCGAATTATCAGGGCCACTACGACGGGGATCAGCCCACACGCGACGCCGCTTATCATCAAGGAACCGTGTGGGGCTGGCTGCTCGGCCCCTTCGCCCTCGCGCATTACCGGGTTTATGGCGATCGCGCCGCCGCGCTTCGTTATCTCGATCCCCTCGGAAGCAACATTAGCGCTTACGGCCTTGGCACGCTGGCCGAAATTTTCAATGGCGACCCACCGCACGCACCCCGGGGCTGCATCGCTCAGGCCTGGACCGTTGCCGAACTCCTCCGTGCCTGGACCGAAATCTCCAGCAACCCATGATTTATTCTTTGTGATTTTTGGTCGGGGCTTCGTATAGCTCTATCAAGATCTTGCCGGTCTCAGGCAACTTCACCAGGAAAAAATTCACGCGAGTCCCGTCCGCTCCAGCCCGCGTCTCAGGATAAACGGCCGCAACGCCAAATTTCTCCTTCAATATCTCCGTCGCCCGGTCCACATTCAGGCATCGAAACTCCACCTGTTGTACACCCTCCCCAAATTTCCCCAAATACCTCGCAATTGCCCCATCCCCGCCCGGCGCCCTCGACGTCAAAATGTCCAGTGAATTTCCACCATCGAAGTGCAGCTCAAACTCTTCCGCATCCTGATCCGACGGCACGTCAGCCAAACGCGAGACTCCATTCGCCGCCCGAATCTTCGCAAAGGTTTCCCGCTGCACTGCCAGCCCCACCGTCATTTCAGCCTTGGGTTTAAGCAGCAGCCTTGATAATTCCTCGTCGCTCCACCATTTCTCAATCGCCCGCTCAGCGGCTGACTGTCCTGCCGCGTAAATTTCCGCCGCCGCGCCTGCGCGCACAGCAGCATCGCTCGAACTGAGCCCCGCTATCGCGTTGGCATGCGCACTGGACATAACCGACCCAGGAATTGTAGCTTGAAGTCCTGGCTGGAATGGGCGGTCCGTTTAAATCTGGCGCGAAAGTTGCACCAATTTCCGGTCTCGAATCATCTGAGGAGTATGCCGAAACCTGTTCTATTAACCGTCGATGACGACCCTGAAGTACTGCGAGCCATCGAGCGCGATCTTCGCGGCCACTACGCAGACCGCTACCGCGTTATGCGCGCGACTTCCGGCGGCGCCGCACTTTCCACTCTTCGCGAGCTCAAAGCCCGCAACAACCCCGTCGCGTTGCTCCTTGCCGATCAGCGCATGCCCCAAATGAATGGGGTCGGCTTTCTCTCCGAAGCCATGGAAATCCATCCCCAAGCCAAGCGAGCCCTCCTTACCGCCTATGCCGACACCAACGCCGCGATCGAGGCCATCAACGAAGCCAGCATCCACTATTACTTGATGAAACCCTGGGATCCGCCCGAAGAAAAACTCTTTCCCGCCATTGACGACCTTCTTCTCGACTGGAACTCCACTTTCCGCCCGCTCTACGAAGGCATTCGCGTTCTCGGCACTCGCTGGTCCAACCGTTCCTACGAGCTCCGTGAATTTCTCGCGCGCAACCAGGTTCCTTATCAATGGATCGACGTCGAACTCGCGCAAACCGATCCAGAAGTTAAGACCCTTATCAAATCGCTCGGCCCAGAGGCCGAGACGCTTCCTCTGATTTTGTTTCCGGATGGCACCCGGCTCACCGAACCGCCCCTGCCGGCGGTAGCCGATAAAGTCGGTCTGCGCACTCATGCGCAAACCAATTTCTACGACCTTGCCATCGTGGGAGGCGGGCCTGCGGGTCTTGCCGCGGCAGTCTACGGCGCGTCCGAAGGCCTGCGTACGGTGATGATTGAGCGCGAAGCCCCCGGTGGCCAGGCCGGCCTCAGCTCCCGTATTGAAAACTATCTCGGCTTTCCCGCGGGACTCTCCGGCAGCGATCTAGCCCGCCGCGCCGTCGCCCAGGCCCGCCGTTTCGGCGTAGAAATTCTTTCGCCTCAGGACGTCGTCGGTCTTCGTTTTGACGGCCCTTATCGCTACGTCAAACTCGCCGATGGTGAGGAGATTTCCTGCAACGCCTTGCTCCTCGCCATGGGCGTTCAGTGGCGCAGTCTCGACGTCCCCGGCATAGATCGCCTCCAGGGCGCCGGCGTGTACTACGGTGGCGGCACGACGGAGGCCATCGCCTGCCGTGGCGAAACCGTTTACATCATTGGCGGCGCGAATTCAGCGGGGCAGGCCGCTATGCACTTTTCCAAGTATGCGGAAAAAGTCGTCATGCTCGTGCGCGGCAAATCCCTGGCCAGCACCATGTCCCACTACCTCATCGAGCAAATTGAAAAAACGCCCAACATCCAGGTGTGGACACAATCCAGCGTCGTCGAAGTCCAGGGCGATACGCGACTCACCGGCATCACCGTGCTCTGCGAGTCCACCGGCACACGTGAGCAGCTCCCCGCCTCGAGCCTTTTCATCTTTATCGGCGCTCAGCCCCGCACGCAATGGCTCGGCGATCTCATTGAACGTGATGAGCGCGGCTTTATTCTCTCCGGCCCGGACCTCCTCCGCGATGGCAAGCGCCCCGCCTCTTGGACTCTCGACCGCGACCCCGGCTTGCTGGAAACGAACATTCCGGGCATTTTCGTCGTGGGCGACGTCCGCCACGGTTCCGTAAAACGCGTCGCCTCCGGCGTCGGAGAAGGCGCTGTCGTCGTCCAATTCATGCATCAATATCTGGCCAAGGTACAATGAGCCTGCCTGTCGGGAGGGCAGGACGCGCATGATCGAAAACTCCGAGCCATCGCACCTCGAAGAACTCGTCGCGAAACTTCGCAACATTCCTGTCTTCGCGGATCAGCCTCAAGAAGAGCTGCTCTGGTTTGTCGCTCAGTGCGATGAACGCCGCTCCGCCGCCGGCGAAATCATCATGCGCGAAGGCGATGCTCCCGACTACATGTTAGTGATGCTGGAAGGCGAAATGCGCGCCAGGGCCGAGCACGGCCCCGTGGATGGTCCCGTTTTCACGATAAAGACCGGCGATGTCACCGGCATGTTGCCGTTTTCCCGGCTGAAAGTGATCTCGGTGACCGGCCGCGCCGTTGTTCCCTCTCATTACCTGGGATTTCCGGTCAGCCAGTTCGTCGAACTCTTCAGGAAACTACCGGAACTCGTCCGCCGCCTCGTTGGCTTGCTCACGGACCGTGTTCGCAGCGTCACCCGCGCGGAGCAACAGCACGAAAAACTCGCCGCTCTCGGCAAACTTTCCGCCGGCCTCGCTCACGAGCTCAACAATCCCTCCGCCGCCGCCCGCCGTTCCGCCGCTGCCTTGCGCGATTGTTTGGCTCGACTGCGCGAAGCCGCCCGCAGCTCTGATATTGGTCCCGAGAATTGTGCTCTCCTCGCCCAGCGCGAAGAGGAAATCCGCTCCTCGCTGAAGCCTGCCCAATTCAAAGACGAATTTGCTCGCGTCGAGCGCGAAGAGGCCATCCAATCCTGGCTTGAATCGCACAACGTCGCTGATGCCTGGAAGCTGTCGCCTTCCCTCGCGGAGGCCAACCTTACCGATGCGCATCTGGAAAGTTTCGCTGCCGCTGCCGGCGCTTCTCTCGGCCCCGAACTTACCCGTTTCGCAACTCTCCTCGAAATGGAGCGCATCGCCGAGGAACTTGATCACAGCTCGACGCGCATCTCCGATCTCATCAAAGCCATCAAGGAATATTCCTACATGGATCAGGGCCCCATGCAGGAAGTCGATATTGAACACGGATTGGAAAACACTCTCATCATCATGAATCACAAGCTCAAGCGCGGTATCACCGTTGTCCGCGACTATGCTCCGAATCTTCCTAAAGTGATGGCCAGCGGCAGCGAACTCAATCAGGTCTGGACCAATCTCATCGATAACGCCGCCGACGCTATGAATGGCGGCGGCAAGCTCACTGTTCGCACAGCTCTCGAAAATAATTTCGTCCTGGTCGAAATTGCAGATAACGGCAAGGGCATTCCGCCCGAAACACTTTCGCGCATCTTCGACCCATTCTTCACCACCAAAGGCGTCGGCGAAGGCACAGGCCTGGGCCTCGATGTCGTTAGCCGCATCATGAAAAACGTGGGCGGCCATATCAGCGTCACTTCCGTCCCCGGCGACACGCGCTTTCAAGTCCGGCTCCCGATTCAAACCACACACGAATCGCACTAGGAGAATTCCATGGCCGAAGTTTGCACCCATCTCAACCAGATTCGCCCGGCAAAGCCCAAATCCAAAGGTTGCGAAGAATGTCTCAAAATGGGCGACACCTGGGTTCATCTGCGCCTGTGCCTCACGTGCGGTCACGTCGGCTGCTGCGATTCCTCAAAAAATAAGCACGCCACCAAACACTTTCACGCCACCAGGCATCCAATCATCCGCTCGTTTGAACCCGGCGAAAACTGGATGTGGTGTTACATCGATGAATTGATGTTCGAAGAAGATTGACGATTACGGAGGCTCAAGTCCCGATCGAGTCGTTCGAAGAGTCCCCTACGCTGTAAAGGGTTCTGGCGGAAGAATTGGCGCTATTGGCGGCGTCGCCGGCGGACTCGGCGGAAACATCCTGTTGGCCAACGGTCCGTAGCGGGATGCGAAGAACTCCAGCGTATACGACTGAAAGAACACCAGCCCCGGCGCATAGACAAATCCCATCACGTATAGAATCCCCGCAAGCCCGAGCATCCCCAGTCCCGACACCAATAAAATAGCCGGGGTATCCCAAATGATTCCTGCCCCCTTTCCAATGAAGAACGCGGCGACTCCCAGAATTGCCAGTGGAATCAACAAAACAAGAATCACGATCAGGTTGACAATCGTGAAGATAATCGCGCTTCCCATCGCCAGCACGATTTTCATCACCACATACCCGCCGAACGCAATCTTTTCCGCGCTCACCATTCCCCAGAGACGCCGCCAGCCGTCCTCCACCCCGACATCTTCGAACGCCATAACCGGCACGAGAAAATCCCTCGCCAGCAAGTCGATGATAGCCAGCAGGGCTGCCAGCGCAAGGAACAACAACCCTAGCAGCATCCCGCCACCGATCAGCGCACCAAGATGATCGTCCGGCTTTTCAAACCAGCCCGCGGAATAGGCAAGCCACACGGGAACTCCGATGACGAGGCCCAACAACACGAGAGAGCTGATCGCATATCCGATGACCCAAAGCATGTACCGCCGCCCGGCCTCTCTCCACCGCCTCCATCCCTCCCGCAAACGGCACTGTCCGGTTATGACCGATTCCAGCAAAATGAACCGGTAGACGCAGTCGCTGTAAATCCACAAAAGCATTAGCGCAAGGACGACGAGGGCACCCAAAACGATCCAAGCGAGATAAGGTCGTACCTGATCCCAGTCCGGCTTGTTAAGAAGACGCGCTGCCGCGGCCCAATGATTGTGGCCTCCGCGATTCTGATTCAGGTTCGGCAGGCTTGCCCCGCCTCCCCCTCCTCCACCTGCTTCCCCAGTAACCAGCGCCACCACCGCAAGCCGCGCCCACAATCCCAATCGAAACGGCCCGAAGAGCAACCGCTTAGTTCTGGCAAACGCTGGCGATATGGAATCAACTGCCGAGACCTGGCTTGGCACGAGGCACCTGCTTTGGCAATAGCTCTATTTCTATTTCTATTTCTATTTTCCTGTCTCACCGCCACCCACTCAGGTTTTGTATTACAGCGCACATCCGTTTGCAACCGCAGGAGCATGCTAACCTCGGTGAAGATCATTCCCCCGCGGCATCCCCGTTAGGATTTTGGTTTTGGAGTTACCAGTAGCGACGCCCCAAGCGCCACAAGCAGCATCGCTGCCACAACGCCGAGCGAAACCTCCACCGAAATGTGAATCCACGGCTCCACGATCATCTTCGCTCCGATAAATGCCAGCACCAACCCGAGCCCGGCCGTCAGGTACCGCAGCCGGCCCAGCACCCCGGCCAGTAGAAAATACATCGCCCTCAAACCCAGAATCGCGAACACGTTGGACGTATAAACGATAAACGGATCGCGTGTAATACCAAACACCGCGGGTATCGAGTCCACCGCCAAGGTAACGTCTGTGATCTCCACAATCAGCAGCACCACGAACAGCGGCGTAGCCAAGACTTTCCCGCCTTCCCGCACAAAAAAGTGGCTCCCATGATATTCCCGCGTGACTCGTAAGTGTTTGCTGGCAAATCTCGAAATCCAGTTCTGCTCCGGATGCATCTTCTCTTTCTTCGCGAACAACATGTGCAAGCCCGCGTAAACCAGAAAAGCTCCAAGCACATACAGCACCCAACTGAACCGCTGGATCAACGCCGCTCCTGCCGCGATCATCGCCCCGCGCATCACCAGCGCTCCGAGGATGCCCCACTCCAGTATCCGATGTTGGATATTTTCTTCCACCGCGAATGCCCTGAAAATCACCAGAAACAAAAAAAGATTGTCGACGCTGAGTGCCTTCTCGATCACATACCCTGTAAAAAACTCCACTCCGCGCTGCTCGCCGGAGAAATGTACAATCCCAAGGCCGAACGCCACCGTAAGCCCAACCCAGACGAGCGTCCACGTAACCGCTTCCCGAGTTTTCAGTTTGTGAGGACGCCGGTGGAACACACCCAGATCCAGCGCAATCGCGGCGAGCACGAAAAGGTTGAAGACCAGCCAAAGGAGAGGAGTGCCCACGGCTGTGCTCGGCGCGCTTTATGGGGTCAGCGCTGCCAGTGTGTCCGTAGAGTTCAGATTGGTAAGTTCGATGCGAAAAGTCTGCCCTGCCACGATCAGGACGGGCACATCCCAGCGCACTCGCGCATCGCCGGCATCGGCGTCAAGATTAAGGGAGCTGACCCAATATTTGCCCGGCGGCAGATTCCGAATGAACGCGTGCCCATCCAGGTCCGTGTCCACTTGGGCCGCTAAATACCTGGTTTGCGCCAGCTCCGGCGCCAGCCTCTGCACACGCTTCTTTTGGTCGCTCACCAGACGTGTCCACTGCGTCTGAGGATTGACCGCGTACAGCTCCAGCTCGACCCCCGAAACCGTTGCCGGACTCTTCTGAATGAATTTTTTCAGCGCGGCGTAGTAGTCCTGTTTGTCCTTCTCATATTTTTCCGGATGCTCATCTTTGTCCGCGTCCTTGTACTTCGGCTTCGGAATCCCACTGGTTACGCCGCCGCTGTTTGACCGCTGATACGCCAGCAGGAATTCCGGCGTGTGGATAATGTCATCGGGCGTCAGCAGCTTGTCCAGATCAGGCGAAGTCAGATCGAGAATTTCGTGAGCCTTCAGCCATTTCTTCAATTCGGGAGACACTTTCAAGCCATCGATGAATTTATCGCGGGGGGGGATGACGTCCGCCGCTTCGACTTCCTTGGCGATATCGGCATAGCTCTTCGTCAAAATGTAGAAAGTGAACTGCCGCACCGGTTCCGGCCTTGCCGCCGTGGGCGTGATCCGCGCCGTAATGTCCAGCATGCCCGCGCCGTTCTGTGCGTGCGCCGACTGCGCCAGGCACACCATGCCAGCCATGATAACCAACGAAAAACCAGTTGCTCTTCTCATGCCGGAATCCTAACAGATTGTCCACTACCCAAACAGCGGAACCCCATAATGTGTTTCTTCCATTACCCGCCACCGGGAATACAGAAGGAAGATCAGTTTGAAGAGCAGGCACTTATCGGGCAGCGGAGACTAGTACAGCCGGAAAGTCACTTCGATGGGCACGATCACAGGCACAATCTTGCCGTTGGGTCCCGCCGCTGGCCGGAATCTCCAGGTGCGCACGGACTCGACTGCTTTCTCACCCAAGCCCATACCTGGATCTTTCACGATGGAAATGTTGACGGCCCGCCCGTCAGCCGTAACCGTCACCTGCAGCACCACCGACCCCATGTATTTCGCTTTGCGCGCGTCATCCGAATAAAGCGGCGGCGGGCAATAAATGCATTCCGGCACGCCAACTCCATTCACTCCGGCGCGGAACGCGCCTCCGCCGGTGCCTCCGCCTTCGCCCGGCCCTAAGCCGCCGCCCGTGCCGCTACCGATACCCGTGCCGTTGCCATGTCCAAGCGAATCGCTCGTCGCCGAAGCCAGCGGATCGCCAAAGGTCGAGGCATTCAAATTCGGCACCTTCAAGTCCGGCGGACCAAGAAGTGACGGGTCCATCGCCAACTTGGGATGCTCATTCTGAATTTTCACCTGCGGCGGCGTGAACTGCGTCCACTTGAACTTGGGCAGTTTGCCCTTGTTAACTGGCGTCAGGGTGTGGTCATTTGCTCCGCCTCCACCGCCGGCTTTCTTCGCGCCTGCGGGCAGTTTCGCCATGTATGGCGAAAGATCGATCGGAGTCACGTCGACGTTCTTGTTTTTAGTCTCGGTCGGCGCGAAATGCCACAGCAGAGGTATCAGGATAATCAGCGCGAAAACGCTCCCGTGAATGCCAAAGGAGATCGCCTGCGTCCAGCGAAAATTCTCGTCCTTCGTCCAGATGTCCTTCACCTTCACGGGCTTGCTAGTGAAGTTCGCTGGTGGAAGCTTCTCAGGCGAAAAAAATTCCTTGATGCGTCCACCGAACCCGCCAAAACTGGCTCCCCAGGAGACCGCTAACCTGCTGTTGACCGGCCCTTTCGGTACCGGCCGCGAGCTGAAATAATCCTTCAAGTTATCAACCACGCCCGCGCCAAAACCGGGCTTCACAAAGGGCGCCCCGGGCCGGTCCGTCACATTGACGGGACGCTCGGTCAAGAACTGTTTGAGGTTCGACCAAAAATTCGTGGGGATGAGAATGGCCGGTCGGCCAAATCTCGGAACGGCGGAGGCTGGTACGGGGACAGCTTGATCGCCGGAGCCAGACGCTCCGCGCTTCTTCAACTCATCGGGAACGAGATTGACGATAAGTCCCGGCACCATCTTCCCCCTGATTTAGACGCAGTTGGGCTCCGCTGGGTGTCCTGAGCCGATATGATTCCGTCGAGTCGTGAAAGGTTGCGCGACCCCAGCCGCTGACACCAACTCCCAATCATTGTAACATACGGAATTACACCGCTTTACGTTGTTTCTGGCGCCGCAACGGAACCAGGACACGGAACCCGAATCGAGCAAGCGTAGCCGCGGGCACACTTAATTCATGGGCGAACCTCTGGAACTCAAGAAAACTCTGAACCTGCCGAAGACGGATTTTCCAATGAAGGCTGGGCTCCCTCAAAACGAGCCGAAACAGCTTTCCGCCTGGCAGGAATCCCATCTCTATGAGCGCATCCTCTCCGCGCGAAAGGGACTCCCGCTGTTTGTCCTCCACGATGGTCCACCGTATCCGACTGGCACCATTCATCTGGGCACCGCACTCAACAAAATTCTGAAAGACATGATCGTCAAATCCAAGAGCATGGCCGGCCACTACGCCCCCTACGTCCCCGGCTGGGATTGCCATGGATTGCCAATCGAAACCCAAGTGGAAAAAGAACTCGGCGGAAAAGAGAAAGTCGCGCCCACGGAATTTCGAAAGCTTTGCCGGGAATTCGCAGCGCGCTACGTTGAACAGCACAAGCGGGACTTCAAGCGCTTGGGTGTGCTTGGACAGTGGAATCACCCCTACCTGACGATGAGCCACGATTACGAGGCCACCATCGCAGGCGCGCTGCTCGATTTCATGGAGAAAGGTTTCGTGTATCGCGGTCGGAAGCCGGTCTATTGGTGCATCTATGACTCAACGGCTTTAGCCGAAGCCGAAGTCGAATACCACGATCACACGAGTCCGTCAGTCTGGGTGACCTTCAAACTCTTGGGTGGCGTTTTGAGCGATTGTAAGCCGACCGCTGATCTTGGTGGCGACGTGAGCGCCGTAATCTGGACGACCACGCCGTGGACTCTCCCGCACAATCGCGCCCTGGCCTTTCATCCGGATTTCGAATATGTAGTTGTGGAAACGGAGAAAGGCGCGCTCCTTCTCGCTGCGGAACGAATTGCCGCGCTACAAGCGGAATGCGGCATCAAAGATGTTCGCGTGCGCTGGAAAGGGAAAGGCCGGGATTTTCAGGGCGCAAAATTCCAGCACCCATTTTTGCCGATCCAGGTGCCGGGAATTCTCGCAGACTACGTTACGCTGGATCAGGGCAGCGGCATCGTTCACACTGCGCCCGGACACGGCTCCGATGATTTTCTTTCGGCCCAAAAACACGGACTCGAAATTTATGCTCCCATCGACGACCGCGGCGTCTATCTCGAGGGCTTGCCGGAGTACAAAGGTCTCAACGTATTTGAAGCGAACCTGGTCATCGTGAAACTGCTCGACGATCGCGGCGCGCTCCTCGGCCATAACTCCTACACCCATAGCTATCCGCATTGCTGGCGCTGCCACAATCCCGTGATTTTCCGCGCGACGGACCAGTGGTTCATCAAGATGGACCAGTCGGCGCATGGAAAAGAGAAAACGCTGCGTGCCGAGGCCCTCGGGGAAATTCACGGCGTCAAGTGGATCCCCGCGTGGGGCGAAGAGCGCATGTACGAAATGATCGAACAGCGCCCGGATTGGTGCATTTCGCGCCAGCGATTTTGGGGCGTGCCCATCATTGTTTTTTATTGCGACGCCTGCGGAAAACGTCTCGAAGATTTTGCCGCGCTACGCAGTGTGGTGAAGTGGTTCGAACGGGAAGGCGCCGACGCATGGTACAAGCACCCCGCCGAAGAATTGCTCCCTGCCGGAACGAAATGTCCATGCGGCGCCGGCGCGTGGCGCAAAGAAAACGACATTTTGGATGTGTGGTTCGACGCCGGCTCTTCGCATCTTGCCGTTTTGAAAGCCGAGGAATGGCCCGCCGATGTTTATCTCGAGGGTCCCGACCAATATCGCGGCTGGTTCCAAAGTTCGCTGCTCATCGGCGTGGGCCTGCGCGATCACGCTCCGTACAAAAGCGTAGTCACCCACGGCTGGACGCTCGATGAACACGGCCGCCCGATGTCCAAGTCTCTCGGAAATGTCGTTCTCCCCAGCGAGATTTGCGAGAAGTGGGGAGCAGACCTCCTCCGCCTCTGGGTCGCGTCGCAGGAATACCAGGCCGATGTGAAAATAAGCGAGCGCGTGATGACCCAGCTCAGCGAAGCCTACCGCAAGATTCGCAACACGTTCCGGTTCGCCCTCGGAAATCTATTCGACTTCGATCCTCAGCGCGATGCGATCCCGAATGACCAGCTCGAAGAAATCGACCGCTGGATGCTCGAGCGCACGGCAGATTTGGTGAAAAAATGCCGCGAGTGGTACGTCGCCTACGATTTTCACCGCGTCTATCACGCCATCCACGATTATTGCGTTGTGGATCTCAGCGCGTTCTATTTTGACGTGCTCAAAGATCGGCTCTACACGAAAGCCGCGAAAAACCGTTCACGGCGTTCCGCCCAAACCGCCGTCTGGAAAATCACGAGCGCTCTGGTTCGTCTTGCCGCGCCCGTCCTGGTCTTCACCATGGAGGAAATTTGGGCGCACATTCCGAAATTGCCCGGCGAAGCGGACAGCGCGCACATGGCCATCTTCCCAGAACAGGGCGACCTCCAGTCGAGCCTCGATTCTAAAATAAAGTCGGAATGGGCAAAGCTTTCTGCCCTGCGATCCGAAGTGTTGCAGGACCTCGAACGTGCCCGCTCCCAGAAATTCATCAACGCTTCTCTCGAAGCCAAGATTCTCCTGCGGTCCAAAGGTGATTTCCTCGAACTTCTCCTAAGACACGCCAAAGAATTGCCGGCCCTCTTTATCGTTTCGCAAGTCGATGTGCGCTCCTTCGACATGCCCATGCACATTGAACATCCCGGCCCTTATCAGGTCGAGGTCTTGCGCGCCGAAGGCGCAAAATGTGAACGCTGTTGGAATTATTCGACGCATGTGGGAGAGAATGCCCGCTATCCCACGGTCTGCGAACGTTGCAGCGAAGCCCTTGCCGAAATCGAAAAATTGGAGCCCACCTTTTCATGAAACTCCCCGCACGCTTGCGCTGGCTCTGGCTCACGTTGACCATCGTTGTGCTCGACCGCGCGACAAAAGCCTGGTTCGAGACGCAAACGAGCGAAGGCTGGCGCCACGAAGTGGTCCGCCACTTCATCTATTTGGTGCACAGCCGCAATCCCGGAATCGCCTTTAGCATTTTTGCCGATTCGCATTCACCCTGGCTGCGCGTCCTGCTCATCGGCGGCTCGCTCGTCGTGATCTGCGTTCTTGCCTGGCTTCTGGTAGCCGGTCAAGGCGGCGCCACGACGTGCGCCGGGCTCGCCCTCTTGCTGGGCGGCGCCACCGGCAACCTGACCGACAGGATTCTCCATGGCGCCGTTACGGATTTTCTCGAAGTCTGGCTCGGCACCTACCGCTGGCCCGCCTTCAACGTCGCCGATTCCGCCATCACCATCGGCGCCATCCTGCTGATTCTTGATCTACTTTTTGTCTCGACGAATTCAGCTGCCACAAAAGAGAAATGACTTTAGCCAGCGCAAGCATTTTGCAGAAGCCCGTAGTTGGCAGTTTCGCCTGATCTCGCGCCAAACTGCTAGAATCCTCGCGTGCCCTCACCCCTCACACATGAGCTCGCCGTCGCGGAGAGCGACGCCGCGGAGCGGCTGGACCGCTATCTGGCCGTCCAACTGCCCAACCTGAGCCGCACACGCATCCAAGAACTAATCGCAGATGGGCTAGTTTTGGTCGACGGCAAGCCCACCAAAGGCGCGCATCGATTGCGTTCCGGCCAGAAAATCGTGGTGGATGCCCAGGCTCGTCCTCCAATGCGCGCCGAAGCGGAGACCATCCCGCTGGACATCCTCTACGAAGATGCGGACGTGATCGTCGTGAACAAACCCGCCGGGATGACCGTGCATGCCGGCGCGGGAAACACCCGCGGAACGCTCGTCAACGCTTTGCTCGGCCGCGGTCAGGCGCTCTCCAAAGGCGGGGATGCGCTGCGCCCGGGAATTGTGCATCGGCTCGACAAGGAAACTTCCGGCGTCATCCTGGTGGCGAAAAACGATTTCGCTCATGCAAAACTAGCGGAGGGATTTCGCCAGCGCACGTTCAAGAAAACATACATCGCGCTCGTCGAGGGATTGCTGAAGGAGAAGCAGGGACGCTTCGAGCTGCCGATTGGTCGCGACTTGCACCGCCGCACACGCATGGCTGTACACCGCGAGAAGCCGGCCTCCGCGCTGAGTGGCAATACTCGCCGCAACAAGTCGCTACCGGGCAACGCCCGCGAAGCGCGCACGGACTGGCGAACGCTCACGGAAGTCGACGGCACAACCCTAGTCGAGGTGCAACTCCATACGGGGCGAACCCACCAGATCCGCGTGCATTTCTCCGCCGTGAAGCACCCCGTTGTCGGCGACACACTCTACGGAGCGGCTTCGCAAATCCACCTCGGAAGCGGAAGTGTTCGCCCCAAGTCTACCGAGCGAGGCCAGTTGGTGATGCCCCCTCTGGGAAGAAATTTCCTGCACGCCGCCCGGCTCGGATTTTCGCAGCCAAGAACCGCCGAATGGATCGAGGTGCGCGCCCCGCTCCCTAGAGAACTGCACGAGTTCGTCCAAAATTTGGCGAATGCCGCTGGCGAAGCTCCGAACCGAATTGACGCTGCGCTCGCTCCGTACCTATAATCAATTGACATGTCCAGGGGATTGGTTTCCGTATTTCTCGTAGCAGGATTACTGGCCACAGCGGTCAGCGGCCGCGCACAGCAGGCAAACGCCCAATCCGCGCCACCACTTCAGGCAAGCGCGAAAGCCACCCCGCAGCAAGCCAAGCCCGAGCAGCCGGCCCAGCAAGCAGCGCCCGCCCAAAGCCCACAAAAGATCGTACAGGTCGTCAACCTCGTCGACGTGCTCTTCACCGTCCTCAACCGCCGCAACAAGCTCGTCCCCGACCTGCAGAAAGACGATTTCAAAGTCTTCGACGATAAGCTACCCCAAGACATTCGTTACTTCAGCAAGCAGTCCGATCTCCCGCTGCGCATCGGAATGCTGGTGGACACTTCAAACAGCATCCGCGACCGCATTAAATTCGAGCAAGACGCTTCGATCAACTTTCTCTTCAGCGTCCTCCGGCGCGGCAGGGACGAAGCCTTCGTCATGACCTTCGATGACGAGCCACAGGTAGTCCAAGCGTTCACCAGCGATGCTGGCTTGCTCCGCGACCAAATCCTCCAAACGCGCGCCGGCGGCGGCACCGCTGTTTACGACGCGATTTACGAAGCCTGCCAGAACGAACTGAGCCACCCGCCCCGGCCGCCCGGCGACCAACCCGACGTCGTGCGCCGCGTGATGATTCTGATCAGCGACGGAGACGACAATCTTTCAAACCACACTCGTGCCGAGGCCATCGAAATGGCCCAGCGCACCAGCGTCGTCATCTATACCATCAGCACAAGCACACAGTGGATTCAGCTCTCTCAAACCGATCCCGATAAACTCGCCGATCGCAAAACGCACCTTACGGAAGGCGACAAGATCCTTCAAGACCTGGCCGACGAAACCGGCGGCCGGGCCTTCTTTCCCTATCACGTAGACGATCTGGATCAATCTTTTCAGGACATCGGCGACGAACTCCGCAATCAATATTCCATCGCCTATATTCCAACAAACTATGTGCTCGACGGTCGCTACCACCGCATTCGTATCGAAGTTCCCGACCACAAAGGCTATGAAGTGCGCGCTCGCCGCGGCTATTTCGCGCGCGCCAGCCGCGACACAGCCCCGCAAGCCAACCACTCAGGTCCGGCTTCTCCCTGATTCACTTTTCTTTGAACTTTTATTCTGCAATTGGCTGACGCCGGCGTTTAGACGCCCGCAGACGTATGTTTGAGCACGCACTTCTAATGCGTCGTGTCGCGGAGTAGCACTGCGTCGGACTCGACATGCCCGCGTTGCATGGCGATTTTTGTGCCGTCCTTGGAAAAGAGGAACTTTTCGATTGCCTCGGAAGTGAAATGCGTAAACTGGTGAGATTGCGAGCCATCGAGCGGCTGCATCCACAGGTTGCTCACGCCCTTGTCGCGAATGGCGTAGACAACCGACTTCCCATCCGGAGCAAACGCCACCGGCCATGTCGCGCGCGAGTCGATGTCATGGTAAGCGACTTTCTTGTCATCCAGCGAATAGGTATCCAGCATCAGCTTGTGGTCGAGCTCGCGAACCTCAAAATAAACCAAAGTTTTGCCGTCCGGTGAAATGTCCACCTGCCCCTGCGCGGTAGCCAGAATAATCTCCGGAGAGCCGCCATCAATAGAGATGCGCTTCAGCGCCTGATTGTCTTCGTAGTCGGTGTAGTAAACCCATTTGCCGTCCGGCGAGCAGCGCGGATCGCCTTCGGAGGACCCGTTGGTAAGCTGCGTAATGTCCGTACCAGAGGTGCTCATCCTCCACAGATTGAAAGAAACCTTGCCGGCACGCCCCGCCGAACGAAACACGTAATAACGCCCGCTTCCGCAGGAGATGACCTGATCGGATATGTGCTTTGTGTCGGTCAGGACGACACTCTCTCCTCCTTCGGGCTTCACCACGCGAATGTCCGGAATTTGCGCAAACACAATCCGCCCATCGTTCGTCCAATCCCAATTCCAAACTCGGTTATTCATCGCCAGGCTGATTGGCTGCACTTCATCGGGCCGATCCTCCGGCGCGACCTCCAACTGATACTCCGCCTGCGTCTGGCTAGCCACAATCGAGCGTCCATCCGCGGCTATGGTAGGGAACAAGTAAGAATTGGTATCGTTCGTGATCCGCCGATACCCTCCATTCGGATAGCTCACGATGCCCAGCTGCGCATTCATTGCCCCGTAATCTCCAAACTCTGAAACTAGCAATCCGGAGCCGTCGGGCATCCATACCGGATTGCGATAAACTTGATTTGTCGCTATCGGGAACGTTTGCTGTTTGCCGCTGGCGACATCCACGGACAGAATGGCCGTCGTGATCCCCCGGCCCATTTCGGAGTCGGTGATCGCGATCGTTTTCCCGTCTGGCGACCACGCCGGGCTGTAATTTCCCTCGCTCCCCGCCAGGGGAACATCCTTAAAAAGCGTCCGGTCTGGAGAGCCGTCGCTGTTGGCCACCAGCAATTCATAGGTCGGCGAATCGTGGTCCTCCCGCAAGAAGGCAAATCGCTTCCCATCCGGAGAGAACGTAATCCGACTGTCGACGTCCTTGATCAGCAGTCTCGGGGTTCCTCCAAGCACGGGCACGGAATAAAGCGAAGCAAGCGTATGCTCCGCCTCGTCCCGCCGCACGCAATAAATGTAGTTGGAATCCGGAGTAAACGTCAGTCCCGCATACCGCGTAGCGGTTGGCGGAAGCAGTTGCGTATTACTTCCTGTGGGGATATGTCGCAGCCACAGCGCTTGCATCCCATTCTCATCCCGGACGTGCACCAGATAGATTCCGTCAGGCGAAATCGAGGCGAGCGCAACATGTCCGTTGTTGGTCAGGTTTTCAATCGTGAAGTTCTCGAACGGCACATGGCGGCTGCGAAGAAAAATGGAATAGGTACCATACGCGGCGGCGG
>JBARBE010000145.1:0-1897 GCA_049792735.1 Candidatus Acidiferrum sp.
AAAAGCGGGTGACCTGCGGCATGGTTTTCGAGGCGGCGGCTATCGCCTCATAGATTTTGACGGCAGGGGCACCGGGAAAGCGCGCGGCCAACATCCGCTCGAAAAGCGCGTTCGGCAAATCGGGCTCGTAGCTCAGGCGGCCCCACAGGGCAAAACTGTACCATTGCTTCTGCATCACGAGCTGCCGCGGGTTTTCCGGATCCTTGTCGATGAATTCGCGGCCCCAGTTGTAGCCATCGGGTCCCATGTTGAAACCCGCCACGCGAAGCGGTCCGGGCATGTTCTTGATGTAAGCTCGCGCAAAGTCGGGGTCGCCCCAGCGGAAGCTGTAAATATCGTCGTTTCTCACTTCCAGCCACGTGCGGAGATTCTTCGGCATTTCCGTCAGCACGGGCGCGATGAACGGCGGATCCGGCTCGGAATACATATGCGCGACGGAGTACTTGAAACTGAAGTCGAACGGGCCCGGATACTCCTTGAAAGCGTCGATCGATTCCGACTGCGACGACTGGTGATACCGGTGAATCAGGCGGAACGGGCGGTTCGGTTCGTCTTTGAGCGCATCGCGGATGCCTTCGCCGTAGGTCTTCCATAGCCACGCTTCGTGATCGAAGGGTCCCCTGGCGCTGTTCATGTTCTCGCCCGCGGTGATGCCGATGCCTGCCAGCAGGGGATAGGTCTTGACTGTTTCACGGACACTCGCGCGGAAGTAAGCGATGGTTTCGGGATTGTGGCCGTCTTCGGTGATGCCGTGTTTGCCTTCCGTGCCCCAAACGAAGATGTTCCAGGTGTACCAGTAGATGTCGATGCCGCGGTTCTTGGCGTACTGCATGACATCTCGCCAGAAGCGGATTTTGTCGTCGATCGTCAGGTGTTTGACAATGGCAACCTGGCCGAGTTTGAACGGCTGAGACATGATCTTGGCGTTCATGTTGAACTTCAGATCGAAGGGTTCGGTATTGCCCCACACATCGTTGAGAGCGACGTCGGGATACTCGGGCACTTTGACGATGGACGGAAAAGGATGCAGATTCCACAGAGAGATCGTGTTGAAGCGCTGCCGCGCCATCTCGTCAAGCAATTCGCGCCAGAAATCCATGCTCCACATTTCGGGAATATTCGATTGCGCCGAATCGCTGCTATCGGAATAGGTGGGGGTTCGGCGGTCGAGCGGAATGTTGAATTTGATTCCACGCTGCGCGATGTGCGGCGAGTGGTCGGAATCGCCGGTCTTGCCGATCGAGCCGAGCCGGATGGCTTCCGCGACATCGAGGCCGCCGTACATTGCGCCATTGGCGTCGGCGCCCAGGACGGCGATTGTGACCCGGCCGCGCTGTTCCGCGCGGCGGATGGCGTACGCCTGCGGCGCCGTGGTCTTCAGAGGGGCGACGTGCAGCATTTGAGCAAGCACGTTCGATTCGGCGGCGTCGGAGGCGATGGCGAAGCGGAGGGGACCTGCGAACGAGTTGAGGTCGCGGAGGCCGTGGTCCGGCGCGGCCCGTATCGGTCCAAGGGCGCGAGCAATTTCGGCGGAAGCGAACGAAACCTGCGGCGCCTGGCCGTCGTGGAAGACGGGTTGCGCGCGCAGGGCGGGCCCGATTACCAAAGCAGGCAGGAGAAGAATCGCGGAGCTTCGTAAGGCCATACTGGAATCAACTCTAGAACTTTTGAGTTTCGAATATCCGGCTTCGCGCGTTGCAAGCGGCGCCGATTTCCGATATACGATAGTTGAGTTCGTTTGAGGAGGGTTGATCCGATGCGCGCGCTCTTCCTTTTGATTTCCGCGGCTTCAGGAATCATACCGTTGACAGCCGCCACCGCGGCCCGGCCGCCGGTCGGCAATATCGCGAATTTCATCGTGAAGACGGATAACCTCGACGAGGCTCGCAAGTTCTAC
>JBARBE010000146.1:0-27261 GCA_049792735.1 Candidatus Acidiferrum sp.
TCACGTGGAAGCCGAGGATGGTGTGCTCGTGTGGAGTGAAATCGGGCACTGGGGAGACGCGCAGAGTGACTCCGCCTGTGTTGAAAACGGCGGCCAAGTTGTCTTCGTGGGCGAAGGACAATCCTAGTGTGTCGCGGTAGAACGCGGTGGCGCGCGTGCGGTTTCTTGTGCAAATGATGATTGCAGGCTTTGCAGCCTCGAGTATGCCCATTCTTGCGTTCCTCCATTCCGCTAACCACTGTATAGGCCGCCGTTAGTCATTTTCCGTTAGCGGCGCCTTGGGACGAGGGTGTCTTGAACGCTCCCCCGCCTGACAAGTCTGCGAGGTGCGCGGTCTGTACCGGCCTTGGGAGCACTGACCCTCCCCCCTGTTTTTTGCAAACACTGATTCTAAAGGACTTAGAATTTCGACAACTCTTTTAGAATCAACACTTGCGAGGTGGTCTTGTAAACACTGATTCTAAAAGACTTACTTGAACGTGAATCTTAGTGATCTAAGTATTCTCTTGCCTTCTAGGCCGCCCTTAAAGATGGCCCAGCCTGGAACTGCGCACCATAAAAAGCGAAAGAGCGGCAGAAAGTCTGCCGCTCTTTGCTAGAGATGGATTTACCTAGAAAAAGAATAGCAAGCACTGTTGGTGGAGTCAATCATAATCGCGCGATTCGTATCGCGCGATACGGAGGGAGGACTTGGGACTCAACTTGGAGTTTAGCATTCGGGGAGTTGGAGTTGAGCATTCGGGGCAGGGGTTTAGAAAAGAAAGAGGGCACGCCGTGTCGTGCCCCTACGGGAGAGAGGGGCGGCGTTGGGCGGGATGGACGCGCTCGAAGGCACAGGCGATTTGAAGGAGGAGATGCTCGTCGGTGACGGCACCAATGAGTTGGAGGCCGACCGGAAGGCCCTCGGGAGTGAAGCCGCAGGGGACCGTGATGGCGGGGACGCCGCCTAGGTTGGCGGGGCGGTTGGCGCGGAGGAGCAGGGCTCGGGTGGAATGGTCCTTGTCGCCGAGGCGGATGGTTTCGTGGCCGATTCGAGGCGCAGTGATCGGAGTTGTTGGAACGACAACAGCATCGACGCCTGAGTCTTCCAGTGCCAGGTGGTATTGCTGGATGAACTTTTCGCGGAGCTCGAGGGCGGAAAGATAAGTCGTGGCGCTTACTTTTGTGCCCATTTCGAGGCGCGAGCGAACATCATCGCCGTAGTCGGCGGCCTGAGAGGGATACCAACCGGCTTGCTGATGGTAGTGGGTAGCTTCGGGCCACGCGATTTGATTTCCGGCGTCTTCGGTTTCCTTCAGGAGCGAGAGTGAGATTTCTTTGAACGTGGCGCGTTGCTTTTTCAGGACACGAAGAGCTTCTTCGAACACCGTGTAGACATCGTGTGAAACAACATCAAGAAAAAATTCCTTGGGAATGCCGAGAGTGAACTTGCGAGGACTGGAGGAAGATTTTTCAAGAGCGCGAGGACTAGGTTCGCCTTTGACGCGCGGGAGAATGGGCTTCAGGAGAAGAGCCGCGTCGTGGACGGTACGGGCGAGCGGGCCGACGCAATCCAATTTGGGAGAAAGCGGGATGACGCCTTCGACGCTGACGCGGCCGAGGGTGGGCTTGAAGCCAACGATGCCGCAGAGGGAAGCGGGAATGCGGATGGAACCGCCGGTGTCCGTGCCGATACTGCCGTAGCAGAGGCCGGCGGCGACGGCTGCGGCGGAACCGCCGCTTGAGCCTCCGGGAATGCGTGCAAGATCCCAGGGATTGTGGACGGGGCCGAAGTGTGGGTTGTTGCTGGTGACGCCGTAGGCGAACTCGTGCATGTTGGTTTTGCCGAGGATGACGGCGCCAGCTTCTTTGAGTTGTTTGACGACGGTAGCGTCGTGTTGCGGAATGAACTTGGCAAGGATGCGCGAGCCCGCAGTGGTGGGGATGTCTTCGGTGTAGATGTTGTCTTTGAGAGAGATGGGGACGCCGTGAAGAGGACCGCGATCGCGATGACGTCCGCGTGGTGCGAAGAGCTCGCTCTCGGCTTTTTTTGCCTGGGCCAGGGCGAGTTCGGTCGTCACAGTGATGTAGGTGTTGAGCTTGGAATCGAGCTGGATGATGCGAGAGAATATGAGACGGACGAGTTCGACGGGGGAGAGTTTGCGTTTGCGGAAGAGTCGAGAGATCTCTTCGATGGAGGCGAAGGCGAGGTCGGTGTCGGTCGTTGGGGGCATGGGAGATTGGGTGGAATGGAAAATCTAACACACAAGTTACAACTACTACGTTGAGTTGTTGTACCAACGCAGGACCCGGAGAGCGCGCAATGTGTTCCAGCGGCTTGCGCTGCCGATGCTGGTCTCCATCTTCAATGGAATAGGCTCGGGATGAAGCAGGTTCAGCGGCCAGCGTCCGTTCTGGTGGCGGCGCTCTATCACGATTTTGATCGCTTCGCGGACGCGGCTGTCCGGCTTGATTCCCGCATTTCGCAGATAATCGAGTCCGCGTAAGACGTCGTAGTGCCAAAACGTCGGGTAGGAGAAGCGCAGCCAGCGTTCGTCGATGACTTTGCCAGTGCGAAGCGAGCGGAACATGCGTCGCTCAAGCAGGTAATTTTCGGCCCTCTTCCGGGCTTTCGTTACGGCCGCCGATTTGCGCCCTGCTCCTTCGTATTCGAGCAGGCCTTCGAGCACGCAGATGGTGGTATGGAACGAAGACCGCCGGCTGGGCGGCCGTTTCGGCGACAAGAAGGGCCACGCTTCGCAGTTCCATCCGCCGTCTTCGAGTTGCTCGCCCAAGAGTTGCCTGGCCAATGCGTCGTTCGGCTCCTTGAAGTATGCGCCGATGCCCAGAATTCTGCCATTGATGCAGGGCTCGGTCTCGCCGTGAAGGTAAGGCCGGTTGTTGAACCACTTAAACACGAGCCGCTTGTCGATGCGGTCGATCATTCTGCGAGCCTGCTTGCTTGCGGGGTCGAGACCGAGGTCCTTCAAGACGACGAGACTAAAGAGGGTGATAAGGTCCCAATTCGGCCCGCCGCCCCAGTGCCCGGCAGGAGTTTGGCGGGCGAGAAGTTCGGCTCCCCAGCCGTCGGTTGCGACGCGCGACCGCTCGGCCGCAATCGCGGTGGGAGCTTCATCGGTAAGGTCTTGCATGACCTGCCAACGGATGGCCGGGTCAGAATCGAGGAGCCATTTGAGGTGCGCGGGCCGGGGTGCGTAATCGTGTGGGCGCATGGGGTTGTTATAGCACGTGATGTGGGAGTTTCGACCCGTGCGCCTAACCGCCTTCGCTTTGGAGCGTGCGTGTGGCAGAAGTGGGGGCAAAAATACTTTCCGAGCAGACTGCCGACTATTCGGAACTTAGGCGAAAATACGACTCGTCGTTGACCACTTGGGCGGATGGTCGCGAAGCCGGGAATTGATGCACTGGGGATGAGTTGCGAAATGAAGGCACGAGGCAGTGAGTTAGAAAATTGTATCGTGGCGGCGGAGATTACCGAAGGAGCCGATGTTGGCGATGATGAAGGTGGCGGTGAAGCGGTTTTCGGTGCGGACCTGGCCAAGGTTGATGCGGCGGTATTCGAGGGCGAGGCCGCAGCAGCTGCCGTTGTAGCTGATTTGGACGAGCTGATTTTGCAGGATTTTGTTGGTGAAATCGTAGCTGATGCCGGTGGCGAAATTGAATCCGCGGCGGGTGAGGTTGCCGTAGCCGAGGAGGGCGCGGACCTGGCTGGAGAGCGGTTGATTGAAGGGGACGAAATTTGGGGGCGGAGGGTTGGGCAGATCGGCCGCGACAGGATTGTCGTTGAGGCGGAAGAAAGCGATGGTGGAGAAAAACTCGCTGTAGGGCCTCACTTTTAGGAGAGTGCCGACGGTGGTGAGGCGCTGAATCTGCGGGTCGTACTCGAGGATTTGTTCGAGGTCGTAAGGACCGCCTGGGGTGACTTTGAAATTGCTGACAATGGGAGACCAATTGCGAGGACCGAAAGCGAAGGCGAAGGGGGAGATGGAGTCGAAGGCTTCGAAGACGTTGCGCTGGCCGTCGACGATGGCGCCGCCGAAGGTGGGATCGAAATAGTGTTTTTGAAGGATGCTCCAGGTGATGAACTCCTGGGGTTGATCGTCACCAGTTTTGCGGAAGAGGCGCTGGGTGAGGCCGTATTCGACTTCGTTGGTGTCGGTGAGAGTGGCGTCGGAGTCAAAGCGGATGAAGTCGGCAAAGTTATTTACGCCGCCGACGTAGTGGTAGGTGATAGTGGGCTCGATGGAGTGTTTGTAGCGCTTGCGAGGCGTGGACTTAGTGGCGGGGCGGTCAAAAAAGCGTTCGAGAGCGGGTGGGCGAAGTTCGACTGTGAGTTCGCCGGTGTTGCGCGTGATGGATTGCGAGCTTAAGAGACCCGTCGGAGTGTAGGAGTCGCCATAGTAGGTGGTGCGAAATGTGGCGGAGGTTGTGAGGCCGAGCCAGTTGCCGAGGTGGAGAGGCAAGGTCACGGTGGGGGCAAATTCGGTACGCGGCACGAACGGAGCCGTATTTATAGACGTGTCGTCCTGGCGATGCAGAGCGTCGGCAAGAGCGTCGAAGGAAAAATAGATGGGGAGATTCTGCCATGGGGCTTGCTCGACGGAGCCGAAGCGGACTTCCGGAGCGTTGCGAAGAGAAACGCTGACGGCCGGGGTCGTTACGCCAGTCGTTGGAGATGTGATCGGAATGCTGAGGAATGTTTTGTCGGAAAGAGCCGCGAAATTCAGGCTGAAGCCGCGGAAATTGTTGGTCAGAAAAGTGGCGCTGGGGACTTCGGAAGTGATGGCTTCACCGAAGGAGTCGGCGAAGGCCAGGCGGAAAGTCAGCGAACTCAGTTCGTTGACGTCCGCGATAAAGCGCCAGCCGTCGGGTAAGAGAGATTGCACTTCCAGTTGTTGCTGGTGGCCACCCTGCTTCTGGAGCACCGTGGTGTCATTTGGCCCAGGTTCCTCAATGCCGCGATCGATCACGCCGTAATAGGTGTATTGGATGGACGTGTTTTCGAAAGGACGGGCGCGGAATTCGGCGCGTTCGGAGGAGCCGCGCTTCGAGAGGTACTCGGCGCCTAGAGTGGTGTCCAGCCAAGGTTTGGGTGCGAAATAAAAGGCGTCGCCAAAGACAAAGCCTTTGGTGTTGGTTTGACTAATTACGGGGAGGAGGATCCCGGACTGGCGAATTTTTTCTCCGGCGGGAGCGGTTGCGTAGGGCAGCCAGATTAAAGGGACGCGAAAGAGGCGAAAGTTGGCGTCGACGAGAGCCACCGTCTTATCGAGGCGAATGCGAGCATGCGAAGCGTAGAACTGCCAGGTGGGATGGCTAGGATCGCAGATGGTGATCCATCCATGACGGACGAGATAGATGTCGTTGGCGAAGCGTTCGACATCGGGGGCCTGGAAATAGAGAGGATTTTGAGAAATCAAGATCAGAGGGTTCGCGCGACGTTGCATTTTGACGGTGCCATGGACGTTAGTAAAAATGCCGTGGCCGGTGCTGACGTTGTAGTGGGCTTCATCGGCTTCGAGATGCTCGTTGTTGTAATCAAAACGGACATGGCCGCGGGCGATGGATTCGGAGGTTTGCTCGTTGTATTCGACATGGTCGGCCTGGAGGCGCTCGTCGCCGTAGTGTATGTCAACATCGCCATCGGCGATAAAGAGGTCGCCGCGTTTTTGCTGTGGGCCGCGGGACCAGATCTCTACATCGCCGGCTTTGGCGGAGTGCAGGCCGGGCTGCTGCGCACGGGAAACATGAAGCGAGAGGCCGCAGAGCAAATAAAAAAGAGCAGTTGAGAATAGAAAGAAGCGGAGCGCGGACGGAATCCAGGCGTGGGAGTGACGATTCAGACGGAACATTTGGGCGATGAAAACAGTGGGATAGCCTAGCATGCGGGTGCGGGGATGTGTAGCGGAGGCGGAAAACTCGAGATGTGGCGAAGTTGGGGGCGGTGCTACGGCGCGCGACGGAGCGAAACGAAACGCGGAATGAATGCTGCGCGTCTGTCTGAGCACGGGTCGGATTGCCATTTCAGAAACAATTGATGCACGCCGCGGCATTGAGGAGGTATGATGCCCGGCCTTGACCACTAGGGGGGATAGTATGCGCAGAGTTTCGTCTACATTGAAAATGATCTTAGCGCCGGGGATGGTTTGCCTTGCGCTGGCTTTCGCTTTGCCCGCGGGATCGGCTGGCCAGTCAGGGCCGACGGACAAGTTGAAGAATCTGGAGTTTCGGGAGATTGGGCCTGCGGTGATGGGCGGGCGCATAGATGATTTTGCGGTGGTGGAGAGCAATCCGAACATTGTGTACGTGGGCACGGCGTCGGGGGGAGTGTTCAAGACGACGAATAATGGAACGACGTGGGAGCCGGTGTTTGACAAGGAGGGCGTGTCCACGATCGGGGATTTGGCGATTGCGCCATCGGATCCCGACGTGGTGTGGGTTGGAAGCGGCGAGCCGAACAATCGGCAGAGCTCTTCGTGGGGAGATGGGATTTACAAATCGCTGGACGCGGGCAAGACGTGGCAGAACATGGGGCTGGCGGCGACGCACCACATCGGGCGGATCGTGATTCATCCGAAGAATCCGGAGATTGTGTACGCGGCGGCGCTGGGGCATTTGTGGGGGCCGAACCCGGAGCGCGGGGTTTATAAGACGACGGATGGCGGGAAGACGTGGAACCAAGTGTTGAAAATTAATGATGACACCGGGGTGAGCGACATCGCGATGGATCCGGAGAGCCCGGACACTTTGTATGCGGCCGCTTATGAGCGACGGAGGACGCCCTTTGGATTTGATGGTGGCGGGCCGGGGAGCGCGATTTACAAGACGGTGGACGGCGGGGCGACGTGGAAGAAATTGACGAAGGGACTGCCCTACGAAAATGGCGGGGATACCGGGCGAATCGGGCTGGATATTTACCGGAAGGATCCAAACATAGTTTACGCCATCGTGCAGCATGAGCATGGCGGAACTTACAGGAGCGAAGACAAAGGCGAGACGTGGAAAAAGATGGGCGACATCGATCCGCGGCCTTCGTATTACAGCCAGGTGCGGATTGATCCGAATAATGATTTGCGGATTTGGGAGCTTGGGGCGCAGATGTTTTATTCGGAGGATGGAGGGAAGACGTTTTCGACGACACGGGTGAAAAGCATTCACGGAGATTTTCATGCGATGTGGATCGATCCGGCGGATTCGAATCACATCATAACGGGATGCGACGGGGGGATTCACTGGAGCTACGACAACGGGCGGACGTGGGACTTCATTAATACGATTGCGATTGGACAGTATTACGAGATCGGGTTGGACAACGAAAAGCCTTATCAGATTTGCGGAGGGCTGCAGGACAACGGAAGCTGGTGCGGGCCGAGCATGTCGCTGACGCGGGACGGCATTACAAATGAGGATTGGACGCTGATGCCGGGTGGCGACGGATTTTACGCGGAGATCGATAACGTCGACCCGGGAATTGTCTACACGGAATCGCAGGACGGACACATCTCGCGGCGGGACGTAAAGACTGGGCAGCAGCGAGAGATTATGCCGGAGGCGAAGGTTGGGGAGCCGCACTACCGGTTTCAGTGGAATTCGCCGATGGCGGTTTCGTCGCACGATCACAACACGATTTATTACGGCGGGAATTATTTGTTCAAGTCGACGGACCGCGGGGATTCGTGGACGCGGCTGGGCGGCGATCTGACGACGGGAGTGGAACGCGACAAGCTGCCGATTCTTGGGAAGGTGCCGGACAAGAATACGTTGTCGAGGGCTGATGGCGTCGAGGACTATCCGACGATTACGACATTGAGCGAATCGCCGGTGGGCGCGGACGTGCTATGGGTGGGGACGGACGACGGGAATTTGCAGGTGACGCGCGACGGGGGGAAGACGTGGAAGAACGTGGTCTCGCGCGTGCCGGGAGTGCCGAAGGGGACTTACGTGAGCCGAGTGCTGGCGTCGAAGTACGCGGAAGGGACGGCGTACGCGACGTTCGACGGGCACCGGACCGACGACTACAACGTGTATATTTTTGTGACGACGGATTTTGGGGAGACCTGGAAGGCGATTCGCAAGGGGATTCCGGATTCGGCGGGGACCGTGCATGTTGTGCGCGAACATCCCAGGGACGAAAATTTGCTTTTTGCTGGGACGGAGTTTGGATTGTGGTTTTCATGGGACCGGGGAGCGAACTGGACGGCCCTGAAAAACAATTTGCCGACAGTGCCGGTGGATGACATCGAGATTCAGGCGCGGCAGAACGATTTGGTGCTGGCGACGCATGGGCGGTCGATCTGGATTTTTGATGATCTTACGCCAATCGAAAAGTTCGACGCTGGCGTGGAAAAATCGGACATGACGTTTTTCACTCCGCGGACTGCGACGCTTTGGGATTTGCGGCAGCGGCGGTGGAGCGCGGGTCAGAAGATGTTTACGGCGAAGAATCCGCCGTATGGCGCGATTTTGAATTACTACCTGAAGGATGCCGTGCCCCCGGAAGCTCCGAAGGCGGCTAAAAACGAAAAGGATAAGGAAAAGAAGGAAACGGCCGCTGCGGACGAGGCGGCAAAACCCGAAGAGGCCGCAAAAAAGGAAGGGAAAGTAAAGATCAGCGTTTACGACAAGGATGGCAAGCTGATACGCGAATTTGACGGGCCCGGGAAAGCCGGGGTGAACCGGACGAATTGGGATTTGCGGTGGAACTCGCCGGCAGTGCCAACGCCGGAACAACTCGAGGCGGCGGCAGCGGGATTTGATTTTGGGCCGCGGGGACCGCTCGTGGAATCCGGCGAGTACACGATAAAAATCAAGGCGGGAGATAAGGAAGCGACGCAGAAGGCGGTGGTGGAAGATGATCCACGGATGCAGATATCCGCGGCGGACCGCGCGGCGCGGCGCGAAGCGATTGAACAGCTTTATGCGCTGGCCAAGACCGCGGACAAGGATCGCAAGATTATCGTGGGAATTCAGGGAGGACTGAAAGCGGCCAGAGAGCAGTGGAAAAAGGATGCCGGGAAGCCGGATATGCCGAAGATCCCGGAAGAGATACAAAAGGCCGCTGATGAATTACAGAAGAAGGTGGATGCGGTCGCAGAGAAGTATGTGCGCGCGCAACAAGGTTTGGGGAATGCGGGGCCGCCACTTGTGTGGAAGCCCGAGCCTTTGCCGAACCAGGCGCAAGGATTGTTGCGAGAGCTTGATGGGTTCTGGGCGGCTCCGGGAGGGCAACAAAAAGAAAAGATTGCGGAGCTTACGCCGCTCGTCAGCGACGCTTCCGCGCAGGTAAAGAAAATCGCGGAAGTGGATTTGCCTGCACTGAACAAGAAGATGAATGAGGCGGGGATACCGCACATCGTCCCGGTCGAACCGCAGAGGACAGGGCGGGGAGGATTTGAAGAAGAGGATGAACCGTAGACGGGAACGGATCGGACGATTCAGGTAGACGACGGAGAGAAAAACATGAACGCGAAGCGACCTGGCTGGCGTGGTGTGGCCGCGAAGTTTGCAGTGTGCGCGATTCTTCTGGGTGGATTTGGATGGGCTGCTCAGGGGACGCCGCGAGATGCCGCGGCACAAGATAAGCAGGCCGAAAAAAAGGACGAGAAGAAGGACGAAAAGAAGGGGCTGCCGCTCAAGCCGGCGCGAAAAATCGAGTTCACGACCGACGAGGGAACCTGGCTTTCGTTGGACGTCTCTCCAGACGGCAAGACTATCGTTTTCGAATTGCTCGGGGACATCTATACGCTGCCGATCGAGGGCGGAACGGCGAAGCTGATCGATGGTGGGATGGCGTTTGACAGCCAGCCGAAGTATTCACCCGACGGAAAGTGGATTGCGTTTATTTCGGACCGGGAAGGAAGCGAAAACGTTTGGATCATGCATCCGGACGGTAGCGGCGTGAAGCAGGTGTCGAAAGATCCCAACAACGATTTCACGTCGCCGAGCTGGGCGCCGGACGGAAGTTATATTTTTGTTTCGAAAGCGGGATTTGGAATCGGGTCGAGCGAAATCTGGATGTACCACATTGATGGCGGGTCCGGCGTGCAGATCACGAAGTCGAAGCTCACACCGGCCACGAAACGAGCTGACCGCCCGAATGCCATGGGAGTGGTCGCATCGCCGGACGGAAAGTATCTCTACTATGCGACAAAGCTCGGATCGCTGAATTACAACGCGCAATTCCCCACGTGGCACATCGCGAGGCGCGACCGCAAGACGGGAGACGAAGATGACATCATCTCCCAGCCCGGAAGCGCGTTTCGTCCCGTGCTTTCGCCTGACGGCAAGGAGATCGTGTATGCCACACGGTATGAGACGGAGACGGGCTTGCGGCTGCGAAATCTCGAGACGGGTGAGGACCGCTGGGTCAGGTACCCAGTAACACGTGACGACCAGGAATCTCTTTTTACGCGAGATATCTTTCCGGGATACGCGTTTCTCCCTGACGGCAAGGAAATCATTTACAACCAGGATGGAAAAATACGACGACTGAATGTGGAGACGGGCGCGGAGAGCGTAATTCCATTCACTGCGCAAGTATCACAGGAACTGGGACCAAAGCTGGATTTTCCGCAGAGAGTGAAGGAAGGTCCTGTGAAGGTGCGTTTGATTGAGGACCCCGTGGAATCGCCGGACGGCAAGAAGATGGCGTTTTCCGCGATGACGCATCTTTACACCATGGATATTCCAGGCGGCAAACCGGAGCGAGTGACGACGGGAAATGCACGCGAGTTTCAGCCGGCGTGGTCGCTGGATGGGAAGTTCATCGCTTACGTGACGTGGTCGAGCGCGGGTGGACAGCTGAGGAAAGTGGCGGCCTCTGGCGGGACGCCTCAGCAGTTATCGCGAACGGCGGCGCTGTACAGCAATCCGGTTTGGTCGCCGGACGGAACACGGATCGTGGCGCTACGCGGAAATGCATACGACCGCGATATGAGCGAGTTCGACAGCGGGCAAACGGAGAACGCCGATCTGATTTGGATTTCAGCGGACGGCGGAGATACAAACTTGATTTTGCCAGCGCGGGGAGCAGGTTCGCCGCATTTCACGCACGATAAGGACAGGATATTCGTCTATACGCCGCAGGGCTTGGTCTCGCTGCGTTTTGACGGGACGGATCGCCGCACGCACATTCAAGTGAAAGGGCAGGGCCTCTATTTTGCCGAAGAGCCTGTGCCTGCGGACGACGTGAAGGCGAGTCCCGATGGGCAATGGGTGCTGGCGCAGGTGATGAACCAGCTTTATTTATTGGCAATGCCGGTGGTAGGCGGCGAAGCACCAACTGTTAACGTGATGACGCCATCTGTCCCAGTGAAACGGCTGACAGATATTGGCGCCGACTATTTCAATTGGGCGGACGATGGGAAGACTGTTACGTGGGCAGTGGGGGCAAGCTTGTTCCGCGAGCCGCTGAGCGCCATTTCCTTCGAGCCGCCGAAAGAAGAAGAAAAGAGGGATAGCGAAAAGAAAGACGCGGATAAAAAGGAAGCCGGCAAGGACGAAAAGAAGGACGAGAAAAAAGAAGAGAAGAAATTCAAGGAAGAGGACAAAAACGTCCAGGAAATTGCTGTCGATCTGGAAATGCCACGGAAGACGCCGAAGGGCACGATTGTTCTGCGCGGCGCGACGGTCGTGACGATGAAAGGCGATGAGGTTCTGAAGAACGCGGATATCGTGGTGGAGGACAACCGTATCAGGAGCGTCGGGGCAAAGGGGCCGATTCCGGCGGGCGCGAAGGTCTTCGATGTGGCCGGTAAAACGATTGTTCCGGGATTTATCGACACGCACGCGCATTGGACGGAAATTCGTCGCGGTATTTTGGACACGCAGAACTGGGCGTTTTTGGCCAACCTGGCGTACGGAGTGACTTCCGGGCTCGATGTACAGACCAGTACGAACGACATGTTTGCCTACGAAGATTTGGTGGACAGCGGGGACATCATCGGCTTGCGCGCGTTTTCGACGGGGCCGGGCGTTTTTTCGGATAATAACTTCCAGTCGGTCGAAGAAGTGAAGGGTGTGTTGACGAAATACGAAAAATATTACGGCACGCATAACATTAAGAGCTACGTGGTGGGCAACCGGAAACAGCGGCAATTCATGGTCATGGCGTCAAAAGAACTGGGGATGATGCCGACTACCGAAGGCGCTCTGGACCTGAAGCTGAACCTGACGCACGTCATTGACGGCTTCCACGGCAACGAACACACGCTGCCCATTGCGCCGTTGTTCAAGGACGTGTTGCAAATGTTTGCCCAGTCGGGGATTTCGGAGACGCCCACGCTGATCGTCAACTACGGCGGCCCATTTGGCGAGAACTACTGGTATGAAAATACCGATGTGCACGACAATGCGAAGCTGAACCACTTCACGCCGCACAACCTCATTGATGAAAAGACAAAACGGCGGCCGGGCTGGTTCCAAAAAGACGAGTATGAGTTCCCGAAATTCGCGGCGCAAATGGCGAAACTATCGAGGGCGGGTGGACTTGTTGGCGTGGGAGGCCACGGACAGTTGCAGGGTTTAGGGTACCACTGGGAGATGTGGATGCTGGCGAGCGGCGGAATGACGCCGATGGAGGTGTTGCGATGCGCGACGCTGAACGGGTCGAAGATCATAGGGCGACCGGAGGATCTTGGTTCGATTGAGGCAGGGAAGCTGGCGGATCTCGTCATTTTGGATAAGAACCCGCTGGAGGATATACACAATACGAACACGATTCACTGGGTGATGAAGAACGGAGAATTGTTCGAGGGAGACACGCTCGATCAGATTTGGCCGGAACAGAAGAAACTCGAGCCACTTTATTTCTGGAACTTTGACAAACCCAAGGTGGGAGCGCCATTAAGCTATGGGAAAACCGTGAATCCGTGAAGTCCTGGCCGAGACGGAAGAGCCCGAGGCAACTGTGCCATAGACGAGGGATTGGAAAAGGAAAGAGGGCACGAAGTATCGCACCCGCATGATGTGGTGGCTTACTCTTTGGATTTTGCTTTGGCTTCGGCTTGGGTCGCGCGGTACCAGTCAAATGTACGGCTCAGACCTTCTTCAAAAGTGACTTGTGGATCGTAGCCGAGGTATTCGCGCGCTTGGGTAATGTCCGCTTGCGAATCGCGAATGTCACCGTCGCGCGGCGGTTCGTACTTGGCCTCGAGCTTCTTGCCGGAAATCTTTGCGAGAAGTTGAAGCGTCTGATTTAGGGTGAAGCGTGCGCCTGTTCCTACGTTGAACGTCTTGCCGGAAACGTTGGGGGCTTCGCAGGCTAGAAGATTGGCCTGCACGGCGTTTTCGACGTAGGTGAAGTCGCGGGATTGCTCGCCATCGCCATAGATGGAGGGCTGCGTCTCTTCGAGGAAGGCCAGGCAGAATTTTGCCAAAACGCCGGAATACGGCGAGGCGGGATCCTGCCGGGGGCCGAAAATATTGAAATAGCGAACAGAGACGTTTTCGAGGCCGTAACAGCGGCCAAAGGTTTGCGCGTAGAGTTCGCCGACGAATTTGGTGACGCCGTAAGGCGAAATCGGCGCGGGCTGCATGGTTTCGACTTTGGGGAGGGTAGGCGTCTCGCCGTAGGCAGAGGAGGAAGCGGCGAAAACGACGCGCTTGACCTTGGCATCGCGCGCGGCGACGAGCACGTTTAGAGTGCCATCGATATTGATTTTATTTGTCTCGATGGGATCCTTGACGGAGCGAGGAACGGAAGTGCGCGCGGCAAGGTGCAGGACGTGCTCGGCCTCATGCATGGCCTTGCGAACGACTTCAATGTCCGTGATGCTACCCTTGATAAGGGTGATTTTGTTGCGGACCTCGGCAAGGTTCTCCTCTTTGCCTGAGGAAAGGTCGTCGAGGACAACGACGCTGTGGCCGCGCCGGACGAGTTCGTCTACCGTATTCGAGCCGATGAAACCGGCGCCGCCTGTAACGAGGTAGCGCATTCAGGAATTCCTCCTCGATCGTGGTCCGCGAGCGGCGCAGTGCCGTCTCGGTTGATGACGCGGTGCCTGAAAGACGCGGGCCTCGCGTTTTGGTAACCTCATAGTTCGCGTTAGGTTCGGCTGAGTTTGCCGGGCTGCCGCGAGCGAATCTGTATTGTACGACGGAAGACAAAAAGACATGGGACTGTTTCCCAAGCGGGTCACACAAAGAGCATGAGCTACAGGAAAGTGATTGGGGTCGCAGGACTTTTGATATTGGGATGCGCCACAGGAGGTTACTTCTACTTACGCGAACGAAGCGAGGCGTCGGCGCGGGCGTGGGCTGCAAGTCATGAACCTGAACCGGGCGATTCGACGAGCGCCCCCGCCCCCGCCGCGGAGGTTCCCGCGGCCCCATCGAGAACCGCTACTCCGCCCTCACCCGCGAAAAAGGAGAGCGATCCGGGAGTCGATGCGGGGTTGCCTTTGCGGGGCGGGGAAGTGCTGGATTACACGGCGAACGTCGCGAACTTGAGCGACGTGGCCAATCTGAAATTGGTGGTGGGCGCGCACAAAGACTTCTTTGGGAAGAATGCGTGGCACCTACAAGCGTTCGCGCACACGGAAAATCCGCTGCGGATGGTCTTTGAGCTGGATGACCAGTTTGATTCGTACAGCGACGCTTCGACGATGACCAGCCTGCAGTACGAAATGCACTTGAGCGAACGGGGACAGAAGGTGAGCTCCGTGCAGCGCATGACGGCGACGGGAAAAGAACCGGCGCCTCCGAGTGTCACGGAAGCGCGGGTTCTGCCCGGAACGCGCGATCCGCTGGGGATGATGGAATATTTGCGGCACGTGGATTGGACGAAAACGGCGGAGGTGCGGTGCCCCGTGTATGACGGGCATAAGCTCTACGACGTAAGAGCGAAGCTTGCGGGGTCGGGCGAGGCCGTCACTGTTCCCGCGGGGAGTTACAAAACGTCGAAGATCGAAATTCACGTTTTTGAAAACGGGGAAGAGATGAAGGACGCGCAATTCACGATGTACATCGCGAACAACGTTGCGCGCACGCCAGTGCTTCTGGAAGCGATCATGCCGTTCGCAACGGCGAGAGTGGAATTAAAGAGCGCGAAATAGGAGTTCGTTCGCTAAGGTTCACAATGCAACGCATTTTTGCCGTTCACCGACGAAAAGATTCAGATCCCGACCAAAGCGCGGCAATCTCTAGGCAATCGCTAACTGCTCGATCAAAGCGCAGGCGATATGGCCCATGGTGATATGGGCTTCCTGGATTCGCTGAGGATCATGTGAGGGCACGTTGAGCAGTAGATCGACCTTGTCCGCGAGCGCCCCACCCGTTTCGCCCGTGAAGGCAACGAGATAGGCAAGGCGCGCGCGACCAGCCTCTACCCCGCGGATTATATTGGCGCTTGCGCCGCTGGTCGAAAGCGCAACAAGAATGTCCTGTGGAGCGACCAGCGATTCGATTTGCCTGGAAAAAATGTGCTCGAAGCCGTAGTCGTTGCCGGCCGCGGTGAGTATCGAGGGATTGGCCGTGAGCGCGAGCGCTGCGAGGCCGCGGCGATCGGTGCGCAACCTAACGACAAGTTCTGCGGCGAGGTGCAGCGCATCGGCTGCGCTGCCGCCATTTCCGAAGAAAACGATTTTTCCGCCATTGCGCAGCACAGACGCACATTTTTCTGCGAATTGCCCGATACGTCCGACAAGCGCTTCGGAAAAGCTCTGCTTCACGCGAGCGCTTTCCTCGAGTTGCCGCCGAATTTCGTCCGCGAGTAGGGCCATTGGCGCCTAGCAGAGGACAATTTTTTCGCGATGGCGCATGACGCGGCGGGTGGCGTTGCGAGTATCCACAACCAGATGGGCAGCATCCACAATCGCCACGTAGTCGTAACTCGAATGATCGGTGGCGATAACGACTGCGTCGTAGCTCGCCAGCGTTTGGGCGTTTAGAGGAACCGACTTCATATTCTCGTAGTTATAGTGGCGCATTTTGTGGAGCTGGGGGAAATAGGGATCGTTGTATTCGAGGTTCGCGCCGCGCTGCTTGAGGAGCTGCATGATTTTCAGCGTGGGGGATTCGCGGAGGTCATCAACGTCCTTCTTGTAGGCCACGCCAAGGATCAGGAGCTTTGAACCTTTGAGGCTCTTTTTGTGGCCGTTGAGAGCCGCGGCAATGGCATCCACAACGTGATAGGGCATGGCGGTGTTGACTTCCCCGGCCAGCTCGATGAACCGGGTGGAGAAGTCAAACTCGCGTGCTTTCCAGGAAAGATAATATGGATCGACGGGGATGCAATGTCCGCCAAGGCCGGGGCCAGGATAAAAAGGCATAAAGCCGAACGGCTTTGTGGCGGCTGCGTCGATCACTTCCCAAATGTCGATGCCCATGCGCAGGCTGAGCATCTTCAGCTCGTTGACCAGCGCGATGTTGACACAGCGAAAAATGTTTTCGAGGAGCTTGGCCATTTCCGCGGCGCGGGTGGAACTGACCGGAACGACGCGCGCAACAACTTGCGCGTAGAGCGCTTGCGCAGCGCGGCCGCTCGGCGGATTCACGCCGCCGACGACTTTGGGAATCTGTGCCAGCCCAAACTGCTTGTTGCCGGGATCTTCGCGCTCGGGAGAAAACGCGAGCAAGAAATCACACGCGATATTTTCGTTCTCCGGACCAGCAGCAATCGGGCAGCGCAGGCCGCTTTTTTCCAAGATGGGGAGTACGAGTTCCTCTGTGGTGCCGGGATAGGTGGTCGATTCGAGAACGACGAGCTGGCCTCTTTGCAGGTGCGGCTGGATGGAGATAGCAGTCTGTTCGACGTAGGAGAGATCGGGCTCGCGACGCTCATCGAGAGGCGTAGGAACGCAAATGAGGATAGCATCGGCTTCCTTGAGCCGAGCGAAATCCGTGGTGGCGCTGAAGTGCCTGGAGTTGACGAACTGCTGGATTTTGGTTTGCGGGATGTGCTCGATGTAGGACTTGCCGGCATTGAGCATAGAGACTTTGTTGGGATCGGTGTCAAATCCCGTAACTTTGTGGCCGGCTTCCGCAAAACGCAGGGCCAGCGGCAGTCCAACGTAGCCGCAGCCGATGATGGCGACCTTCAGTTGAGCGCCTTTGAAGAATTCGGGTTTCCGGTCTAGGGGCATGAGTTACGTCGCTCTCCTCGCTCTTTTGGGGATAATGCAGGCCATTGGGCCGATTGGATAAGGACAGTTCAATATAACAGGTTCTTCGCGAACTCAAAAACGCGGACCCGTGGCCTGTTACAGCCTATTTAAGAATGGTTGCGGCCTGGTGTGAGACGCGGGAAGATAGGGTTCATGCTCCTAGCAACGAGAAAGAACCTCCAGAACGCAGCCGCCACCAATCGATGACTCTAATCGTCCTCCTCCTCGGGCTCGTTGTGGGGGTGCTCGTGGGACTTCTGGGTATCGGAGGAGGCGTTGTGCTTGTGCCAGCGCTGGTTTACCTCCTGCACATGGACCAGCACTTAGCTCAGGGGACATCCTTGCTCATCCTGCTCCCGCCCGTGGGTCTTGGCGCGCTGCGGGAATACTGGAAGCAGGGACAGGTGGATCTGCGGGCTGGAATCTTGTGCGCGTTGGGAATTCTGGCGGGTGGCTATCTGGGGGGATCGATCGCGGTTCCGCTGGCCTCTCGCCAGCTCGAGGGGCTGTTCGGCTGTTTTCTGATGCTGGCTGCTTATTTGCTCTGGAGAAAGCCCCAGCCGCGAAGCGAAGCTGCGGTCACCACTGGTGAGGACTCGGCCCATGCCTGACAGCGCGATGCGAAGCGCAGGCATCTTTGTCGCGGCTTGCGTCTGCGGTGTTGCTTCCGGTCTATTTGGAATCGGGGGCGGAGTTCTGCTGGTTCCGTTTTTGGCTTTGTTTTTTTCGTTCGGGCAACATCGCGCGCAGGGCACGAGCTTAATCGCGCTGATACCGCCCACGGGTTTGCTGGCGTTTCTCGCGTATGCCAGGGCGGACTATGTTTCCTGGAAGAGCGGCTTGCTGCTTGTCCCGGGCGTATTTGTTGGGGGCATTCTTGGCGGGTGGCTGGCCAAGCGGCTCAAGCCTCGACGAATGCGGCAGGTTTTTGCCGGACTGATGTTTGTGCTGGGAATGTGGCAGGCCGTTGCCGCTTGGCGGCATTAGGGAGTCTCCGATTCCATGGTTGACGTTCACTGTCATATCCTCCCTGGGCTGGACGACGGGCCGGACAACATCGAAGTTTCGCTGGCGATGGCGGAATCCGCGATTGCGGATGGAATTACGCATGTGGTAGCGACGCCGCACTCGAGCAACGAATATCATTTCGACTATCCGCGGATACGGGCGCTGCGGGACGAGCTCCAACGGAAAATTGGGAGCCGCCTGCTTTTAGCCACGGGCTGCGATTTCCATCTGAACCCTGAAAATCTTACTGCTTTGCGCGAGGATTCCTCGCGCTTCTGCATCAATCAGCACGACTGCCTGCTCGTGGAATTCAACGAATTCTCGATTCCGCCCAGCATGGACCAGACGCTACACGAGATTCAACTCCTCGGGCTGAGGCCGGTCATCACTCATCCAGAGCGCAACGCCATCCTGAGAACTCAAACAGAGCGAATTGCGAAGTGGGTTCGGCTCGGTTGCCGTGTGCAGGTCACGGCCGGCTCGCTGCTCGGAGTCTTTGGCACTGGGGCAAAAAAAGATGCATGGCGCTGGCTAGGCGACGGATTGGTCCACATTGTGGCGAGCGATGCTCACAATACTCGCAGCCGCTCCCTTAGGCTCCGGCCCGCGTTCGATCTTGTGCGGGAACAGTTTGGAGAAGAAAAAGCACGAGCTCTTTTTGTAGAGAATCCGATGGCGGCGTTTGAGGGACGCGAGTTGCCTCATGTGCCTGAGCTGTCAGAGGGAATCGAACATCCTCGCCGCAAGAGATTTTTCTTTTTCTGAAATTCTAGTGCGCGGGATGCAGGGGCATTCCGACCCAGGTGTTTAAGATGCCCAGGCATTCGCGAACGACATCCAGCGCATCGCCGGTAGTGCGCCACCAGTGTCTAGGTTCGAAGGGGTCGTCTGAAGCGGCCCGAATGATCGCTCGTCCACCGCCGGCGGCCAGCCGGTTCCAGAGAATTCGCACGCGCCGCGTATGCACTTTGGAAGTTACGATGATTACGGTGCTGTCTTTTTCCGACGCCATCGTGGCGGAAACTGCTGCGATTTCATCCGCAGTGTTGACGATGGGAGGCTGGAGCACGCGAATGGCCTCAGCCGGCACGCCTTCGCGCTCCAGGACGCGCAAATCGTAATAGTCCTCATCGAAGAACGAGATCCCCATCGCTGCGAGCGTTGCGCCGGGCTCGGTGGAGTGAGTTAGCCACACTCTTGGAGCGTAACCCTCGCGATAGAGCTTCGCTGCCTCCATGGCCCGCATGGGCATGCGGCCGCTGAGGACGACGATAGCTTGCGCTTTAGCCAGGGGGTCTTGAACAACGAGCCAGCGACCGACGAAGAGAAGTAACAATACGGCGCTGAGTAACGTCAGAGCGAGAAATCCGAGGAGGATCTGGCTTTTGCGCCGCTTCTTCACGCCTACGTTCTCGGCATCGTTCCGCGCTGGCATCATCGTGTAATTACGCGTGGCGCATCGTATCCCGTGCGACTGAAAGTGGTCAATCCGATGTGCGCACGTTACACTAGCGGGCTGCGAATTAATCGGGGGAAGCATGAAAGCAGTGGTCACCGGAGGAGCTGGGTTTTTGGGGTCGCATCTTTGCGACCGCCTGATTGCAGAAGGATGGGAGGTGCTGGTTCTCGACAATCTCGTCACTGGGCTCGATTCCAACGTAGGGCACCTTCTCAGGCATCCTAATTTTCGAATTGCGCGGTGCGACGTCTCGAAATACATCGACGTGCCGGGACCAGTCGATTACGTTCTGCACTTTGCCTCGCCGGCGAGCCCCGTCGACTACCTTAAGCTTCCGATTCAAACGCTCAAGGTTGGAGCGCTAGGCACTCACAACGCGCTGGGGCTGGCGCTTGCGAAGAAGGCAAAGTTTTTTCTGTCTTCTACAAGCGAATGCTACGGCGACCCGGAGGTTTCTCCTCAATCGGAAGAGTATTGGGGCCACGTGAACCCTATCGGGCCGCGCGGGGTTTACGACGAGGCCAAACGCTTTGCGGAAGCGATGACCATGGCCTACCACCGCTACCATGGCGTAGACACGCATATCGTCCGCATCTTCAATACTTATGGGCCGCGAATGCGCCTCAACGACGGGCGCGCGCTCCCCAATTTCGTGCATCAAGCGCTGACTGGAAAACCGATAACGGTATATGGAGATGGAAAACAGACGCGAAGCTTTTGCTATGTCTCCGATTTGATCGAAGGCATCTGCCGATTGATGCTCTCAGACGAGCACCTGCCAGTGAATATCGGCAATCCGCAAGAAATCACCATTCTGGATTTTGCCGAGCGCGTTCGCTCGCACTTTTTAAACGCACCGGCTATTGTTTTCGAACCACTTCCACAGGACGACCCAAAGCAGCGCTGTCCAGACATCACCAAGGCCAAACGAATCTTAAAATGGGAGCCTAAGATCGGATTGCAAGAAGGCTTGCGGTTGACACTCGATTACTTCAAACGAGAGTTCGGCGCAAAAAAGAACTCTTAAGAAGCAACGTGATACGAATCGCGAGCTGGTGCAGACAAGCTCGATTGGCTGCCGACGGATTCCTTTATCAAGGGCTTTACGCTCTACCAAACGAATAATACTCGAAACCAAGGTCGCGCATCTGGTTGGGAGAATAGAGGTTCCTCCCATCCACAACGAGGGCGCGCGCCATCAGCGATTTTGCACGCTTCCAATCCAGATTGCGGAAGATCTCCCACTCCGTGCAAACCAGCACGGCATCCGCGTCTCGCAACGCGTCATACGGATCCTCGTGATACGCCACCTTCGGAAAGAGGGCCTTAGTTCTCGAAATGGCTTCCGGATCCGTGGCATGTACGATCGCACCTTCCTCCAGCAGCCGTTTAACAACCTCAAGCGCCGGGGCGAAGCGGATGTCATCGGTGTTGGCTTTAAAGGCCAAGCCCAGCACTGCAACGTGCTTGCCTTTGACCACCCAAAGCGCCTTATGAACCTTTTCCAGAAAGCGGTCGATGCGCTGCTTATTGACCCGCTCAGTGGCCTTCAGCAGATCGAAATCGACTCCGACGGAAGCCGCGAGATGGATGAAAGCCTGCACATCCTTGGGAAAACAAAAGCCGCCAAATCCCAGTCCCGCACTCAGGAATTGCCCGCCAATTCTGGGGTCCAATCCCATCGCATGAGTCACCTCTTGGACGTCGGCGCCGATTCTTTCGCAGAGATCGGCAATGACGTTGGCGTAGCTGATCTTCAGCGCGAGAAAGGAATTTGATGCGTGCTTGATGAGCTCGGCGCTGTTGATGGTGGTCACCAGAAATGCCGCTTCATGATCCGCCGGGCAAGCACCTTTGTGTACGGGGCAGTGAAAACGCCGCTCCAGGATGGGGCGGTAGATTTCGCGTAAATCGGCAGCGGCGGATTCATCCTCCACGCCGACCACGATTCGGTCCGGATGGAAAAAGTCTCCGACCGCGGTGCCTTCCCTCAAGAATTCGGGGTTCGAAGCTACTCGAAAGTTGGATTTGCTCCCGCCACTATAGGCGGCAAGCGCGCGCTGCAATTCCAGCCCAGTCCGCGCCGGCACGGTGCTCTTTTCAATCACCAACTTGGGGGACCGGGCTTGCTCGGCAATCTGCCGCGCCACTTGATCGATTGCGGAAAGATCGGCTTCGCCGGATTCTTTTGGTGGCGTGCCCACGCAAATGAAAATGGCATCGCCCGCGCGGATGGCCTCGCCTGCATCTGGAGTATAGGAAATGCGGCCAGCCTTGCTTGCTGCTGCCAGTATTTCTCCCAAATGCTGCTCGTAAATGGGCACCTCTCCGGCTTGCAGACGCTTGATGCGTTCGGCATCGATATCCGTGCAGGTCACTTCATGTCCTGCCGCGGCCAGGCATGCTCCGGTTACCAGTCCAACGTAGCCACATCCAATCACCGAGAGACGCAAGTCAGGATCTCCTTGGAAGCGTTTCAGCTAACTGCCCAGCGCTTCTCCAAATTCACGGCAAACAGTTTATTTTCGCCGAACCACAGCGCTTAGGAAAGCACATCATCGACGGTCGTTTCGCGGCCCGCATCTTACGGCCAAAGTTTAAGGGTGCCGCAAAACGGTCCTTTGTCAGAGCCGAGGAACCAGTCCGATCTTTCATCTTCTCCCCATCAGCAGACCGCGCAAACCGAGCAGCACGAGACGCGGCTGCTGGCGCACGACGTTCCAAAGCAAGCGCGTCGATTCATCGCGGTTTATTTCGCCGAGGGACTCGCGTGTGGAGGCATTGAGGAGATCCACCAGCTGGGAATAGTCCTTCTGCTGGAAATGGTGAAGTACGCGCCGGATTAACCAGTGCGTGCCGAGTTCGCGGCGAAGCGCGGTCAACTCCCTGCGGCCACCTTTGCGCAAAATGGCCTGTCCAACTCCGAGCGCGCCGCGCAGTCCGGTGACGATTCCGCCGATGGTCGAGACTTTTACCTGAGCCGCCGCATCGCCAACCAGGTACACTTCGCCATTGCCAATGCGCCGCCGTACCGGCACCCAGCCTCGGTAGACCGGGATCCTCGCTCCCTGCCATCCGAGGGGCTCCAACTTCTTTTTCTCGAGAAAACGCTCTAGGCATTTTTTTGTGTCGCGCCCGTCCTCGCCGATGATTCCCAACGCACCGCGCTCAGGTGATTCGGGGATCAACCAGTAGAAATACGGCGTATCGTCCGGAATGAACCAGACGCGGGTCGTGTCCATAGGATGATCCTTTGGCAATCGGACGATGGCTTGCACCAGCGGAACTGTTTCAATGGGAGGCCAGCCGGCGCTCCGAGCCACCCGGCTGGACGCGCCATCGGCTCCGACAACGCTATCCGCATGCAATTCCTCACGATTCCCGGCGGAATCGATTTCCACGCGCAGACCGCGCGCATTCGGTGCCAGACCAAGAAAGCGTGTATCAAACGATAGAGTGGCTCCCGCTTGTTGCGCGCTACGCGCCAAAGCTGGGATTAGGCGCGATCTTTCGATGATGAGGTCGGGCCGTGTCAGCGCAACCTGTGCGGAGCGGCCGTCGGTAAACAATTCGAAGCGTCGGATTTCGTTGACGATGCTTTCTGAGGCGGCGGCGCCGAGTTGGGTGCGGAAATGATCCGTGACGATCAAAGACCTGGCCGCAGGTTCGAAGCCCGGCCTCGATTCCAGCACGCGGACCCGCCTTCCGCCGACAGCTACAGTAGCAGCCGCGAACAAACCTGCGGCGGAGCCTCCAACAACGATGACCTGTTGGTTCTCTTCAAGGGTCCGTGGTTTTTTCTCAGTGCTTGGCACAGTCTCGCTTTCCCAAGTCGCGCCTACACCCGGAACGTTTACTTTGCCAGGGGTTCGCGTTCAAAGCCGCAAAGAAATTGGTAGCTTTCCGCCCAACCCGAAGGGATCTGCATCAAGAATCGGCAAGACGGCAACCCAGTAAGTATAGCGAATCCATCTGCATGGGCAAACTTGCCGCTTGCCCATACAATTTGAGCTCCGTGCCCAATATATTTTGAGAGCACTTCAGGAGGGTGTAGCTGACTTCTGCGCTTGGCGTTCATACGGCGCACGTTCGAGAAAGATCACTCCGCTGAGCACGATTGCGCACGCAACTAGAGCGACCACCACGGCAGCGAGCAACGGCAAATAGCTCACCAGCACGGCAGCTCCGCCGCTCAGAAATCCCAACAGATATAGGCTCACCACCGCGCCGCGATGTCCGAGTCCCAGATTGGCCAGCCGGTGTGCGGCATGGTCCTTGCCCGGCGTGGCAAAAGGCAGGAGTCCACGCCGCGAGCGGGAAATCGTGACTAGCGTAGTATCGAAAATCGTCACACCCAAAATGAGCAGTGGAGCCAACCAGGCGGAGATGTGGTTAGCGTGATCGAGCCGAAGCTTGAGCCCTAGCGTGGCCATTAGGAATCCCAGAAACATAGCCCCGCCGTCGCCCATGAAAATTTTGGCGGGCTTGAAATTCCAACGGAGAAAACCTGTTGCCGCCCCAAGGACGGCGGCAGCCAGAGTGGTGACCAGAGTCTGGCCGTTCAAGTAAGCAAGCAGAGCAAAGAAGATGGATGCTGTCGCAGCCACGCCGGCGCAAAGGCCGTCCATGTGGTCCAGGATGCTGAAGGAAGCAGTGATCCCTACCACGAAAAAAACCGTGAGAACTGCGTCCAGAACGTAACCTGCTCGTCCGCCAACAAGCACTTCAAAAACCTCTGCGTGGATCCCCGTGATTAGCAAAACGCACGCGGCAAGCGGCATGCCCAGGAAGAGTTTGATCTGATGGTGCAGTAAGCCGCGGTCATCCAAAATGCCGACGACGGCGACAACGGTCGCGCCCGTTAAAATCCCGACGATCTGGGCGCGAGCTTCTCCGCTAAAGGTAAACAGGACCGCGAGCACCACGGCGCCGTACATCGCCAGCCCGCCTAGAAGCGGGATTGGACGAAGGTGAACTTTGCGAGGACCGGGAAGATCAACCATCCCCACACGCAACGCCAGCGCGCGTACGGGTACCGTCAGCATCAAGGATGCGAAGAGAGCGATCAGAAACGCCAGCAAACCTGCGGGCATGTTCCCTCTTTATTTTTAAGGATACCGGCCGGGACGGTGCGACCAGTGCCTCAGTCGTCTTCTGCCGGGTGGGGGCCCGGCTCCCAAGGAAAAAATGGCTGCCCCACGCAGCCTTAACACGATACTTTGAAAATTGTTTCGCTTCAATCAGGAAAGTTTGCGGCGTAGTCCGATACAGGACGCCCGGCGTGTCGGCTCCTGAAATTCACCGTGTGTGGCAGATGCTTCGCTGGACCTTCGTCCTGGAGAGCTATCTTTCGGTGAGCATTCGGCCAAACGTGCGGTTCACTTCCTCGCGATTCTTCGTCGCATAATACCAATCAATGGTGCGCTTCAGGCCATCGCGAAAAGCTACTTTGGGCTCCCACCCAAGCAGTTTTTTTGCGAGAGAATTGTCGGCAACGCGATTAAGCGGACCTGTCGGCATATCGGGGCGCAGCTTTATGTCCGCTTTGTGGCCGGTAAATTCACAAACCATCTTCACTGCGTCGATTACCTTTATCCGCTCCATCGTCCCCAAATTGATGGCCGTGCCATCATTGATTTTTTCGCCAGCCAAAATCGTCCCCTCGACAATGTCCTCGATGTACGTCCAATTGCGGATTTGCGTTCCGTCGCCCCACACTTCGAACGGATTCTGTCCTAAAAAGGCGCGTGCAATCATGGCGATGACGGCGTGATTTTCGACGCCTCGCGGACCGTAGACAGTGAAATAGCGGCAAGAGGCTGCGCCCATGCCATGTTCCTTCGCATAGGCGCGCAGGGTGAACTCGCCCATCAATTTTGCCCAACCGTACGTGTTGTCGGCGTCATTCGGGCCGTTGGTGAGATCTTCCGTAAGATAGAGCTCTTTTTTGACGTCTGACTGGAGGAAATTCGGATAGACGCAACCGGAGGACGCGAACACCACCTTTTTCACTTTTGCGCGCAGGGCTTCCGCGAAAACCAGCCCGTCCAGGAAAAAATTGGAAGCGGGCCCGGCTTGGTGGAGATCGACATAGCCCCGGCCGCCGTGATCCGCCGCGAGATGGAAAACCGTATCGACACCTTGCATCGCCGAGCGCGTAACGCCCGGTTCGCGCAGATCCGCGTGAACGAAATCGATCTTTCCCTTCGCGACATGTTCCTTGATGTTGTCGCGATGCCCGCTCGTCAAATCATCCACGATGCGAATTTTCGCGCCGCGAGCGAGAAGGTGATCCGTGAGTGTCGACCCGATGAACGAGGCGCCTCCCGTCACCAGCACAAATTTTCCGCTCCAAAAAGTCTCCGAAGACGTCACGCGTTCGCGGCCCCCTCAATGATTTTCACGAATTTCTGCAATTCTTTGACTCTATCATAATCGGGTGCAACGGCCAGGGCTGCCTGGCCCATGCTTTGCAATTTGGCTTGGTCCTTGACGAGGGAACGTATCGCTGCTGCGACCTTTTCCGGGCTATCTGGATCGGCGGATACCGCGAATCCAAATTTCGCGCCCAGCGATGCCGCGTCCGTATCCTCCGGCGCGACGGCTACAATCGGTTTTCCAGCGGCGAGTATTCCATACATTTTGCTGGGCACTACAACTCCCTCCAAGCCGCGTTTCACAGTGACGACATGCGCATCCGGCGCAGCAAGTACGGAGGAAATCTTGCTTGCAGGAAAAAATGGAAGAAATCGAACGTTTCTTGTTTCTCTTGCGAGTGCTTCGACGCGGCCCCGCTCTGCTCCTTCGCCAACGAAGACTAGACTTACGCCCTCCTCTTCCAGGTTGCGTGCTGCCGTAACTAGGGTCTCCCACGCTCCGTAGAAGCCGAGGTTTCCCGCATGGAGAAGCACAAACCTGGAGTCGCCGCGAATTTGCTGGATGACTTCTTCGTCCAGCACGGGCTCGGCTGAACCGCGCACTTGAATATCCGCGCCGTCGCGGACGATCTCGACGCGTGCCGGATAAACGCCTTTGGCGATGATTCTCGCGCGCATATCCTCTCCAAGCACGATCACGCGGGTGGCGCGCCGCAAAGCCCACCGGTGCATTCTCTCCCAAATGCGTGAGAGAAGACCTGGCGTGACTATGGCCCCACCCACGGCCATGTCCGGATACATGTCGCGAATGTTGTAGACGTAGGGCTTGCCTTTCAACAGCGCCACGAGCGCCCCGACGATTCCTTCAAACGGAGGGTCGGTCATCGCCAGAACCACATCGCATCGCACGAAAAGCGCGCGCGGAATCGCCAGCGCGGCATAACTCAAATAGTTCAGCACGCGCAGCTTCATCGCGAAACGCGGATAATCCGTCGAACCCACGCGCAGAATTTTCGCGCGCCCTTCCAATTCTGTTCGCCAGAATCTCCAGGGCCGCCTTTCGGTTGGATCGTACGACGGCCTGCCGCATAGAACTGTAAGGTCGTGCCGCGCGGAAAGCGCCTCCGCCACCGTTGCGGCCATCTTCGCCGTTGCCGATGTATCAGGCGGATAGTACAGATTCAATAGCAGGATTCTCATTCTAACGGCGCTCGTGACATGCGGTTCACGGCCGGGTGATCAGAAAGTCGCCGAGCACCAGCGCATCCATTTGCGTGCGTTGGAAGCAATTCAGCGCTTCTGCGGGGCTGCAGAC
>JBARBE010000147.1:0-56748 GCA_049792735.1 Candidatus Acidiferrum sp.
CTGTGGTTGCGGAAGCTTCGGCGACCGGGAGCGAGACAAACCGCGTCTCCGTGCCCATCGAACTACCGTCGCTGCTCGATGTTTCTCGATCTCGTTCCGAATTTCTGGTAGCCGGATCTATAAGTCCGGCGGATGCTCCGCCGCTCTGGGCAGTCCCCTTTCCCGCGGGGACTGCCAGGCGTCTCAACGGAAGCACTGCTTGGGATGCGGCGTGGTCTCCGGATGGACAGTCGTTAGTGTACGCGCGAGGCCGAGAACTGTTTTTGGCGAATGGAGACGGAAGCGGATCGAGGCGCCTGGCCTCTCTCCCCGGAAATGGTTGGCACCCGCGCTGGTCTCCCGATGGAAAGCGACTTAGATTGACGATATTCGATATACAGCGATGGACCAGCTCACTTTGGGAAATCTCTTCCGAGGGTGAAGGATTACGACCGTTATTGCGCGGATGGCGGCCGGCGGGGACACCGACCGGTGAACCCATTGACATTTGTTGTGGGGTGTGGAGCCCCGACGGAAATGATTTTGTCTTTCAGGTGACAGTGCGTGGTCGGTCGGATGTATGGTGGCTGCCTGGCAACGACGGCTGGATGAGGAAAATGCTCCACGACTCGGTGCAGCCAGTGCGCGTCACCGCAGGGCAACTCAGTTCAATTGCGCCAGCGTTCAGCCCAGACGGCCGAAACCTGTTCGTAATCGGACAGGAGGCTCGGGGTGAGCTGCAAAAGTTCGACAGCCGAGTCGGACAGTTCGTCAGTTACATGGGGGGCATCTCTGCAAACTTTGTTGACTTTTCTCGCGACGGGCAATGGTTGCTCTATGTGACATATCCGGAAGGTACGCTGTGGCGAGCCCGGACGGACGGCAGCCAGAAGACGCAGCTCTCGTTCTCGCCTCTGGAAGTCATGGTCCCCCGATGGTCGCCGGACGGACGGCAGATCATCTTTCACGCGATTGGTGGAGACCGCCAAGGTGCCTCTCTCATTCCGGCTGAGGGAGGCGAGCCACGGCCTGTATCGGTTGCTGGTGGCGAAATGCAGCCGAGTTGGTCGCCGGATGGTGCCGCGATCATGTACAGCGACTTCCCTTTCTTCTCCGACCATCCAGAAAGGGTTGCCGTTTATATCCTCCACCTCAAAACAGGCAACATCGACACGCTGCCCGATTCCGGCGGATTGTTCGCACCTCAATGGTCCCCAGACGGCAAGTACGCGACTGCCCTTGGCCTCAAGGACCAGCGCATTATGCTGTTCGACTTTGCAGAGAAGACCTGGAGTTCGTTAGCTTCGGGCTGGGGCTTGGTGCGCTGGAGCACCGACAGCCGATGGGCCTACTACCTTCGGTACGGTCCTCACCCTGCAGTGATGCGCGTCAGCGTGCCCGACCGGCAGATCGAGCAAGTAGCCAGTCTGGAGGGCATCCGTCTCTCCGGGCGTTTGGCCGGGCTCGAGTTTGGCCTGACGCCAGACAGAGAACCGATCATTACGCGTGCGGTGGGCACCCAGGAGATATATTCCATGGATTGGCGCCCGAGATAGTGCGGCAGTTGCACTCGTTCTTTCTCAACGAGGATTTGACTCGTTGACGCTGAGGCGAACCTCGGACTGTGCACGAATGACTTCTTTTGAGCCTGTTGGGGTTAGCTTTTGAGCGAGAGCAGATTCCCCGATTTGTTGTAAACGCTCGCAGTTAAAATGAACGAGGCGTTTGTTGGGAGCGACTCTCGCGCTTTGCAAGCAGGGGGTCGCAGGTCTGAACCCTGTCATGTCCACCAAATTCTTATCTTTCTCCGAGATTTAGTTGGTGCAATGCGCCTTGGCCCTTCCGGACGCAGCTTTGTTTGGCCTAAGCTGCTTCGGGTAAAGGACCGCAGGCTTTTCCTGCTGGACCGGGAGGCGTGTGGCCTCCCGTCCCATTTTGGATTATTGCGGTTCAATGACCACGTAGCGAGTCGCCGAGCCCCGCTTTACCAACAGCAACACGGACTGATCATGGGAACCGGATAGGGCCTCATTATATCCCGCCACATTTCGGACGGGTTTGCGGTTGACTTCCTGGATGATGTCGCCGCGCTCGAGATCTGCGGCAGCGGCCGCACTGGAAGGATCCACGGAAGTGACCACGACGCCGGGTGTGGTTGCGGGAATCCCGAGGTCGTGCGCGATCGAGGACGTTAGATTCTGCACTTGGACGCCTTGAAGCGCTTTTGTAACGCTTTCAGAGCCTGCCGAGGTGGATGCCGTTTCGGAAAGTTCATCGAGCGTGATATCCACGTCTCGCGTTTGGCCATTGCGTGAAACTTTCAGATGGACCACGGAGCCCGGCGCGAGTTCTGCGACGTGAACGCTCAGATCCTCGGGAGTGTTCACAGGCTGGCCGTTCAAATCGAGAATGATGTCGCCGCGCTCGATCCCTGCTTTTGCGGCGGGACTTCCCGGAGTGACTTCCGCCACCAAAGCGCCTCCGCCTTGGCTTAGACCGAAGGCTTTGGCCATGTCCGCATCGACGCCCTGGACGGCTACGCCCAAATGGCCACGGACCACTTTTCCGTGGTTCACGATTTGTTCCATCACGTTGCGAGCCATATCGATCGGAATGGCGAAACCGATGCCCTGATTGCCGCCGCTGCCGCCGGTGACGATGGCGGTGTTAATGCCAATCAAATCGCCGTGCATATCCAGGAGCGCGCCGCCGGAGTTTCCAGGGTTGATGGCCGCATCGGTTTGAATGAAATCTTCATACTGCTCGATGGTGCCGTTCAGTGCGCGTCCAGTAGCGCTGACGATTCCCATGGTGGCTGTTTCGCCAACGCTAAAGGGATCGCCGATGGCGAAGACCACGTCGCCGACCTTTAGCCGCGAGGAATCACCGAGAGTCAGTGAAGGGAGTTGCGTAGCATCAATCTTGAGGACCGCGATATCCGTGCGAGGATCGGTGCCGACGAGTTTGGCTTTATATTTCTTCTTGTTCTGGGTGAACACTTCGATGTCTGAGGCGCCAGAAATGACGTGGTTGTTTGTCAGAAGATAGCCATCGGGATTCACGATAACGCCTGAACCCAGGCTGTACTCGCGTTCCGTTTGCCGCGCGGCTTGCTGGTTGCCAAACTGATTCCCAAAGAAATGCTGAAAAAATGGATCGTCAAAGGAGAAGCCTTGGGAATCGTTTTGTTGTTTGACCAGTTTCGTCGAGGAAATATTGACGACGGCCGGCAACGCAGGATCGATGATCGAGGAGTATCCGTTTTTGAAGTCCGCGAGACTCACGGGCGCGGGGGCGCTATCGATCTTCAGGGGAACCTTGCTGGCGACGGGGATGCTCCTGCCGATTTGCGGTACTAGCAGGAAAGCAAAAAGCCCGAGAAGAAGTAAAACCAAAATCGAAATTACGGCAACGCCGACACGCCCAAGATTTGTCCTGGGCCCTGGTTTGACTGGGACGAGGTGCCACGGATGCATATCTGAATGGGTACTTCGCATGTTACTTCTCCTCTTTTGATCTGTGAGATGAAAAATCTAGCATCGCGCTCTTTCGTGTGCGGGAACATCCCCTGCCGGTGCCCGTGTTTCTCTTGACATTCCGACCAACCCCAAAATCGCTGCGCGGCGGGAGACAAGGGCGCTCAGCGAAAACGAAGCGGGCCGCGATGTTTGAGGAAGAGAAGTTGCAGGCTCGCCCTTGCAAATGATCCAAGAGGGACGGCGTGCTCTGACGTGTACTATCCGCAACAGAAGCAGTTTTTTCGCCAGCCGGCATACGCCTCCTTGAGGCGGCCGGAACGAAGAGCCGGGCGCACCGCTGCGCAGGGAAGACTCAGGACGATTGGGGCAACAACAGCGCTCCTCGACAAGAGGAATACCACCGGTGCACAGCGGCGGAGACCCTCGTTCCGCGCGTCTACTTTATGAGACGTATCGTATTACGATATGGTTGCCCTGGGCTGCCCCGCGCCATATATCGTAATGCGATAGGAAAGGCCGCTGAGAGGCTTCCGGACAGTTCTTCTCAAAGAAGGCTTCTATTGATCCTATAAGCGAAAAACGGGTGCCACAAAAGCTGGTACAGATGAAACTTACCTATCGTGCTACCAACTCTCCCGGCCACGGGTTCAATTGCGAATTTTGCGGGTAGGAACCGCAGCGGCGATTTCCCCCCGTTGGGAGGTGTCCAAAACGTTGATATTGCAGTCGTCCGATCCATCGAGACATTCGCTCAAGTTGTGGTCGCGGATTGCGCTCGCTACTTCCGACTGCTCCTCACCGCTCAACCGAGATCGGTCGCATTCGCCCATGGCCTCGAGGCAATTCTGGAGATTGCGATCTCGATTGGCGTCCGCCACTCTTTGTTTCTCATCGGCGGTAAGAGATTTCTCATTGCAGTCGCCCGTGCCGTCCAGGCAAGTCTGCAAGTTGTGGATCCGCGCCGCCTCCGCAACCTGCTGCCGCTCTGAGTCGTCGAGCTGCGTGAGGTCGCACTCGCTCATGGCGTCCATGCAGTTCTGGAAATTGCGATCGCGATTTGCCTGAGCCATGTCTTGCCGCTGCTCAGTATCCAATTGCTTCGCATCACAGTCGGAGAATCCGTTCAGACACTCAAGCAAATTGCGGTCCCGGACAGCGCTACGGACGGCTTGCTTTTCTTGCGGGGTCAGTGTGGTCTGGTTGCAAGTGGAGAATTCGTCCATACAGTTGGCGAATGCCTGAGAGTGCGCGGGCTTGGCGCTCTGTGCGGCCGCGCGCGATGGCGCACCACCCGATATGAGCAATGCGGCGAAGATCCATCCGGCGAATTTCATAAACTCCTCCAAGACTCAAAGCGGAAAAAATCAAGGGGCGGGGATACTAAGCGGGGACAATGGGCCGCCCGTATAGATAGACGCATGCGTTTCGGTAAGGGTTGTCCACGGCGCCAGAAATATATCGCACTACGATATAAATGAAAACGAAGCCGCGCCGCCTGGCGCGTTTTGGCCGGCCACCCCGAGGCTCGCTGAACCTTCAATCAGCGGCTCTACTCACTTGGTGCCGTTGTCTCGGCCTGCTTTTCTTCTCTTGGTCTTTCGATCGCCTCGAGGTGTTGATCGACGATGTCTACTAATTTGGCTGCAGCGTCGGTGGAAATAAATCCGGCGTGGACGGCCGCTTCGATCGAGTTTTTTTCTGCAGTTGCGAGCCGAAGCCGCGCCGTCTTCATCTCCGCTTCCGCTCGGCTGGTATCTCTGCCGTATAGCTCGGCTACTTGCGCGTGGAGGGCGGCGACCTGGTCGTCCAGCTCTGCTCGCAATTTTTCGTAAACTGGCCCCGAGATGACGCGCGTGCTGAATAGGTCTTCGAGCTCCGTCTGCCGCGCTGAAGCCGCTATTTGCCTGACTCTGGCGAGCGTAAATTCGTCCTGAGTTTCGGCCGCCGAGAGACGGAGCATGCGAATCAGAGGACCAATGGTCAAGCCCTGAACGATGATGGAAAACGCGACGACCCCGAAAGTGAGAGCCAATATCTTTTCCCGGTCTGGGAACTCCCGGCCAAGGCTCAGGGCCAGCGCAAGCGAGAGCGAGCCATGCAGTCCGCCCCAAACCAAAACATGCTGCCAGCGAAACGGGATTTTCTCAGAGAAAAGATTGCTGAGTGGAACGAGAGCATAAACGGAAACGGCGCGGCCCAAGAGTACGGCAAGGACCGCGAGAAGAATGGTGGACCAAACGTTTAGCAGTTCCCGGATGTGTACTTCCAGGCCGATCAAAAGGAAAACAAGCGAATTGATGACGAAAGCCGCGTACTCCCAGAAGGACCACAACGCGAGCCGCGTGCGCACGCTCATGCCCCCACGGGTGCCGAGATTGCCGACGGTGACCCCACTGACGACGGTGGCGATGACTCCCGATAGGTGAAATTGGTGCGCGGCGAGATACGAACTATAGGCAAGGATCGTAGTAATGGTGATCTCGATCTGCGGCTCGTCGATCCTCTTCGTAATCTTGCTGGCCGCGTAGCCCAGGACGAACCCGATGATGCCGCCGCCCACGACCGACTGTACGAAGTTTCCGATTCCGTTTGCGATGCTCAGATTGCCGGTAAGAATGCCCGCGAGCAGGATTTGGAATAGAACGACCGCCGTGCCGTCGTTGAAAAGACTCTCGCCCTCGACGATTACCGACAGCCGTTTGGCGATGGCCAGATCCTTGAAAATGGCCAGCACGGAGATGGGGTCGGTCGCAGAAATGATCGCTCCGAACAGCAGAGCGGTGGCAATGGGAAGTCCGATCTCCCAGTGCAGCACGAAGCCCGTAATTAGCGTGGCAGCCAACACGCCGAGGTTTGCCAGCAATAAGAGCGGTACCTTATTCGCGAGAAGTTGGCGCAGATTGATCTTGAGGCTTCCTTCGAATAATAAAGGAGGCAGAAAGAGGATGAGAATCACTTGGGGATTAAGCCAGTCTGGCCGGTTGCTCTGATAGATCTTCTCGACGATAGGAAAACGCAACGAACCAAGCGCTAAGCCGCCCAGCACAAGCGCCACGGTGCAAGGAATGCGCAACCGCGAGGCCAAAATAGCGATCAGGGAAGCAGCGATCAGCAGCCAAATCAGGAATTCGATCGCGGAGGTTGGCGTCATCATTCTCCTTTGCATGCCAACGAGGTGCTGGGGGTGAATATAGCATCCGAGTCTCCCCGCGGGGAGCGGGAACGGATGGAAAAGCAAGACCGCGGATTAAGCGCTCATCAAGTACAGGGTGGGCTGTGATTCCTCTGCCGGGCGCGCCCACTCCCAATAGTGCACCAGGATGGAATAAACGAGCAGCCCGATCTCTCCTTCACCCCAAAACAGATAGCGCAAAGATTGCATCATCAAATTCTGCCGAGTAAGTTCGAGAAAGATGCTTTGCGGCTCGATCAGTTCACTCAGATAGGCGATGCTGTTGGCAATGGCCACCGCTCCGCGGACATCAATGACGAAATTCTCTCCCTCGCGTCGCACGGAAAGCCGCAGCGGCGCTACGAACTCACTCCGATTGTCGATCAGGTGGACATGAAGGAAGGCGAGCGGCCCTTTGACCTGGTAATGACTACGAATCTCATTCATCTTGACGAGCCGCGCGGAAGCCGTGTAACTCTCCAACGGCACGAGATTGACTTTTTTGCCGGCGATCGATGGCCAAAGCGCGGCGGAGGCCTCGTCCGCGAACAGGACCTCGGAGACGCGCAGTTCCTTTGAGCGAAAATAGCGGCTAATGGCGCTCAGAATGAGCACCGCAAAAACAAACGCCGCCGAAATGTAAACGCCCTCGGGGCGTTCGATGATGTTGGCCGTCAACGTATACGCAAAGACCAAGCTGACCACGAGAAAATAGCCAGTTTCAAACCACGCGCGAATTTTGCGTTCAGATTTCTCGCGGGTTTCCCGCCAGAGGCTGATGGTCACTGCTACCGCGGCGGAAAGTATCAAGACCAGAACTCCCGTTGCGTAAGCGCCCCCCTGCGCATCCACACTGGCGTGGAAAATTTTGGTAACCAACACATCGATTCCGAAAAGCACGACGACCAGCGGCCGGCGATAGGAAACCCACCGCGGAGCCATACCGAATCGCGGAAGATAGCGCGGAATTAAATTGATCAGACCCGTCATTGCGGACGCGCCCGCGAACCACAGAATCAGGATTGTAGAAATGTCATAGACGGTTCCAAACCCGCTGCCCAGCAACTGGTGGGCGAGGTAAGCGGGAGCGCGGCCGCTCGCCGGCCCTCCCGGTCTGTATGCTTCCGGCGGGATGAGCAGGGTGGTTACGAAGCTGGAGAGCATCAGCAGAACTCCCATTAACACGGCCGCGGCGCTCAGCAACTTCCGCGTGTTCTTGATTCTTCCCAACGGCCGGGGGAGCGACGCTGTCCCCGTCTGATCGGATTCAGCGGGCTCGGCCTCGCCGTTGGCCACCATCGGCATGACCGAGACGCCCGTTTCGAAACCGCTGAGGCCCAACGCAAGTTTGGGGAAGACAAACGCGGAAGCGATAAACAGTCCCGTCCAGTCATAACGCATCTTCAGAGAAAACCGCCACGCGGCGATCAGGTCAGGATGTTGCGCGATTCGATGAAGTCCGGCCGCTAGCACCACGAAATTAAGAAGAATGTACGGAACGGCGACGGCCGTTGCCAGGCGAATGGCCTCGCGAAAGCCAACGACGAAGACGAGGGCGAGGAGGGTCAGGAGGCCGAGAGTCAGTAATTCATGCCTCGTACCTATCAGGGGCCGAAAATAGGGATTCTCTATGGCGTGGCGGGCAGCATCAGCCGCTGAAAGCGTCATGGTGATCACAAAATCTGTTGCGGCGAAGCCGATGAGTACCAACGCAAAGATCTTCGCCCGCCATCCGGATAACAGATTTTCAAGAATGGCGATGGACCCCTGGCCGGCGAACGAGCGGAAGGCGACTTGTGAGTAGACCGGCAAAGCTCCGGCGAGCGTAACGACGACGAGGACTAAGGTCGCCGGAGGCGCCAATATGCCGACAGCAAGCAGCGCGATTCCGGGCTGATACGCTAGCGATGAGAAATAGTCGACACCCGTCAGCCAAATCACTAAGTACCAGGGATACGTTTCTTTGACTGGCGCCGTCTCTTCGAGTCGCCCTCCGCGAAAAAACCACCGCCCTACCCGCGTGCTTGGCGGCGCAGAATGCCGCGTCGGAAGATTGGGCAGACTGATGTAGCCTTTGTTTCGTTGTTCTTCTACGCTGGTTCGCATTCGAGTGCCAGGACTTCTCGCTGCTCGCCGTCCTCAGGAACAAGGATCGTGCGCGGTCGTTTCGCCGCAGATATTCTCCTCTGAAATCAGGAAAGCGTGTGACGAATGTTCCGCAACCCGCCGCGTTGCATGGCGCGTTGAGAACCTCGATGGCGGGGGCGCGCCACGCAAGGTATGGAGTTGCGCGGGATTGGGATACATTTGGGACTGCTTCACTTCGGAGGAAACATGCGCAGAACACCTCGAGCCCTGGCTCTGATCACCAGGATGTTTTCGTCGGCCCTTTTCGTGTGGCTCGTTTCTGGAACACCGGCAATGGCTCAAGAGCCAACGAAAGAGGCGCCTACGGCGATTGCCGGCGCCCCTGTACAGGTGCACGGGAAGACTCTGTTCGTAATTCAAGAGGGATTTTTCTCGTTCACGCCCGCGGACCGGGCCAACGCAATAGCCGCAAGGATTGTACAGCTCTCCAAGGAACCCAAAGAGCGCATCGAAGGCCTCCGCGTCTACGACGAAGAAACCACGTCGGAGATTGCGGACGCTGACGTCGTCATCATGACCATCACCAACGAGGATGCAAAAGCAGCCGGCGAATCCCGGCAGTTGCTTGCGCAGGATGACGCAAAGAAAATTCGAGAGGCTGCTGAGTCCCTCCGGCGGGAACACAGCGTGCGCACGATTACGATTGCCGTTTTGTGGGGAGTCGTCGCCACTTTTGCCCTCCTTCTGATCTTCAAGTTGCTCGGCATTCTTTTTCGCAAAGTTTATTCGAAGATCCGGTCTTGGCACGGCAAGTACATCCGCACCATACGCATTCAGCGGTTGGAACTCCTTCCTGCCGAACGGATCACGGCAATTCTTTTGGTCGCAGCGCGCACCCTTCGGGTCCTGCTGATGCTCGCATTGGCGTATGCCTATGTATCGTTTACGTTCAGCTTGTTTCCGTCCACGCGGGGTTACGCCGATCTTCTTCTGGGATATGTCTTGTATCCCTTGCGAGCGATTTGGCAAGCCGCGGTGGACTTCGTGCCCAGCCTTTTTTTCATCGCCGTCATTCTAGTGGTGGCCTACTACCTCTCGAAGGTCATTCGTTTTTTCTTTACACAGTTGGAAAAGCAGACCATCTCCATCTCGGGGTTCTATCCGGAGTGGGCGCAACCCACGTATAAGATCGTCAGACTTCTCGTGATTGCGTTTACCCTGGTCGTCATCTTTCCCTACCTGCCGGGGGCTAAATCCCCGGCCTTTCAGGGAATCTCTATCTTTTTCGGTGTTTTGTTTTCGCTCGGTTCCAGCTCGGCCGTAGCCAACGTTGTGGCTGGCACGGTCTTGACCTACACGCGCGCCTTTCAGGTCGGCGACCGCGTGAAAGTCGGAGACGCCGTTGGCGATGTTTTGGGAAGGAATTTTCTCGTTACCTCCATCCGTACCATTAAGAACGAGGAGATCTCCATTCCTAATTCGATGGTCCTCGGGAGCCATATCGTAAATTTCAGTTCCGCGGCGCGGGATCAAGGATTGATTCTCCATACCAGCGTTACAATCGGTTATGACGCTCCGTGGCGCACCGTCCACCAACTCCTGATTGAAGCCGCTAGCTCGACCGAAAATCTTCTCCCGGAGCCGCGACCCTTTGTCCTGCAAACCAGCCTCGACGATTTTTACGTGAGTTATCAACTAAACGCCTATACGGACAAACCCGCCATCATGGCGGGCACCTACTCCGACCTGCACCAGAACATTCAGGACAAGTTCAACCAAGCGGGGGTCGAGATTATGTCCCCTCATTACCACGGAGTGCGAGACGGCAATGCGATCGCTATCCCGCCGGATTACGTCTCGAAGTCCTACGCGCCGCCGGCGTTTCGAGTGGAACTGCAGGGTGGCGCTGCACCGGCCGGAGCGGCGGTAAAGCCAGGATGACTGCGCGAAGCCTATACGCTGGAGAAACTGGTACCGGTGCTCTTGGGTTCTTCAAATATATCGTGATACGATATAAATGGTATCGAGCCCAGGGGTGAGACCGCTCATGCAAGAGCGCCGGAAAAGAAATTCCGCCTGCCTTCGGAGGGGACGAATACAAATGCCGTTCCCCGACGCGCCGTCTTGAATTTCCACGCATCGGGTGCGTCGGATGAAGGTGCGTTGCAACCCAGTGCCGCCACGCGACCGTCCCATGTAGTATGGCGAAGGGGCCATGCCGGAACCAAATTATTCTTGAGGTGCTTCGCGGCGGCTTAGGAGGCTGGCCCGAACTATTTCTCCATGAAGATCACTGATCCATTGCAAGAGATCGATGGCATCCTGACGCGGACGGACATGCGGGCAAGCGTTCGGGCGGGAAGCGCGCTATGGACTTTTCCCCCGGAACCCGTAGAAACAGATCAGTCTGCGGCCCCCTGGTGGTTGTGGTGGAACCTTCTCAGTCTCGACGCGCCGGCAGTCGCCATCGTGTGGGCGGCGCTGTTCGCCCGCGCAAGCGGCGCTAAGTTGCAGGCAAGCGAAGCGATTGCCCTGGTTCTTTCCGTTTGGGTCATCTACACGAGCGACCGTCTGCTGGATGGCTGGACCGCAAGGAATCGCGCGGGGCTCCAATTTCGCCATCTCTTTTGCGACCGGCATCGATTCGTCCTCGGCGCTTCCGTCGTCGCTGCAAGCGGTCTTGTTCTCTGGCTGATGACAGCGAATTCGCTCGCGGTGGAAGAAATGGCCGGTATAAAGCTCGGCGTGATCGTGGTCCTCTATATGGCCGCGATCCACGCGGGCCGCTCCCGACTGGGTTGGGTGTTGTCCAAGGAAATATCGGTGGGACTTCTCTTCACATTAGGCGTGACTTTGCCGCTTTGGTCGCGCTCCGTCCGATTTCCCTGGCACGAGTTTCTTCCCTGGACGTTTTTCGGCTTGCTGTGCTCCTTGAACTGCTTATCCATCGAGTTTTGGGAAAACCATCGTGAGTCCAGTGGCTGGAAACAACGGCCTCATCCTCTGGTACGCTGGGCCGCTCCGCATATCGATGCCCTCGCGGCGGCACTTGCGGTTGCCGCTTTGGCGGCGTGTTTCCTGCAACAGGCGGCTGGGACTTCCCAGCCTGCCCTGTTGGCGATATGTGCCGCCGCGCTGCTGCTTCTTTTCCTGAATCTTTTGAGATCCAAGCTTTCGGCCGCGGCGTTACGCGTCCTCGCCGACCTTGCGCTTTTCGCTCCAGCGCTAGCGGCACTCGTGATCAGGGGTTGATAAAGCGTGCCTCAAATCCACTCACTGCCGATGAATTGCGATGGAATCGCCCGCTACTACGAACCGCTCGAGCATCTTTCCTTTGGCAAGTCTTTGGAAAGAACCCGCTTCGCGTTCCTGGGGGAGACCCGGGCGGCCAGGCGAGCCATTCTTTGCGGCGGCGGAGACGGCCGCTTTCTCGCCCGTCTGCTTTTTGCCAATCCGGGCGTCGAGGTGGATTTTGTCGATCTAAGCTCTAAGATGATCGAACTTGCGGAACACCGCGTAGCAGCTATGGGCCGCCCTTTCCGGGATCGCGTCACATTCCACGCTGGTGACGTACGCGAATTCAAGCCGCGTCGCGAGGGATACGACCTGATCGTCACGAATTTCTTTTTGGATTGTTTCGCCGAGCAGGAGCTTGCGCAAGTCGTCGCCCGCCTCGCCGGCAACGCCGCGCCCCAAGCGCGCTGGATCGTCTCTGATTTCCGTGAAGCGGACGGAACGCTCGGCCGCCTTTGGACCGCGGCCGTTATCCGCGCCCTGTATGCCGCCTTCCGAATGACCACTGGTCTTCGCATAAGTCGGCTGCCGGACTATGCGGCGGCGCTCGCTGAAGGGGGTTTCCTCTTGCGTTGTGAAGAGACGGCCCTCGGCGGCCTTCTGTTTTCGTCGCTCTGGGAAGGCTTCGCGGCAAGCGCCGCTCTCGCGCATCCCAGTGGCGTTCTGGAAATGGCAGGCCGCTAACTGGCACACCCATGTTCTTGTTCAATTTGAATTTTGTTACGCTCTAATTATGCTGCTCGAACATTTAGGTCTCATCGGCAATTGCCAGTTCTCCGCGCTTGTAGATCGCAGCGGCGAGATGGTTTGGTGCTGCCTGCCGCGCTTTGACTCCGAACCGGTATTTTCCACGCTGCTCGATGAAAAAGACGGCGGCAAATTCTTGGTAGGCCCGGCAGATGGAGAAGAGGGCGAGCAGACCTACATCGAAAACACCAACATCCTTGAGACTCGTTTCACCACGCCGTCCGGCTCATTTCGCGTGCTGGACTTTGCGCCCCGCTTCACTCTGTACGACCGCACTTTTCGTCCAACCCAACTTTTCCGCATTGTGGAGCCCCTCGAAGGCACCCCGCGCATCCGCGTAGTTTGCGATCCGCGCCTCGGCTGGTCCAAGCGTGTTCCCACACGCACGGCCGGCTCGAATCACGTGCGCTTCGAGGGCTACAGCAGCCAACTCCGCCTCACAACCGACATCCCCATCTCCTACCTCAGCGACCAATCCTTTACGCTCACCGGCCGCCAGCATTTGGTTTTGACCTGGGGCGCTCCCATCGAAGAATCCCTGCGCCTCCTCTCGGAACGCTTCCTGGGCGAAACGCAACGTTACTGGCAGCGCTGGGTAAAGCAATGCAACGTGCCTCCGCTCTATCAGGACGCGGTGATTCGCTCCGCCCTCGCCCTGAAATTGCACTGCTTCGAGGATACCGGCGCGATCATCGCCGCCATGACCACCTCAATTCCCGAATCCCCGGGCAGCGGCCGCACCTGGGATTACCGCTATTGCTGGCTCCGCGACGCCTACTATTCTTTGGGTGCGTTCCGCCTTCTCGGCCAATTCGATGAGCGCGAGGACTTCATCCACTATCTTCTTAATATTGCTGGCGGCGCTCCCGACCTGAATCTTCACCCGCTCTACCGCGTCGACGGCGCTTCCGGCCTCGACGAACGCATCCTCGAAAGTTGGCCCGGCTTCAACGGTGACGGCCCCGTCCGCGTAGGAAACGGCGCTGCCAAGCACACACAAAACGACGTCTTCGGAGAAATGGTCCTGGCGCTCGTCCCCATTTTTCTCGACGAACGCTTCGCCAACGATCGCTCCAAAGCCGCTCTCAAATTAATCGAAGGCCTCACTCGAAAAGCCATTTCCGTGGCCGGCAAACCCGACGCCGGCATCTGGGAATACCGCACCGAATGGAAGCCGCAGACATTTTCCAATCTTATGTGTTGGGCGGGAGCCGACCGCATGGCTCGTGTCGCTGCCCTCCACGCTCCGAGCATCGAGTACGAGTTTCGCTCCGCCAGCGAACAAATTCGCGAAGATATCCTGGCCAAAGCTTGGTGCCCGCAACTCAACAGCTTCGCTGGCACGTATGGCGGCCAGGATCTCGACGCTTCGCTGTTACAAATGGCTTACCTAAGATTTCTCCCCGCCGAAGACACGCGCCTCTCCGGCACCATCCAGTCCATCCAGCGCGGCCTATCTCACGACGGCTGGCTTTATCGCTACAAACTCGATGACGGATTCGGCTCGCCCACCGTCGCCTTCATCATCTGCACTTTCTGGTTAGTGGAAGCCCTCGCTGACACTGGCCACACCGCCGAAGCCAAAGCCGTCATGGATCGCGTCCATTCCACACTCTCCGGTCTGGGCCTCTTGTCCGAGGACTACGATACTTCCCACATGCGCATGTGGGGCAACTTCCCGCAAGCCTATTCTCATGTGGGCCTCATCCACGCGGCTTTTGCCGCCTCCCCCGAATGGGTGGATGTGCTGTAAGCGGTTCCACACTTCAATCTTCGGCAGACTACTCCAATCGGACGCCGCCCACGTTGCCCATGACTCGACGCTTTCCGTTTCCATCTGTGACGAGAATCACATAAAACTGTAGCCGCTATCACCGAAAGCCAGCGCTAAGACTGCCCATACTCACGCGTGGAGAATTTCTATGGTGATGGTGCACGCTAGTAAACGAATTGACTTCAAGAACGTTCTCTTTCTGACGGACTTCTCCGAGCCATCCTGCGATGCTTTGCCATTCGCAACGGCCATCGCCCGCGGCTACGGCTCACGCGTTCATGCAGTCCACGTTCTCGTCCCCTCCACGTATGCCTACATGTCCCCTGAATCCGCCGTCAGTTTTCTGGATGACCAGGAAGAATGGGCCAAGACGGAGATGGCCCGCTTAGATTCCCAGCTGAGCGGCCTTCAGCGAGAAGACATCATCGAACGCGGCAGCGATCTTTGGGAAGTGGTCAGCCGCCTCATGAAAGAGCGCGAAATCGATCTCATCGTGATGGGCACGCATGGCCGGACGGGTTTGAAGAAGGCTCTCCTTGGCTCTTACGCGGAGGAAGTGTTCCGTCGTTCGCGCGTCCCCGTTCTGATGAGTGGGCCCGAAGCGCGCGTGGGCGCCCATAGCGGCGGACGATTCCGCAGCGTTCTTTTTGCAACCGATTTCAACGATGTTTCCTCGGTAGCCGCTCCTTACGCCGTGTCTCTCGCACAGGAAAATCAGTCGCAATTGATTCTCCTTCATGTCCTGCCCCAGCCAAGACCGGGTAAAGCGATCAAGACTGCCGATCTTTCCGTCGCAGAAGCCATTCATCAACTCGAGGACCTCGTTCCTCAGGAAGCCCGGCAGTGGTGCCGGCCGCGGTCCCTGGTCGAGCATGGCGAGCCCGCCGCTCGCATTCTGGCTGCCGCCAAAGAAAACGGAGCAGACCTGATCGTTCTCGGAATCCGTGGACTGGATAAGTTGGGAAGAATCTCGACACGAGTGCAAAAGGATATCGCCTACAACGTAGTTGCTCGCGCGCAATGTCCAGTGCTGACTGTCCGCGGCTGATGTCGGTCCAGCTGTGCGTCATTGGAGCTTGAAAGCGCCCTGGAGGGTCGCCATGATTAAGAAGACAAAAGAAGGCTATCAGGTAGTTTCCAGCAAAGGCAGAAACCTCGGCGGGCCGTACAAAACTCTCGAAGCGGCGAAGAAGCGCCTGCGGCAGGTCGAATTCTTCAAGCACCGCAAAGCGTAATCGTCATAAATTACTGTATGTTGATTGCTCTCGGCCCGTTTCGTGAGACGAGCGAACCCATCCGTCCAAATTCGTGAATGAAACGGATACCGCCTCCCGCGATCACCGCTAGTCCGCTCCAAGCGACTCCAGCGCCGGCCGGTTCGAGATCATAAGATTTGAACCATGCAGCGCGACAAGATGGTTGCTCTTGAATTCGCTGAGCGTGCGCGTCACGGTTTCGCGCGTCGTTCCAATCAGCGCGGCAATCTCTTCATGTGTCAGGGGCAGCTTGACTTGCGTGCCTTGCTCGGTCTCCTTCCCGTTGGCTGACCAATCGAGCAGAAGCCTGGCCAGTTTCTCCGGGGCGGAAGAGGACAACCCAACTGTGCGCAGTTGGTTGCAGGCTCCTTGATACAGGGAGGTCATCTGCCGCATGACGTTTTGATAGGCTTCCGGATGCTTGGCGATGAAGCGCACAAAATCCTTTTGGCGAATGTAAGCCACTTGGCAGGGTCGAATTGTTTCCGCGGTCACTTCATAGGGAATGCCCGAAAGCGTGGCCATCAATCCGAGCACTTCGCCGGGTTTCGCGATTCTTAGGATGAGAGTCTTGCCCCCGCTCGAGCTTATGGAAAGCTTCACCTCGCCCGCACATAGCACGAAAATCCCGCGAGGCTCCTGCTTCTCGAGGAACAGTACCGCGCCTTCCGGGTACGTTGTGGTTGATCGAATTTCGTCGAAATCTTTCAAGGCTGGTGTCGAGAGCTCGCAGAAGAAGCCATTCCCCTTTGACTTGCAGGTTTGGCAATGCTCGTTCGATTCGAATCCGTAGGGCCCTTTCATGTCAGACTCCTTCGTTTCCCTCAGTCTCAACTTCTTGCATGACTCGTTCAGCAAAGTATTTCGTCAGCGGGCAATCCGCCAATATCTCCGCCCCGCTCAGTTTGCGAATCTCCCGAAGCAGCGCAGTCCCGCGATTGTCCATGAATGTCACGCCACGCAGGTCCAGCCGGAGCTTCTTCAATCCCAATTCCGCTCGGATTGCCTGCCATGCACGGTGACATTCATCCACCCACGGCCCTACGACTTTACCTTCGAGCCGCATCGTAACCACGCTCTCTGTCGGCTCCGCCGAAATTCTCAGCACACTTTCATGAATGCACTTTGTGCGCCACGTCACGGCGGGGTGTGTTCTAGCGCGCGTTGGTCTGCAAGATGCGCAGAAGATTGGGGTTAAATCTTGTTAGGGGAGACAGATGAGTTTGTGACGAAGGATACTCTCCAAGGTGACGAGACGCTATTTCGTCTCGGAGACTAAATGTAGTCCTTGCGCGTAATCCGAAGCTTTTTCATTTTGGAATTGAGCGTGGTTCGCTTTAAACCTAGCCGCTCGGCCGCTCCCTTCGGTCCGCCGATCATCCCTTTAGCTTCGCGCAAGATGCGAAGGATGTGTTCGCGCTCCGCGTTTTCAAAGTTTGGATCCAAGCCACTGGCAGGCTCGTCGAGGGTTTTCAGTTCAGAAAGGGGGGCCCGAAGGACTGGGCCCTGGGTCAGGATCACCGCTCGTTCCATGAAGTTCTCCAGCTCCCTCACGTTGCCGGGCCAGCTCCAATTGCGCAACACCTCCATCGTTTCGGCCGGCACTGTCGCAATCTGCCGGTTCATCCGGCGGGAGTGCTTATGGACAAAATAGTTCGCCAGAACGGGTATGTCCTCGCGCCGTTCTCGTAATGGAGGAATTTCGATCGGAAAAACTCTCAGCCGGTAGTAGAGGTCGCTTCGAAATTCGTGGCTGGCCACCATTTTGGTCAGATTCCTGTTTGTGGCGGCAATCAGACGAACGTTTACGGGAATAGTTTTCGTGCCCCCCAGCCTGTCGAACTCTCGTTCCTGCAGAGCTCGCAATATCTTCGGCTGCAGCTCCAATGGCAAATCCCCAATCTCATCCAGGAAGAGCGTCCCCTCATGGGCCAATTCCAGCCGCCCGATCTTTTGCGAAATCGCCCCGGTGAACGCTCCTTTTTCATGCCCGAACAATTCGCTTTCGAGCAGACCCGCGGGAATCGCGGAACAATTCAATTTCACAAACGTCCGATGGCTCCGTGGACTCAATTCGTGAATCGCCCGCGCGATCAACTCCTTGCCCGTCCCTGTTTCTCCCAGAATCAACACCGTCGCTTCTTCGCGTGCCACGGTTTCTACTTGCTTCAAGACTCTCTTCAGCGCCCGGCTTTCTCCAATAATCTCCTCGAAGCGATATTCCGTTTGCAGCTCTTCTTCGAGGTAGCGCCGCTCCAGCTCGCCGCGTCGCAGCGCTTCTTCATCGCGCTTCTTTTGTGTAAGGTCGCGGACGACGGCAACTACCGCCGCTTCCTCTGATCCCTCCAGGGGCCCAAGCATGATGTCCACGGGAAATTCGCTTCCGTCCTTACGTCGGGCGTACAACTCAAGGCCCGCCCCCATCGCTCTCACGCGCGGCTTGGCAGAATAGCCTGCCCGGTGCCCCGGGTGACTATCGCGGAATCTTTCAGGAAGGAGCATCTCGATAGTCTGTCTGAAAAGTTCCGCTCGCTTGTAGCCGAAAAAGCTCTCCGCTTGTGCGTTGGCCCTCGTGATTTTGCCTGCTCGGTCGATCAGCAAAATGGCGTCCGGCGAGAATTCGAACAGCTTTTCGAATAAGTCTTCTGACCGCACGGGTTTCGCGATGCCGCGCGCTTCTCTGCTCACTTTGCCGCTACCCCGGGTCTGGACGCGATTGGGAAAAAGGCCACGACGAGAATAGCGGCGAGGAAGATGTGCAAAAGAGAATGATTTCGCATGGACATCCGCGTAGTGGCCGACGGGGTGAGTATATCTCATTAGCGCAAACCTTTGCCGGCCAGGCGGATAACCCTGAGAGTGACCCGCAACACGGCAGGTTGTGACGTTGGTCACTGAAGCGAACTCGCCCGGCACCGACACTAGCTCTTGTGGGGAAGTTTCTTATGAGCAAGGATAATCGCGATTTACTGGCAGTGCTTAAAGCCGAACTGGACTTCGTCGAAAAAGGCGGCTACCGTCACACGGCCCGCGCCGCCTGGCGTCCCCAATTCATATTTCAAGACTCCCCAACCTGTTTGAATTTTGACCCAGCTAAACCGCCGCAGCCGTGCAGCGACTGTGTCATGATGCAGGTCATTCCCTCGGAACGCCGCAAAAAGAATGTCCCCTGCCGTTATATCCCTTTGAACGAACAGGGCGAAACGATCGATTCCTTTTACCGTTTTGGCACTCGGGATGAATTGGAATCCGCTCTCAGGGGATGGCTCCGCTCCACCATCGATCGTCTCGAGAAAGCCGAGCCCACTGGCAGATCAGATGAAATTGAGATTCATGTCAAAGCAAGACTGGCGCCGGAGACATGAGCGACGAAGGAAGAATTGGTGACTTTCGATGATTTCCATCTGCGCAAATCCCGCCTGCCAGGTTCCATTTGACTACCGCCAGGGCGAGCTATTCCGCTTTCACAAGTCCCACCGGCCCAATGAACAGCCGCCGAATACCCATTCCGTCCAGCATTTTTGGCTCTGCGGAAAATGCTCGAAACTGTACACCCTCGTCTACTCGGAAGAACGCGGCGTCTTCCTCCAAGCTCCTCACGAAATAGCCGTATCGGCAGAAACCGTCCAGTTCGTCGCCGCCGCCTAGCATCCATTGCCTGCATCTTCCTGCCTGGTCCAACGCGCACCGCAAAACGCGCGGGGCACGGCACCCTTCTTCCCGATTGCGAAGTTGGATGCCATGCCCCGCTTTTCACTCCACTACCTTTCTACGCTCTGAGGTCCTTCAGTTTCTCGTTCAGCTCCGAACCGTCAAAACCGGGCATTGCGCCTGTGCAACAACCTTGTGTACCGTTGCGATCGGCAGATGCGTTGCCGCCCCCGACACGCCTTCTTCCGGCTTCACTCCCAGCACAATCAAGTCCGGTCCGCGAAGGCGCGCCATCTCCAGGATTTTTTCCGCTGGATTGCCCTCTTCGACAAAGTATTCCGGCTTGCACCACGCCGCGGCTTCGACCGGCACCAGCTTTTGAAGCAGTCCTTTTATCGACTTCTTGACGTCGAAATCCATCACCAGGTCGTTGGCATCCTGCCCCGGAACGACATGCAACAGCACCAGCCGCGCCTGAAACTCCTCCGCCAGCGAAACTGCGTAGGCTGCCGCATTCTGTGATGGCGAGGAGAGGTCCGTTGCATACAAAATCTCGCGCATCTGTCCATTGGGTCCCCTCGACGGATCGGCATGGGGCCCAATCGTCATCACCGGGCATGTCGCAGTTCGCAAAATCTCTTCCGCCGTGGATCCAAGCAGAAGCTTTATAATCCCCGTCCGCCCCCGCGTGCCAATCACCACGAGATCGGTGTGATATTTCTCAATGGCCGCTTGCAGGCCGGTGTGGATGCCCCCCTCCTCTATCAGCACTTCCGTGGGAATTCCCGCAAACGTGCTCAGCAATCGTTCACGGTGCATTTGGTCGCGGGCTTCTGTCGCCGCGCTATCGGCAGCCCAGGTCTCGGGCGGAGTCATGGGGTTAACAACAGGTGGATGTACGTGCAAGGCGACTAATTTCGCCTCGTAGTGTTTTGCAATCTCTTTGACAAACGGAATCGCTCTGTCGGCTGCGTCGGAAAAATCCGTCGCAAATAAAATGTTCTGGAACCCCACAGCGGTTTTTGCGGTTGCGGCTTTCATGGGTCCCTCCTCTTGACTCCATAGTCCTCGTCATTCAGAGGCTTACGCTGTGACGCTCATCACCTCGCGCAGTGATGGACTTCGCTTTTTCAAATCAACGTCAATGCCATAGTGTTCTTTGACAGTCCGAGTTGCTGCGCAGTCGTAGCCGACGCAACTCATTTAAATGCGCGCCCAAAACGAAGCGCGCATTGCGCTTCCAATCGCGATGCCCGCCGATTCTTGGGCGCGCCAACTTTTTCTCATGACTCTGGATAAGCTAGCCATGAACAGCGATACTGCTCTGCTAGTCTCGCGCACCACAACCATGACCCCACGTCCCCAAATCACCGGCCACTCTCCGATGATGAGTTTCTTCTCGCCCGCCTCCGTCGCCCTCATCGGCGCCACCGACCGCGAGAGCAGCGTTGGCGCCACCACTCTGCGAAACCTCCTCGAAGCCGGCTACAAAGGCCGCGTTTTCCCCGTCAACCCCAAGCGCCAAGAGATTTTCGGCACTCCGTGCTATCCCACAATCGCCGCCATTCCGGAAGCCGTCGAATTAGCGGTCATCGTCACCCCTGCGCCGACGGTCCCCGCCCTCGTCGCTGAGTGCGTCGCCGCGGGCGTCAAAGCCATCGTCATCATCTCCGCCGGCTTTAAAGAAATGGGCTCCGACGGCGCCGCCCTCGAGCGCTCCATCCAATCCGAGCTTCGCAAAGGCGCCACTCGCCTCATCGGCCCCAATTGCCTCGGCATCATGAATCCCTGGCTCGGCCTCAACGCCACCTTCGCCCACGACATCGCCCGCCCCGGCAGTGTCGCCTTCCTCAGCCAGAGCGGCGCCCTCCTCACTGCCATCCTCGATTGGAGCCTCTCCGAGCACGTCGGCTTCAGCGCCATCGTTTCCACCGGCTCCATGCTCGATGTCGGCTGGGGCGATCTCCTCTCCTTCTTCGGCGAAGACGAAAACACCCAAAGCATCCTTCTCTACATGGAATCCATCGGTGACGCGCGCGCCTTCCTCTCCGCCGCCCGCGAAGTTTCCTTCAGTAAACCGATCATCGTCATCAAAGCCGGCCGTTCCGAAGCCGCCTCCAAAGCCGCCGCCTCTCACACCGGCGCCATGACTGGCAGCGACGAAGTCTACGACGCCGCTTTCCGCCGCTGCGGCGTCCTTCGCGTCGACCGCATCGCCGAGCTTTTCCACATGGCCGACGTCCTCGGAAAACAGCCTCGTCCTCGCGGCCCTCGCCTCACCATTCTCACCAACGCTGGCGGCCCCGGCGTCCTCGCCACCGACACTCTCATGGCCATCGGCGGCGAGCTCGCTCCGCTTTCTGAATCCGCGCACCGCGCTCTCGACGCTTTCCTCCCCCCTCACTGGAGCCACGCCAATCCCATCGACATCCTCGGTGACGCCGACCCTCAGCGTTACGCCCGCGCCACCGAAATCGCCATCAACGATCCAAATTCCGATGGCCTCCTCGCCATTCTCGCTCCCCAAGGCATGACCGACCCCGCCCACGTCGCCCAGGAACTCAAAGCCCACGCCAAAGTTCACGGCAAACCCGTCCTCGCCAGTTGGATGGGCGGTGGCGCCGTCGAGCCCGGCATCAGCATCCTCAATGCCGCCGGCATCCCCGCCTTCTCCTATCCCGACTCCGCCGTCCGCGCCTTCAAGTCCATGTGGGACTACACCTACAATCTCCGCGGCCTCTACGAAACGCCGTTTCCCGCCGACGATCCCGCCGTGCTCAGCGGCCGAAAAGAAAAAGCCCGCCAGCTAATCAACGCCGTCGCGTCCTCTGGCAGGCCCTTACTCACCGAATTCGACTCCAAAGAAATTCTCAGGCTCTACGGCATCCCCACCGTTCCCACGCTCCTCGCCAAAACGGAAGACGAAGCCGCCGCCCAAGCCAAGTCTCTCGGCTTCCCAGTCGTCCTCAAACTCCACTCCGAAACCGTAACCCACAAGACCGACGTAGGCGGTGTGCAGCTAAATTTGGAAAATGACCAGCAAGTCCGCGCCGCCTATAGCGCCATCGAATCTTCAGTCCGCGCCAAAGCCGGCCCCGCCGCCTTCCAGGGCGTTACCGTCCAGCCCATGATCCGCGCCGAAGGCTACGAGCTCATCCTCGGAAGCTCCATCGACGCCCAATTCGGCCCCGTCATCCTCTTCGGCTCCGGCGGCCAGCTCGTCGAGGTCTATCGCGACCGCGCCCTCGCCCTTCCTCCGCTAAATTCCACGCTCGCCGCTCGCCTAATGGAACAGACCAAAATCCTCAAAGCCCTCCGCGGCGTCCGTGGCCGCAAACCAGTCGATCTCCCCGCCCTCGAAACTCTGCTCGTCCGCTTCAGCGAACTAGTCGTCGAACAGCCCCGCCTCCGCGAAATCGATATCAACCCCGTCCTCGCCGGGCCCGATCAACTGCTCGCACTCGATGCCCGCATGGTCCTCTTCCCCTCCGACCTCCCCGACGCCCAGCTCCCCCGCCCCGCCATTCGCCCCTACCCCTCGCAATACATCTCCCGTTGGCAAATGCCCGACTCGAGCGCCGCCAACGCCGCCTCCGAAGTCACCATCCGCCCAATCCGCCCCGAAGACGAACCCCTCATGGTCGCCTTCCACCACACCCTCTCGGACAGCTCCGTCTACCTCCGCTATTTCCAGGTCCAAAAACTCGACTCCCGCATCGCCCACGAAAATCTCATTCGCCGCTGCTGCGTCGATTACGGCCGCGAAATCGCCCTCGTCGTAGACCGCGTGAATCCGCAATCTCGCGAACACGAAATCCTGGCCGTCGGCCGCCTCACCCGCCCCCTCGGTCGCGAAGAAGCCGAATTAGGCGTTCTAGTCACCGACCGCCATCAAGGTTCCGGCCTCGGCCGCGAACTCGTCGCCCGCCTCATCGATATCGCCCGCGCCGAAAAAATCCCGTCGATCGTCGCCCATATCCTCTCCCAAAACGCCCCCATGCTAGCCCTCGCCCGCCGCTTCCACTTCACCTCTTCCCCCGCCGACGACCCTTCCTCCCTCACCGCTATCCTCCCCCTCGCGTAGGCCCGCTCTAGATCCTTGACCAATTAGATTGGGAGCGGCTTTATGGTTGTGGACGAATCCGGTAAGCCCCTGGAAGGCGATCCGCGTTGGCATGCAGGAAGTCTTCTGCGATTCAGAAGGGAAGCATATCGTCAGGGCGAAACACAGTCGCGCGAAATTCGTCACGGATCTGTCCGCGGATTTCACGGCGGCGGGCCACTGGCGTATGATACTCGCTCCCGAGTCCGCCAGCCCTGCCAAGGATATCCGCATAGCTGTTCTCCGCCTGTAGAAATCTGGTATGGTGAGTGTGTTAAATCGGGTGATCTCCAACTCAGTTGGAGGTCGCCCTTTTTTGTTTTGGAGCTCAAAAATCTTCTCAGGAGGAAAATATGGAGAAGAAATTCAAGCAGATAACGATTGCATACGAAGGCGACCCGCTATGCCATCGGGCCACGGGAATACCCCCGAAAGCTGGCGTTATTCTTGGAGGCGTAGCCCGGGTACGAGTGGTCTACTGTTGGCCTGGCAATCCAGAGCATGCGACTGTTATTTTGTCGCGACTCCCGAGATAAGGCAGCTGAGAGAAACCGCGGCTCGTCTATCTTCATCGTGGCCGAGCCTTACCAGCGAGTGGCTGTCCCATCCTCGCGGGTAGCCGACGCTTAAATCCGTGGCAAGTTTTTGGGTGGCCCACCCTCGCTGGTTTTGCAAGTGTGGGTCTTGTCTGATGATTCTTAAAATAGCGGCAAGCTATCACTCTTGCGCCCAGATCCACCGGCCATCGCGAAGGACCTCAGCTCAGCGTCTATCCCCTGGAGCGCGGCGGGATCGACATGACTAAGCATCTCAGCAATATCATCCGACTGCCGCAATGTGTAGAAAGAGTTGGCGGGCGCAACGTACGCAATCACAGGTTTGCTATGTCTGACCAAATCGATAATGCTCCGCAAAGTTCCGCGGCTCTTGCCGTCCCATAGCATCAGCCCATAGTCGGCCTCATCAACCATCGCCCGATCTTTTGTCGAATAGTACGCAAAGTCGCGTCGCGATGGGTCGGCGGCGATTTTTTCCATTGGCCACTGGCCGACGTTATTCCGGCAGCCTCCCTCCATACAAAAAACCGTAACACTCCGATACCGTCGCTCGTCGAGATACCGCTGGACGGCTTTGTCGATGCCATTCGCATCGCCCACGATCACCGCAAGTCCTTTGTCGACGATGTTGTCGATCCGTTCCTTCACGTCCTTGCCCAGACGCGAGACGCTGCGCGAACCTGCGATGAATATCTTCGTCCGGTTTTTTATTTCTCTCATCTTGTCCGCGTCAAGGCCACCGCGTAAACGGCAGCAGCTCCGCCCTTCTTCAAAAGCACGTCAGCTGCGCGGCGAAGCGTAGATCCCGACTCAACCAGGTCATCCAGAAGTAGAACAGTCTTGCCCTTCACAACATCCGACCCTGCCTGGACTGACTCTTCTAGCACCCTCTGCCGTTCCAGCCAATCCGGAATATTCTTCATCGACGGTGTCTCTTTCACCTTGACCACCCCGGCCTCGAAAACGGGAACACCGAAACGCTTCGCCACTTCCCGAGCAAGCACAACCACCGGTTGAGCTGTCCGGCCTTTTGAAGGTGGCGCCGGAACAACGCAATCGACCGGCATCTTCGAACTCCTTACGAAATCCTCCACCGTATCGAGAATGTCGGGCAGCGCCTTGGCATCGCCCCGATACTTGAACTGATAGAGCCGACCGCCAAGCTCAGTGTACTTCATTTCAAAGGGATGATACGGATCGCCTGTCGGGGTAGCGCTTACGCAGTGATAATCCAATACGAACCCCGCCGTCCATGGTCCAGTAAGCTTCATCGGATTTATCTTTACAGTACCCATTACTATCCGATGATACTGCAACCATAGATTCTTTGCCGAGTTCTTTCAGTCAGTCGATTGGCTGTTCAGCGATTCCGAGAGCAAGCCCGAGCGCCGCAAAGCCGCCCGTTCGCGCTCAAGGTCTTCCAGCGTGTAGTTCAGCCAGACTTCATGGGCCTTCAGAAATCCGTCCAGCGCGTCGCGACTCTGAAAGCCAAGCAGTTGGCGCAACTGGACTTCCGTCAGCCGCCCAGCCTTGTACTCTTCTAGCGAAAAAGCCTCCAGAGCCCGGCGCGAGAGATCGCTCCCGGACGCCGACAGTCGCTCCGCGACATCATCCGGAATATGAAGCGTGACCTCCATATTTGCCGTTTAGCGCGGCAACTGTGCCCCGTTGTCTCCCGCCATGCTCACGGTTCCACGCGCCCCTTCTTCGAGCTTTCCACCACTCGGTTTCACGCCCTCAAAAGGGCAAAAGAGTCGGAGCGCGCACGGGGATCTATGCTTGTCCTGCTACTCACCACCCACTACTCATTACCCTCCCTCTCCACACCCTTTTCCACACATTTCCACAGCCGTATCAATCCAGTCCCTCCCCGCCAACTTTTTGCAATCCCTCAACTTCCGCCACCCCGATTCGAATCCGCCCCCGCCGTTCGAATGACATTGCAGTAACACAATAAATGTAGTTGACAAGTCGCCAATATTCTGCTACCATTCCCTATGTTTCGGCCGACGATCGCCTCTTCAACCCACTCTTCGCCTTCTCGCGAGCTCCGTTTTCCCTCCTCCTGTCCGGCCTCTGGAGACTCTGCGCCCTCAGCGTCGAGATCCGCCCGTTCCTTTCGAGCACCCGCTAATCGCAAGCTACCTGTCACTAACTCGATTAGAATCCGCACTTCCGAAAAACACGCCCATAACCCTTTTAGAATGCGCACTTTCAAAACAAAGGACTTAAAACCCTTTAGAATGAACATTTACGAAAAAACCCGGGGTGGGGCCTTAGTGTTAACCAGGCACCCCACGAAGGGCGTCTGTCCCGAGCGACAAACCGAAGCCCGGGATCTCTCTTCTCGCCTGACTACTCAAGGTTCCGACCTTGTCGGAAACCATGTTCCCCCTGCTCTCTCCAAACGCAACCCCATAAGGCGCTTTGGAGAAGGTCTGCAGCTACATCCTTTCTTCTCCCAGTCGCCAGTCACGCGGCATGAGTTACGTCCGGTCGGCTCTCAGAGAACTCCTAACTCCCAGCCTGCGACTTGCGGCATAATCCCCCCGCACAAGCGCAAGGCGGCGTCCGCTTGTGCAGGCCGACGCAATTCATTCCGCATACGGGGAGGATTCAGTGACTGATCGTTCATGGAGTTCCACGGCTCCTCCGGAGGAATTTCGCACGTACATTTCCGCGGAGGAAACCTTAAAAGAATTTACGATCCGCGCGGTCATCCTCGGCTCGCTGTTCGGGTTGCTCTTCGGCGCGGTGAGCGTCTACGTCGGCCTGCGTGCCGGCCTCACTGTCTCCGCCTCCATCCCCATCGCCGTCCTCTCCATCAGCATCCTGCGCGCGTTTGGCCGCTCAACGATTCTCGAAAACAATATCGTCCAGACCACCGGCTCGGCCGGCGAATCGCTCGCCGCCGGCGTCATGTTCACGATTCCCGCGCTCATCTTTCTTGGCTTCGGCTCCGAGTTCACCTTCTGGCGGATTTTCCCTCTCGCGCTTCTCGGCGGATGGCTCGGAGTGTTGCTCATGGTTCCCCTGCGACGCCAGCTCATCGTCAAAGAGCACGGCAACCTCACCTTCCCCGAAGGCACTGCCTGTGCCGATGTACTTGTAGCAGGCGAGCGTGGTGGGTCCTTTGCCGGGCGCGTATTCTGGGGGCTCGGTCTCGGCGGCGTTTACACCGTCTTCATGAACATTTTCCAGGCCTGGCCTTCGCAGCCGGAAACCCAGCCCAAATGGTTTCCCGGCGCATCCTTCCGCGCCAACGTCACCTCCGAATATCTCGGCGTCGGCTACATCATCGGTCCCCGCGTTGCCGGACTTCTTTTCGCGGGAGGCATCATCTCCTGGCTCGTCGTGATTCCCGCCATCAAATTCTTCGGTCAGCTTTCCGGCGGCCACCCCATCTACCCCGGCACAATCCCTATTCCAAATATGTCTCCGGATCAACTCTGGACCACCTACATTCGGCCGATGGGCGCGGGAGCCGTTGCCGCCGCGGGCATCATCACGCTGGTGCGCACCTTGCCCACCATCCTTTCCGCTTTGCGTTCCGGCCTCAAAGATGTTCGTGCCCAAGGGGGCGGCCAGTCCTCAGCTTCCAGCCGCATCGACGAGGATATGCCCATGCGAACCGTGATTCTGGGTTCGATCGTGATCGTCGTGATGCTTTGGGTTTTGCTCACCTTCCATCCCATGAAGGGTGCCGGGACCTTCTGGTATCAGAATCTCTTTGCAGCCGTTTTCATCGTCGTTTTCGGATTTTTATTTGTCACCGTCGCCGCCCGCATCAGCGGGCTCCTCGGCAATTCTTCCAACCCGGTCAGTGGCATGAGCATCGCCACGCTTATGGCCACTTGCGCCATTTTTTTTCTCGCCGGCTGGACCGCTCCAAACTATGCCGCCCTGGCGCTCATGATCGGCGGCGTGGTCTGCATCGCCGCCGCCATTGCCGGAGCCACTTCGCAAGATTTGAAAACCGGCTATCTCGTCGGCGCGACTCCTTATCGCCAGCAGTGGGCGCTCCTCGTCGGCGTCACGGTTTCCACCTTCGCCATCGGCGCCACGCTCAACTTGATGAACGTCGGCCTCGAAAAATATGCACCCACCCAAATCGCCGTCAATATCGCCGCGCTTCCCTCCGGCGTGAAAGTCGAACGCGGCGGCTTCGAGTATCGCGGCAAAACCTACACGCTGATCAACTCTCTCGGCTCGAACGTCATCCCCGACGGCGAATATCTCTACGACGGCGATACAAAACGGATCGAAATTCAATGGGCGCCGGGCATCGGCAGCGACAAAGCTCCCGCCCCGCAAGCGCGCCTCATGGCCACGGTCATCAACGGCATTTTGAATCAGAAGCTTCCCTGGCGCCTCGTCCTGATGGGGGTCGCTCTGGTCATTGCCGTCGAGGTTCTCGGCGTCCGCTCGCTCGCTTTCGCGGTCGGCTCGTATCTCTCCATCGCCACCACGGCCACGATGTTCGCGGGTGGCCTTGTTCGCTGGCTCGTCGAAGTCTCCTCGAAAGAAAAGAAGGACGAAGGAGAAGCCAGCCCCGGCGCGCTTTTTTCCAGCGGCCTGATCGCGGCGGGCGGTGTTTTTGGTCTGCTTGGAATTGTCATAAATCTTTTTCAGGATCCGGAAATCGCCACGCACGTCCCCGGCTGGTTCGCCCACATGCTGAACCTGCCCTGGCGTCCCGACCTCTTCTCGCTCGGTCCCAGGTTCTGGCCGCTGCTTGCTCCCAACGACAAGCTGCCGGTTCCCACTCACCTTCAATCGCTCTTCGGCGTCGTGATGTTCGCCTTGCTGGCCGCCTCGCTCTTCCATTTCGCCCGCAAAAAGCTCAACTAAGGAGCCCATAAACGTAGAAAAACTAAGCACAAAGCGCAGGAATTGGCCGGGGAACACCGCTTTGACGGGCGCGTTCCAACGCCGTAAACTTTGGATGTGCCTTCCGTATTCAGCCCCCGCCGCTATAACTTCGATTGGCGCGGCTTCATCACGCCCGGCGTAAAACTCCTGGTGCTCGTCTGCGCCGGCGTCTTCCTCATCCAGACGCTCATCATGTTATTCCTGGGTGTGGGGCCAGCCTCCTGGGTCAATCACTACTTCGGCCTCGTCGCCCTCGGACCAATCCCGGGCCTCCGGCTGTGGCAGCCGTTCACATACATTTTTCTCCACGGCGGCTTGTTCCACTTGCTGATCAACATGCTGTTTCTTTGGATGTTCGGCCGCGAACTGGAACTGGTTTGGGGAAAAAAGCGTTTTCTGAATTTCTTTTTTCTTTGCGGCGTCGGCGCGGGCCTGATAGAAATTGTAGTGAAAGTCATCCCCATGAGTTGGGGCCACGTGCCGTCGGACGTTCCGACGATTGGCGCATCGGGCGCGATTTTCGGAATTCTGATGGCGAACGCGATTTTGTTTCCCGACCGCCGCATCTGGCTTTTTCCTCTGCCGGTGACGATTCCCATGCGGCCGTATGTGGCGGTGATGGGCGCAATCGAATTTTTCTCGACGCTGGGCGCGGGCGGCGACGCCGTCGCGCACGTCTGCCATCTCGGAGGCATGCTGGTGGGTTACATTTATCTGCGGCGCGGATCTTTCCTCTACAGTGTGCGCAACAGCGTCTCGGATTGGCAGCACAAGCGCAACCGCAAGCGCTTCGACGTGTATATCAACAAGCACAAGAACGAGCCGCCTTCGCGCCCCGACCGCTGGATCAATTGATGGGAATTTGCCGCGGGTAGGGTTCGGCGCGAATTTTCTAGGCGCCGCCGCCGATGATGTGGAACTTCATGAAGTTGGTGGTGCCGCGAATGCCCATGGGCGTGCCTGCGACGATGCCGATGACGTCGCCTTTTCGAACGAGGCGTTCTTCGAGGAGGCGTTTTTCGGTGATGGCGGCAAGGCCGTCGATTTTGCGGGTGTCGGGAATGTGGCGCGGCATGACGCCCCAGATGAGCGCCATGCGGCGGCGCGTGTCGGCTTCCGGCGAGAAAGCGATGATGGGCGCGGCGGGGCGGTAACACGAAACAAGGCGCGCGGTGAAACCGCTGTGCGTAAAGACGGCAATCAACTTCATATGTAGCTCGTGCGAGGCGTGGCAAACCAATTCCGCGACAGTTTCCGCAACCTTCAATTTTTCCTGGGGCACGCGCGGCGGGGATTCCCAATCGCTGGCTTCCGCGTCCTCGATGATGCGCGCCATCATGCTCACGGCTTCGACGGGATATTTTCCCGAAGCCGTTTCGGCGGAAAGCATGACGGCGTCCGAACCGTCAAAAATAGCGTTGGCCACGTCGGAAGCTTCGGCGCGCGTGGGGCGCGGATTTTCGGTCATGGATTCGAGCATTTGCGTGGCGGTGATAACGGGGCGGCGGAAGTGGCGCGCGCGAGCGATGATTTTTTTCTGGACGACAGGAACGCGCTCCGGATTCATCTCGACGCCCAGATCGCCGCGGGCGACCATCACGCCATCGGCTACGCGCAGGATCTCGTCCAGATTATCAATGGCCTCGGGCTTTTCGAGCTTGGCGATGACCGGCGTGTTATTTCCGGCCCGCCGGATTAGCGATTTTGCAAGAAGCACATCTTCGGGCCGCCGGACAAAACTCACGGCGATGTAATTCGCGTCGTGCTTCAAGGCAAACGCAAGATCCAAGCGGTCTTTCGAAGTGAGCGCGGGAACGCGCAATCTAATTCCTGGCAAATTGATGCCTTTGTTTTCGCCGAGGGCGCCTCCGTTGGCGACCTCGCAAATCACTTCCTGCCCACGCACTTGAAGAACATAGAGTTCAATCAAGCCGTCCGAGAGCAGGACACGATCTCCGCGATGAACTTCGCGCGGAAGCGGCCGGAAGGTGGTGCTGACTCGGGTGGTGTCGCCCAAGACCTTTGCCGTTGTAATCGTGAAGCGCTGACCTGTGCGCAGCAGCACTGGCCTGCTGCCCGCGAGCGGACCGGTGCGGATTTTTGGCCCCTGCAAATCGGCGAGAATGGCGATGGGCTTTTGGTGTTCGACAGCGGCGGCCCGGAGTACGGCGATATTCTGCGCGTGCTCAGCGTGAGTGCCATGGGAGAAGTTCAATCGGGCCACATCCATGCCTGCTTTGATTAAGCGGCTGACCATGCTGGACGAGCGGCTGGCGGGGCCGATGGTGCAAACGATTTTGGAGTGACGAAAGGCCATGATCTCCAATTCGGAATAGTCTCTCGGCATCCCCGCCCGATTGGAGCGGAGGGCACGAAGGACTCCCGTTGAACCATTACTTTGAAGCGGCGAATTCCGCGACAATGCGCGACAGGAAGTCGACGCCCTTATCGAAAGACGCGAGCGGAATGCGCTCGTCGTCGGCGTGCATGCGACGAGAATCATCGCCGCTCAAGGGAAACGGCAGAAGACCGTACGCTTGCACGTCATGGAGCCGCAACTGAGCCGAGTCTGTCGCTCCGGCAGAAAGAAACGGGAGCACGGGAGCGCCGGAAAACTCTTGCGACGCGGCCTTGGTGATTGTGGCATAGAAGTCAGTGTCCAGCGAAGAGGGCGGAGCGGTGAGGCCTGCATCGGGCTGGACTTCGAAACGAATCTGAGGATCGTCGACGAGCTTGGTCAGTTCAGCGAGCACCATGTCGACGGTGTCGCCTGGCAAAAGGCGAATATTAAGATTGGCGCGAGCTTCGGAGGGAATCACGTTGGCGCGCACACCGGCGGAGAGCATGGTGGGAGCAATGGTGTCGCGCAGCATGGAATTCCAAAGAGGATTGGCATCGGAAAGGAAGCGCTGGGCATGGTCGCCGCGGTCCGGAGTATCGAGAGAGCGAATCCATTTAGCAATCTCGTCGCTTTCGAGAGGAGCGAGCTGTTCGAAATAGCGGCGAACGATGGTGGTGAAATGAACGGGCGCGGAATAGGCGCCAATCTTGGCAACGGCGGCTGCGAGATGGACGACGGCGTTGTCCTTGGTAGGAACAGAAGCGTGGCCCGACGGGCCGCGGGCGATGACTGCGACGTTTACGGGGACTTTTTCGCTGGCTTGCACCGCGACATACTGGACTTTTCCGTTCTCGACGACGACCCTGCCACCTTCGTTGATTGCGAAACCGGCGGCAAATTTGTTCCAGTACTTGGCGATGAGAATTTTGATGCTGGCGTCGCCGCCCTGTTCTTCGTCGGCGGTGGCGAGAAAAATGACGTCGCGATTGAGGTGCAAGTTCGAACGCTTGAGAGCGATAAAAGCAGCGAGATTCGCGGCTAACATGCCTTTATCGTCGATCGAGCCGCGGCCGTACAGATAGCCGTCCTTGATGACGGCGGCGAAGGGATCGACGGTCCATTTGGACTTGTCGACGCCAACCACGTCCATGTGCGCCACCAAAAGCAGGGCGCGAGAGGGGTTGGGCACGGCGGAGCTGCTTAGCCGGGCGACTAATGCGCTGCGGCCGGGAGCCAGAGGCAAAAATTCGGAGGGGATACCTTCTTTGGTCAGAATGGCAGCGATGTATTTTGCGGCGGCTTCTTCGTTGCCGGGCGGATTGGTGGTGTTGATTTTGACGAGATCGGCAAGCCAGCCTTCCGCTTCCTTGGCGAGCGCGGTGGTGTCTCCGAGGGGAGAGCGCGTGTCCTGAACCATGGGCATGGCGGTGGATGGCACCTGAGCCCCGACGGCGAGTCCGGACGGCAAAGAGAGCATCGACAAGGCCAGTACAGACGCAAATAAGCGCATTTTGCGGTTCCCATTCACAGAGCAATCCTCCATCTTGGATGCGGCCCCAGCCATGGCGATAGGCGCAGCAAACGTTTTGCAGTTAACGCGCTTCATACTAACATGCAGGTGTGGGGGCACGTTCGCAGGGTTGGCGGCGCGTTGCGTAAACTCAAATGTGACGCGGCGGTCCCTGGCGAGGGAAAAAGCGCGGCCTTGGCGGGCGGGAACGATTTCGCAAGCGAATCGAGGGGTGAGATGAAGAAGATTGTTTCTCTGATTTTGCTGACATTTCTTGCGGCTTTAATCATCCCGCTGCTCTCTGGTGAGCGCGCGGGAGCGCAAGAACCCACGGGCCCACAAGGCGCGGCGCCGCCTCCGAAACAGGCGGCTCCGCAGACGCCGGCCACAGAGCAACAGCAAGCTCCGCAGGCTGGGGTGAGCATCGCGGTGACCGTGCCGGTAGTCACGCTGGATGTGGTGGCCACCACGCAAAATGGGGACATCCTGACGGGATTAAAGAGAGAAAATTTTAAGATCACCGATGACGGCGTGGCGCAGACAATCACCAACTTCGGACCGACGGATGCGCCGATTACGACGGTGCTGCTTTTGGAATTCAGCAGCCGCGGCTGGGGCGGTATATTCGCCATGTACGCGAAGTATTGGTCTCAGTATTTGTTTCCGCAGCTCAAACCGCAAGATTGGGTGGCGCTGGAAACTTTCGACATGAAAACACGGCTGGAAGTGGACTTCACGCAGAACAAAGAGGAAGTGATGGATGGGCTGCGACGTCTCTATTTTCCGGGGTTCAGCGAGTCGAACGTTTTCGATGCTCTTTTGGAAACGACGGACAGGCTGAAAGACGTGAGGGGAAAGAAGTCCATCATTCTGCTTGCCAGCGGCGTCGATACCTTCTCGAAACACAACCTCGATCAGACCACAAAGCAGCTGCGCCAAACCGATGTGACGATTTTTTGCGTGGGATTGGGGCAGGTGTTTCAGAACGCCGTGGACGTGAATAGAATCGGCGGGATGGGAAGCATGCAGCGCATGAATTACCTGCAAGCAGAGAATCAACTAAAGACGTTTGCGCATGAGACAGGCGGGCAGGCTTGGTTCCCACAATTCGAGGGCGAAATGCCAGGAATCTTCCAAGATGTCACGGCTTTTCTGCGGCATCAGTACAGCATTTCGTACACGCCGACGAATGGGGCGAAGGACGGGAGGTTCCACAAAGTGAAGATCGAACTGGTGCAGCCGGACGGGAGCCCGCTGGTAGTCGTGAACCAGAAGGGAAAGAAGCAGAAATACGTCGTGTACGCGCGCGAAGGGTACGAGGCGCAGGCGACCGGCACGGCGGACTGAGATTTGAGTCGCTGGCGTTTCTGCGACGCGTTGATCGGCTAGTAGCCGCGCGTGAGATCGACTTGGTTGAACATTTCGCGGCCGTCGAACCAGCGTTCCAGCAAATCCATCAAGAGAACGGTTTCGCGCTGCCAGAGGCGGTCGCTGACGGCACTGGTGTGCGGCGTAATGAAGAGATTCGGGGTTTTCCAGAGAGGGCTGTCTGGAAGCAGAGGCTCGACGGGGGTTACGTCGAGAGCTGCGCCAGCCAAGGCGCCAGTTTCGAGGGCGCGAATGAGCGCGGATTCATCGAGAAGCGAGCCGCGGCCGACGTTGATGAGGCGGGCGCCAGGTTTCATGCGGGCGATTTGCGCGGTGCCGAAAAAGCGGCGAGTCTCCGAGGTTTCGGGGGCGGCGATGACCACGTAATCGGCGTGCGGAAGAGCTTCTTCGAGTTGCGAGACGGGAAATATTTTTTCGGCGAGCGAGGCGTCGCCTTGGCCGGAACGCGTTACGCCCCAGACGCGCATGTCAAAGGCACGAGCGCGTTTGGCGAGTTCTTGGCCGATCGAGCCGAATCCCACGATTAAGAGAACCTGGCCGTTGAGTTCCGTAAAATGCGGGGGCTTGTCCCACATTTCCTGCTGGCCCCAGTGCGAACGATCCTGGTGACGCACGGAATCGGGAAAATTGCGGGCGAGAGCGATGAGCAGGCCCATGGTGTGCTCGGCCATGGGAGTGGAGAAAACGCCGCTGGGATTGGTGACGAGGATTCCGGAATTACGGAGTTCGGGATACATCAATTGGGCGACGCCTGCGGCGGTGGAATGAATCCATTTTAATTTTTTGGCGTGCTGGAGCTGTTCGGCGCGGAGGGAATAGCCGACGAAAATGTCCGTGTTGGGCAGTTCGGCGGGGAGGCGATCGTAATCGGGGAGATGCACGACACGCATTTCCGGCCAGCGGGCGCGGATGGTTTGCGGCATCAGCGGTTGCGGACGCCAGAAAGTGAAGGGATGCCAGACACAGATGACGAGCTTGGTTTCGGCTGGATTGGTGCGATCGCGGTTCATTCGCTCGGGCCGCGGTGTTTCCAATAGAGAAGCAGGCCGAGGATGAGGCCGAGGCCGCCGGTGCCGAGAATGAAAATGTGCGAAAGCGGAAGAGCGAACCAGCAAATCACGACGAGGCCGACGGAAACAATCGCGCCGACCGGCGTGCCCGGAATATTAACGGTGCCAAAGGAGGACCGTTGCCGATTTTGGCCCGGCTCGGGCGGCTTTTGCTTCACCGGTTCATAGGTGAGAGTCATCTTACCGCCTCGCGGGGATGCGCAAATCGTGGCCAGTCATGTCCGTAGGTGATGGCTGGTTCAGCGCGGCGAGCATGGTGGGAGCGAGGTCGCGCAGCGAGCCGCCAGGCTGCAATTGCAATTGATCGTTGTCGCTGACGAGAATGAGCGGGACGGGATTGGTGGTGTGATAGGTGTGCGGGCCGCCGGTGACGGGATCGATCATCGTTTCGGCGTTGCCGTGATCGGCGGTGATGAGCCAGACGCCGCCGCGCGGTTTGAGAGCTTGATAAATTGTGGCGAGGCCGGCGTCGACGGCTTCGACGGCTTTGATGGTGGCTTCGAGATTGCCGGAGTGGCCGACCATATCGGCGTTCGCGTAGTTCATGATGATGGCGTCGAAATCGCCTTTTTCGATGGCTTTTACGACCGTGTCCGTGATTCCTTGCGCGGACATTTCGGGCTTGAGGTCGTAGGTGGCGACTTTGGGCGATGGGACGAGGATGCGCTCTTCGCCGCCGAAGGGCTTTTCGACGCCGCCGTTGAAAAAATAGGTGACGTGCGCGTACTTCTCGGTTTCGGCGCAGCGGAGATTTTTGTATTGGAGCTCCTCGAAAACTTGCGCGAGGATGTGCTCGAGCTTTTCGGGGGAGATGACGTATTTCAGCCAGGGCCATTTTTTATCGTACTGCGTCATGGCGACGTAGAAAAGATTGGTGGGGCGCTTGGGATCGACGATTTGGTCAAAGTCGGGTTCCACGAGGGCGCGGGTCATTTGGCGGACCCGGTCGGCGCGGAAGTTGTAGAAGATGACGGCATCGTCGTCGTGAATTGTGGCGAGCGGCGCGGCCGCGGCGCCTTCGCCTTTCGTGATGACGATGGGCTTTACGAACTCGTCGGTGACGCCTTGCTCGTAACTTTTTTGTAGCGCGGAGAGGGGATCGTTCGAATGTGTTTCGGCTTCGCCATGAGCTACCGCCCGATAGGCTAGCTCGATGCGTTCCCAGCGGTTGTCGCGGTCCATGGCGTAGTAGCGGCCGGTGAGCGCGGCGATTTCGCCGACACCGAGTTCGCGCATTTTCTGCTGGAGCTGGCGGACGTAATCGCGGCCGCTATTGGGCGGAGTGTCGCGGCCGTCCATGAAACAGTGGACGAAAACGCGCTCGACTTTCTGCTGCTTGGCCATTTCGAGAAGCGCGAAGAGATGCTGGATGTGCGAGTGTACGCCGCCGTCGCTTAAGAGGCCGAGCAAGTGCAGCTGGCGCTGGCGGCCGCGCTCCATGGCTTGCTGGAAAAGCGGAACATTCTGGAGCTGCTTGGTGGCGATGAGGAGATCGATGCGCGTGATGTCCATGTGGACGATGCGGCCAGCGCCGATATTCATGTGGCCGACTTCGCTGTTGCCCATTTGGCCTTCGGGCAAACCGACGTAGGGGCCAGAGGTGTGAATGAGCGTGTTGGGAAATGTTTTCAGGAGAGCGTCGTAGGCTGGTTTGCGGGCGAGCGCGATGGCGTTGCCTTTGGTTTCAGCGCGGTAACCCCAGCCGTCGAGAACTGTGAGAACAATTGGTTTTGGTCGTTTGCTCATGATGTTTGCGAGAAGGCTAGCGGGCTGCGATCTCCTTTAAGGTGGCGAGAAGACGATCAACTTCCTCGGCGGTGTTGTAGTGAACGAGGCCGATGCGCAGGAGGCCGCCGGTGGCTTCGACGCCGAGCCGCTCGGTTAAGTTCAGGGCGTAGTAGTTGCCGTCCCAGGTGAATATGCCGCGTTCGCCGAGGAAGGTGGCGACTTCGGTGGGCGTGTGATTGGCGAGGCGCACGGAGACTGTGGAGCAACGATTGTGGAACTGGTTCGGATCGCTGATGCCGAAAACTTTTAGGCCGGGGATGGCGAGCAGGCCATCTGATAGGTGCGAAAAGAGAGCCATTTCGTAGGGGCGCGTGGCGCGGTAGGCGGCGAGGATGGCGCCGCGGCGATCTTTTGTTGATGCATCGCAGCGGCGGCCGATTTCGGCGATGTAATCCACTGCGGCGGCGATTCCGGCGATCAGTTCCTGGACTTGCGTGCCGGTTTCCCAGCGATCGGGAAGAGTGTCGGGCGCGGGGCGAACTTTGTAGGGGTGGAAGCGCAGGAGATGTTCGCGCTTGCCGTAGAGCGTTCCCATGTGGGGGCCGAAAAATTTGTACGGGGAGCAGACGAGAAAATCGCAATCGAGGGCGCGGACGTCGATCGGGCCGTGGGGCGCGTAATGGACGGCGTCGATGAACATCAGGGCGCCGACGGCGTGGGCGAGCTTGGTGATTTCGGCGACGGGATTGATGGTGCCGACGGCGTTTGAGGCGTAACCGACGGCGACTAACTTTGTTTTCGAGGTGAGCTTGTGCTTTAGGTCGTCGAGATCGAGCGTGCAATCACTTTCGCGAATATCGACTTGGCGGATGACGAGGCCTTTTTCTTCGAGCGCACGCCAGGGCGCGACATTGGCATCGTGGTCGAGAGTGGTTACGACAATTTCGTCGCCGGCGCTGAGTTCACGGCCGATGGCGCGCGCGAGGGCAAACGTGATGGTGGTCATGTTTTGCCCGAAGACGACTTCGTCTTTATCGCAATGGAAAAAATCGGCCATGGCCTCGCGGGCGGAGGCGATGACGGCATCGTTGCTACGGCTGGTGGCAAAGGCGCCGCAGGTATTCGCGTTTGAATGCAAATAATAATTTTGAACAGCGTCCATCACTTGCTTCGGGACTTGTGTGCCCGCGGGGCCATCGAGAAAGGCAGCGGGGTGGCCGTTCACCTGCAATTGTAGCGAGGGGAATTGCGCGCGCGCCCAGGCGACGTCCAACGGCTTGGTTTCGCTTCCCTGCATGACTGGTGTGCTCATCGTTTTCTCCGCACGATAGTTTCTCACAGGGCGGGCCGGGGATGAAGCCGGACGCGGGCGTGATAGCATTTGGGAGGTTGTTCCTCACTCATGCCGCTTTGGCGCCGGCTAGAAATCAAATGAGCGGCTGCAGACGGGCCGGCTTTGCGCCACGTTTCTCGATGAGGTGCAAAGTGCCCGAAGACTTCACGCCGAGCGAGTGCACGCGTGTCGTGCGCGAGCCGCAGCGCGGCGTTTACGACCGCGAGACGATTTACAATATTCTCGATGAGGGGATGGTGTGCCACGTCGGGTTTTCCGCCGATGGCCAGCCGTTTGTCATTCCGACGCTGTACGCGCGCATCGGGGACGCTATTTATTTTCACGGATCCGCGGCGAGCCGGATGTTGCGCGGCGTGGGCGAGGGCGCAAATGTTTGTTTGACGGTTACGCTGACGGATGGGATTGTGCTGGCGCGATCGGTTTTTAATCACTCGATGAACTATCGGTCCGTCGTGGCGCTTGGAAAAGCTACGCTAGTGGATGCGCCGCAAGAAAAGCTCGAAGCGCTTCGCGCATTCACGGAAAAGATTCTCCCCGGGCGCTGGCAAGATGCACGTTCGCCAAATGAAAAAGAGCTGAAGGCCACTAGTATTTTGCGGCTGCCACTCACGGAAGTGTCCGCGAAAGTGCGCGTTGGGCCGCCTGAAGATGACGCAGCCGATTATGCTTTGCCAATCTGGGCTGGCGTGATTCCGCTGCGCGTTGTGGCTGGCGCGCCAGTTCGCGATGAGAAGTGCGATCTCGGGATTCCTTTGCCAGCTTATGCGGCTCACTATGCGCGTTGAAGTGAAAATGAGTCCGGCGAACAGGCAACTATTGGCGGACGGCACGCAGGAAGTCGGCGAGCAGGCCGTAGCCCGTGGCTTCGATGCCGGGATTGTGTTCGACGAAGGACAGACCGAAGACGTCGAGATCGAAGCGAATCGCGGAGCTGCTGCCTTCTAGATTGGCGAGCGGGTCCGAAGCCAGCAACAATTCCGGACGCACGCTGCATTCGACGCCGTCGCCGCGGCGTTCCGCGCGGCAGACCAGTTTGTAGCGCATTCCCGCGGCACGCACCGAGCGGATTTTTTCCTCGCTTAGCTCGCGGATGCCCATGCGCTGAACCTGCTCGATCCGGATATTCGCGCCCATCAAGACAATCGCCAGCGCGACTACTTTCACCGCTGCATCCCAGCCGTCCAAATCCGCGCTCGGATCCGTTTCCGCGATGCCCATGGCTTGGGCGCGCTTCACGGCTTCATCTAGGGAACGACCTTTTTCGATTTCCGTAAGGACAACGTTCGTTGTCGAGTTCAAGACGCCGGAAAAACCGCGAAGCTCCGTGGCGGGGAGGCCATCCGGAAACATCGAGAAAACGGGAACGCCGTCCATCACCGTGGACTCGTAAAAGAATTTTCGGTTCTTCTCTTTGGCAAGGGCAGTCAGTTCGTGGAAGGCGTAAACGATGGGGCCCTTGTTTGCCGTGATGGCATGAGCGCCCAATTCGAGCGCCGTTTTCAGATGTTCGGTGGCCGGCTGGCCGGTTTGCGCGTTGAGCGAACTCGTTTCAAAGAAAACATCCGCGCGGGTTTTCTCGAGCCACTCGCGGACATTGCGCGGCTGCGACGTAATTCCGTGTTGCATAAGAGCGTGGCCTTGCAGTACGGCGAGCGGATTGAGCCCATCGGGATCGGCGATCCATCCGATGCGCCTCGTGGCCACTCCGGTGAGCCGCCACCGGATATCGTAGCGACGGCGCAGGTCGGTTTCTTTGGAAATGAGCAGGCGCAGAAGGGCGCGGGCCACGTTGCCCATGCCGATGATGGCGAGATTATAGGAAGGCATGAGGCGGGCCTCCGGGTTGAAACTGGAGAGACAGATTGAAATATCCGTCTCTCCAGGCGCGGCGGCAGACAAATATGTCTGTCCCACCAGGGGCACAGCATGCTGTGCCCCTACAAGGAAGCGGACTAATGGGCTGCGGCGAGTTTCGCGGAAGCGTCGTCGATCAGTTTGGCTTCGTCCTGCAAGCAGTGCGCGACGACTACAACGCCTTCGTCGGCTTGCTTCCATTGTTTCTGTTCGATGGCTTCGCGCACGTAGGGCATGGTTTTGGCCGCGTAGCCGGTGTAAAAACCCGGCGCGTATAGCTGGTGCTTATACCACGGCCGGTTGGGCAAGCCGTCCGAAGTGATAAATTTGCGTTCGCTTTCGATGAGCAAGCGATTCACTTCGTCGAGCGAAGCAGAGGCGAGAGCAGCTCCGCCGTTGGCTTCGGCATGCTCCAGAGCTTTGTGATATTCGGCGGCGCTATGCACGACCGCGTCGACAGCGTTTTCCAGCGGCGCGAAGTCCTGATACGGCGGGACTTCTTCTTTCTTCGGCGGAACGTAGGTTTTCTTTGGGTCGGCGGTTGCCGTGAAAACGCCTTCGTCGATTTCCTTATTGCGCTCGCGAATTTCGTCCTGCATCTTCTTGGACAAGTCCTTTAGCTCTTTGAGGTAGGTCTGCATCGTTTCGGCGAAATCGCTGAAATCGAAAGGCAGTAAGTCGGCATCAGCCAGGCGCATCATCGCTGTGCCGCCGGTTTGCGAAAGAGCGCGTCCGTAAACGAAAGTGGTGTCGCTGAAGTGCGTGTACCAGTAGAAATCATCGTAGATCGAGTGATAGATTCCGCCGCCATCCTCGCCGCCAAAACCGATGTCCAGCGAAGCGACGCCGACATGCTGAAGGAACGGAGTGAAATCCGATCCGGAACCGAGCGCGCCCAGGTGCAGATCGGGACGCTGCCGGATTTCCTGTTTTTTATCTTCCGGGGCGTGCTCAATAGCGCGTAATTCATCGCGTTTCCAGGCGGTCAGTTTCGTTTCCGGATCTTGAATATCACGCGCGACGTCATTCATGAATTTTTCGAGTGTGTGCGAACCCTCGAGCGCCAGATAGCCGCGGCCATTGCCGTCGGAATTGATGTAGGCGACGGCATGCTTGCTCAGCTCCTCGGCGTGCGTCTCGACCCATTCCGTCGAGCCGAGCAGGCCGGGTTCTTCGCCATCCCATGAACAATAAATAATGGTGCGCTTGGGCTTCCAGCCTTCCTTCACTAGGGCGCCCAACGCGCGAGCTTCTTCAAGCATCGCGGACTGGCCGGAAAGCGGATCCTCGGCGCCGTTTACCCAGCCGTCGTGATGGTTGCCGCGAATCACCCACTCGTCGGGATAAACCGAACCGGGAATTTTCGCGATAATGTCGTAGATGGTCTTCAACGGAAACCACTTCGACTTCACTTTCAGGTGTACGACGCCCGGGCCAGGGCCAACGTGATAGCTAATGCCGAGCGCCCCGCGCCATGCCGCGGGAGACATCGGACCTTTCAGCGAGGCGAGAAGGGGCTCCGCATCGGCGTAAGAGATCGGGAGCACGGGAATTTTGGTGATAGTCTGAGCATCTTTCAGCTCGAGCCGTTTCGCGTCCTTGGTGGCACCCACACCTGGCGTCAGCGGATCGCCGGAATAGAGAGGCATGTCCGCCACGCTGCCGCGCTGCACGCCGTCTTTCGGACGGTACGGCCCTTCGGGGAAAACATCGCCCTGGAAATATCCGTCTTCGTGCGGGTCTGAAAAGATCAGGCAGCCGATGGCACCGTGCTCCGCCGCAACTTTTGGTTTAATGCCGCGCCAGGATCCGTAGTAGCGCGCGATGACGATCGCGCCTTTCACGGAGACGCCCATGCGCTCGAGTTCGTCGTAATCGGCGGGAACGCCAAAATTGACGTAGACGAGAGGAGCCGTCACGTCGCCGTCAATCGAATACGCGTTGTATGTAGGGAGCTGTTCGGCTGTCTGGTCGGACGTGGGGTCGACCTTCACGGGAGGTTCTTGCAGCTTGGCCTTGAACGCCGGACCTCCCTTGACAAGTTCAACGACACGCTCCTCGGGTGTCGGAAAAAGAACGTCGAACGTTTCGATGTGGGCATCGAGTCCGAATTCCTTGTATTTCGCGAGAATCCACTCGGCGTTGTCTTTGTCGTACGGAGATCCAACGTGGTGCGGTCGGGCGGACAGCCGCTTCATATAGTCGCGAATGTTATCCGGCTCCGGAATCGCGCGCATTTTTTCTTCCCACTGCTTTTCTGTGCGCGAGGATTCCACGGAATAGCCGGCGAGCGGCTTCTCGTCCGCGACAACGTGCGCCCCGATCGGCGCCAGGGAAATGCTTGCGAAGACAATCGATGCAATCAGACCACTGCGGTTCATAGGCCCCCCTCTTTTGGCGCAGGTATTTTGCCTGAAGTGGGCAGCGATTGGAAACGTTTGTTGAAGAATTATCCGCGACTTCCGGTTTTCAAAAGAATGTCCAAATCATCCGGGTGAATGGCGCAAAGGAGCGCTTCCTCGCGGTCGATGCGCCCTTTGCTGATCAATTGGACGAGCGATTCCTCGAGCGCGAACGAGCCTTTTTTCTTGGTCATGGTGATTTCCTGATGGAGGTGCTGCAGCGCGTTGCGGCGAATGTGTTGCCGCGCACCGTAACCGATCATCAGAAGTTCAGCGGCCGGAAATCGCTCGCCGCTTTTGCCGGTCAGAAGAATCTGCGTGAGGACGGCGGCGATGGCCATCGCTAGTTCCTGGCGGATGGTGTTTTGGCGCTCGTCGGAAAAAGAATCGGAAATGCGGGAGATGGTTGTGGCGACGTCGACGGTGTGCAGCGTTGAAAGCACAAGATGGCCGGTCTCCGCGGCCGATACGGCGATGCGCATGGTTTCCGGGTCGCGCATTTCGCCGACTACGAGAACGTCCGGCGCCTGACGGAGAGCTGCGCGCAGAGCGGTCGGAAAGTCAGGAGCGTCGGTGCCGATTTCGACCTGCTCTATCACGCTGCGAATGTGCGTGTGCTCATATTCGATGGGATCTTCGATTGTGACGATATGGCGGGCTTCGCGGCGGTTGATGTCGTCGATCAGCGCGGCCAGCGTAGTCGATTTGCCGGAGCCGGCAGGACCACCAATTAGCACAAGGCCGCGCGGGAGATGCGCGAGCATTTCGACGGAAGGCGGGAGGTTTAGCTCGCGAAGCGCCGGCACTTTTTGCGGCAAGGAGCGAATCGCGGCGGCCGCGCGCCCGCGTTCGCGGTGCAAGTTGATACGAAAGCGGCCCAGTCCGGCCACGCGATACGAGGAATCGGCAATCTGCGTCTGGCGGTAGCGCGCCAGCGCATGAGACGTGAGGGCGGGAAGCACCGCCGCTTCGATTTCGGGGCCCCTAAGTGGCGAGTCACCTATTTTTTGCACGGCGCCTCTTGCGCGGATGCAGGCGGGAGCGCCGGCGACGAGAAGCAAATCGCTGCCTCCCTGAGCGAGCAGCAATTTGAGCCATCCGTCGAGTTGGAGCGTTCCAGGAGCGGGTTCCAATCCGTCGCGCATACCAAGATCGTTCCATTCGTTGACGATGCGGTCGATTTCCGGAGCGTCATCCATGCGAATGTTCCGTCCGAATGGTTATGCTCTGCGGAGAGTGAGAAGCGTGATCTCAGGTGGCACGCCGATGCGGACAGGCGCGCCCACGGTGCCGAGCCCGCGATTCACGTAGATCGAAGCCAACGCAGAAGTGCCGTTGGGGAATAACGAGCTGCGGTTTTTGTCGAACCGCGAAGCCGTAGAAGAGGCTCGGTCGTTGGGGGCCGGCGCAAACATCGGGCGCTTATACAGGCCGGCGATATAGTCCGTGATGAAGCGCGCGGGGCTGAGCCGATGATCGAGAATTTCGACCTGGATTTGACCGCCGTGGGTGTGGCCGGCGAGGCTCAGCTCGATGCCCAGCTCCGCGGCGCGATTAAAAGAATTCGGATTGTGGGACAGGAGAATGTTGGGCATATCGCGGCGAACCAGGGGCTCTATGCCTTGGAGCATTTGCACTCTACGCCCACCGGGCGTGCGTTCGCGCTGGTAATCGACACCGATGAGATTGAACGGCGTCCCCTTAAACTCGATTTTCGCATTCTGCTGACGTAACAATCGCATTCCGTACTGCGCGAAAAGTATCTGCGCTTTTTCTTCCGCGCGAGCATAAATTTCGTGATTGCCATTGCAGCCCCAAACGCCGAGCGGGGCGCGAAGCCGGCGCACTTCATCAATGCAATCGGCGATAGGGTCGCTGGGGCCTGTGATGAAGTCGCCGGTTGCGAGAGCGAGGTCCGCGCCCACATCGTTGGCCATATCGACGGCGCGGCGCACCTGCATGCGCGGCATGTAACTGCTCAGATGGATGTCGCTGATCTGGACGATCTTCATGCCCTCGAGCCCGGCGGGCAGATTGGGTATCGGAATTTCTACTTTGCGGACTTGATAGTCGAGGCGCTCGGCGGCAAAACCGTACACGGCGGTCAGAAACGGCCCGGCCCCGGCGAGAGCGGTGGCTGTCTTGAAGAAGTAGCGACGCGAGGGGTTGGGGATGAGTTCCGCAACTTCTGGCGCCGAAGCGCCCGGCGCGGTCATTGCAGGCGTCCGTGCCATCGCGCGTGCAGCGGAGACTTGCGAAGGAGCCCGATTCGTTTTAAGCCGGTAGGCGGCGTGAAGCCAACCCCAAATTCGATCGATGGCCCGGACAGCTTTTACCGCGAGGTAAGCGAAGAGCGCGCTGAAGAACCACAAACCCGCAAAAACTGTGACCATATTCCCGGTCGGAACGAGGTAGCCACGCCGGCCCATGCGGAAACTGTCCGCCGTCTCGACGATACTCAGCAGAAGTATGGTTACGTAAATTAAGCGCGCCGCGACCCGCAGGCCCTGGCTTCCCCAATTTGAGGTCACACGCCAGATGGCGCGGTACCAGAAGCGCTGCGAAAGAAACAGCAGGACCAGAGCTCCCAAGGCAATTGCGCTGCGCAGCAGAATCCAAGTCCAATTCAAGTAGAGTATCCCCCAGCGGCAAGATACAAGTTTAGCACGCTTGCTCTGCGGGATTTGGCAGAATGCGGGGGAGCATCCTGTGTAAGATGAAACCGGCCATGGGGACAGGTATTCGTGTATCCAAAGCAGAAACACTTGGTTGCCCGGGCCGTCAGAGAGTAAGTGCCTGCCAAAGCCAGCCTAAAGCAGGCCCGGCCGCATGTTCAAATGCAAGGAAAGATGAGGAGAGCATCGATGAAGAAAATGAGTGTGTGTGGGGCCCTGCTTTTTGCCGTGGTGCTCGGAGCGATGCCTGCGCTTGCGCAGGAAGCAAAGAAGGACGCGGCGCCAAAACCAGTGGCGAGCACTTCGCAAGCCGTCTTGGATTCCTGGAACGACATCGGCAGGAAGTTGATAGCCATCGCCGAGGATTTGCCGGAAGACAAGTACGACTACAAACCGAATCCGGCTTCGCGGACGTTTGTGGCGCAGCTGCTGCACGCTTCCGCTTCCATGTATTTTTTCACGGATAATGCGGTTGGCAAGAAAGCACGGTTTAGCGATGATCCAAAACGCGATGAATTGAAGACGAAGGAGCAGGTCGTGGCTTTCGTCAAAAAATGCGTTGGGGACGGGGCGGATCTGATCAAAGCAAAGGGCGACGAGGGCATGGCGGGAACCGTGGTGCTGGGCAAGCAGACCTACCGGCTTTCGGACCTTGCCTATTCATTGATCGAGCATTCGGGAGAGCACTACGGGCAGCTCGTGGTGTATTACCGGATCAATGGGATGGTGCCGCCGGAGTCGCGGCCCAAGAAATAAGCAGCGTGAGGTCGAACCTTTAGAAAATTGCAACCGCTGGAACGGGCTCGGAGTCTTGACTTCGCGCCCGTTCTCTTTTGTGTGCTAGAGAATTCTAGGAACTTGCGGCGCCGGCCGCGCCATTCTCAAGCAGCGCTTTCAATTGCGCGGGGTCGCTGGTCGGCGGCAGGCAGGATTGGCCCGCGCAGACGACGGCCAGAGCTTTACCTGCCGAGAGATGCGGCAAGGTTTCCTTCAGCGCGCCGGCGAGATGAAGCTGTGGCGTTTCGGGAGTTACTCGGAGGACGGATTTGCCGAAACGGTAGACATGGTGTGCGGCAGCTTCGAGAGCTTGCGCAGCGGGATCGTCGGGGCGCCCTGTGATGACGACTTGCAACGGGTGGCGCGCGAAGAGTGTTGCGGCGAGGCCGTACGTTGCGGCAAACATTCCGTATTGCGGCGCAATCCCGGCGAACGCTTCGAGCGTTTTTTTCGCAAAATCGTAATAACACTCGTCGACAGTGAACGCGTGCATGCGAATCAACGCGATGGCCGCGACCGAATTGGCGCCAGGCGTGGGCGAATCCTGGAAAGGCTTACGGCGAACATCGAGGCCGCCCATCGGCGCGGCGTCGGAGGGCCGGTCGAAAAAGCCACCGCCTTCCGCATCGCCGTAACGAACGATCGCGAGGTCCATCGTCTTTTGCGCGGCGGCAAAATAGCGAGGTTCGAGCGTCGCTTCGTAAGCATCCAGCAGAGCAAGCACGCTGAACACCTGATCGTCGAGTGAGCCATCAAGCGCGGGCCCGCCAATACGGTGGCCAAACCCGCGTGATTCGCTCCACGCCTCCGCGAGCATGCGGTCCATGGTTTTCAGCGCAAAGTCGCGGCAGGTCTTGTTCGTTGACCCGTCTAGCACTCCAGCCGCGTCGAGATAAGCCGAAACAAACATTGCGTTCCACGAGACGTACATTGTTTTATCAACGAAAGGCGTTGGCCGAGGAACGCGTGCCGCCAGCAACTTTCCTTTGCCTTTCGCGATCATGAGACGCACGGACGCCTCGTCGAGACCGAGTTGCTGGGCAATGTCCCCGGCGTTGCGAGCGATCCACAAAACATTTTTTGCGGGATTGTGGTGCATCTCCCCGTGGGGTTCGACGTCGTAGTAGGGCTCCATGACGCGAGCTTCGTCCGGTGGCAGCGCTGCTCGCAGCTCTTCGAGGGTCCACGTGAAATAGTCGCCGTCATCGCCAAGGGAATAATCCGCGTCCTGGCTGGCGTAAAAGCCGCCCTTTTCCTGGTCGGACAGCACTTCGTTCATCCAGCCGACGATGGCTTCCGCCGTTTCGCGCAAAAAGGGATGCTGAGTCACTTGCCAGCCGTGCAGGTAATTGCGCAGCAATTCTGAATTGTCGTAAGACATTTTCTCGAAGTGGGGAACGAGCCAGCGTTCATCCACCGAATAGCGATGAAAACCTCCGGCGAGTTGATCGTAAACGCCGCCGCGCGCCATTTTTTCGAGGGTGGTCTCGACCATAGCCAGAAGGTGCTTTTCTTTTGTTTGCTGGTAGCGCTCGAGAACCAGGTCAATGACAGAGGAGTGTGGAAATTTCGGCGCGTGGCCAAAGCCGCCGTTCTTAATGTCAAATTGTTGCGTGACCGAGGCAATTTGCGCATCGACCACCCCGGGGTCGAACTCCGCGCGCGCGCCTGTGAACATTTCTGCTTGTGCCACAGCATCGGCCAAATGATCGGCAGCGCGGGTAAGGTCGGCTCGCTTGTTCTTGTACGAATCCGCAACCGCGAGAAGGATGCGGCGAAAGCCGGGCCGGCCCATCTGGTCTTCCGGCGGAAAATACGTACCGCCGAAAAAAGGCTTTCCATTTGGCAGCAAGAATCCTGTCAGTGGCCAACCGCCTTGGCCGGAGATGGCGCTGACGGCGGATTGATAGCGCGCATCGACGTCCGGACGCTCGTCGCGGTCCACTTTTACCGCTACAAAATTTTCATTGATAATTTTGGCGATTTCGGAGTTTTCGTAGCTCTCACGATCGATGACATGGCACCAGTGGCACCACACGGCGCCGATGTCCAAAAGGATGGGTTTGTCTTCCGATGCCGCCCGCGCGAACGCGGGATCTCCCCATTCGTGCCAGTCGATGGGCTGGTGCGCCGCCGAGCGCAGATAGGGGCTCGCGGAATCTTTCAAACGGTTTTCAGGATGCGAAGCCACGAAATTCCTTTCAGGTAGCAAAGCACTTGAGGTAAGCGACGTACCCGAGAGAGCCCAACTTGCGGTGACAGAGGAGCGCGAGACGCCGCACCGCCTATTGCACGATGTTTCCGGGACCGGTGTCGCGTGGGTCGATCGGCTTGCGCCCTGCAAATCCCTCATCTTGCCGGTGGTAAAAACGGATGCGATCTTCGCCGAGCTTCCAGCAGAGATAGACGTCTTCGTTATCGATCACGGCGGGAAAATCCAGCAAGCCCACGTCCAGGTCTTTGATGAGGCAGCCCGTCTCGAGGATGCGGTTCAGCGCGGTCTTTAAAGATACGGCAAGCTGCTGATGCTCGATGCGCAGCGCGGCCAATTTTTCGTACGGCACGATCACGCCGCCCATCATCATGATTCGCGCTGAAACCGCGGAGAGATCGTTCTCGAGGCCGGACAATTTCTTACGGCAGTCCATGGCCTCCACGAGAAATGGTTCAAGATCCTTGCGCGCACGCTCCGCCTCTGTCAGCGTAAAGAGCCGCGGCTCAGGCTCGGGCGAGTCGTCCTGGCTTTCCCCTTCTTCCTCGTCGTCTTCGTTGTCTTCTTCTTCGTCCGCCATGGGGGTGCCTGTTCGTTAACCGGATTTTGTTTCCGGCTTCATTCGATGCTAACTCAAAGTCAGCGCGGGGTCGAGCGCGATGCGCTCACGGAGAGCCGGCGCAAAGGCAGATTTTCACTAACCGCCGATAAAAACCATGGTACGAGAGGGAGGCACGAAATCGGGGGCGTTGATGCGGTGTCCTTCTTCCTTCTCATCGACCACCGAACGGATGTAGGTGGTCACGTCATCGTCCGAGGCCCCATCGCGCAGCAGACCGCGCAGGTCGTGGTCATCCTTGCTGAAAAGACAGGTGCGTAGCTTTCCATCAGCCGTCAGGCGAATGCGCGAGCAGTGGCCGCAGAAGGGCTGCGTTACCGGCGCGATCAGGCCGATCTCTCCGGGAGCGCCGTCGGCAAAACGGTACTTGCGCGCCGTTTCGCTGCGCTCGTGCGGGATTTGCACCAGTGGCCACCGAGCATGGATGCGCTGGTGCACTTCCGCGGCGGGCACCACATGACTGCGCGTCCACGTGCGGTCCGCGTCCAGCGGCATGAATTCGATGAAGCGCATGATCACGCCGCGATCGCGTGCAAATTCCGCGAACGATTCCACCTCGTCATCATTGAGCCCGCGAACCAACACGGCGTTGACTTTCGCCGGCGCCAGCCGGGATTTCTGCGCGACGTCAATCCCGTGCATCACGGTGTCAAAGGATTTGGTGCGCGTGATGCGTTCAATTTTTCCGCGATCGAGCGAATCGAGGCTGATATTGATGCGGCGCAGCCCTGCGTCAATTAGCCGATCGCAGCGTTCCGCCAGCAGGTGGCCGTTGGTGGTCATCGAGAGATCTTCGACGCCAAGCGCATGGAGCCGAGCGATATAGTCCTCAACGCCTGCACGCACCAGGGGCTCGCCGCCGGTGATCCGAATCTTGCGAATCCCGAGGCTCAGAAAAATGTGCGCCAGCCGGTCCAGTTCGGGCCAGGAAAGGATTTCGTCATGATCGCGATAATTTTCCGGATCGGCCGAGCGGCAGTACACGCACCGGAAATTGCAGCGGTCCGTGATGGAAATCCTCAGGTCGGTAATTTGCCGCCCGAATTTGTCCTGAAGGGTCATGGCACGTTTACGCGAGACGAATATCTGGCCGGACGCGAGTCCTCGACTTTTATTGCGCCCATGAAATGAAATCGCCCGATCCGACTGTTTGGATGCGGGCGCGCGACGGAAATCCGCATTTTTCCGCCACATCGCTCCTTTCCAAGCACGGGAGGCTCAGGCGTTTCCGCCCGAACCCTCAGCCTCGCGGCTCTTATACACTGCCGCGAAAGCATCGTCCCAGGGCCATTGGCTTTCTCTCCAGTAGGCCGCGGGGATCGGAGTTCTCTCATAGTGTACGCCGCAAGCCAAAAGGGTGCAATTTATGCAATCGGGCAGCCTTCCCTGAGCCATGCCTGAGGATTGTGATAGAGTTTTTGTCACGCCATGCGGATCTTCGTTCTCGGCGCCGGCGCCACCGGCTCCCTTTTGGCAGAACTGCTCCAACGTCAAGGACATACCGTCTGGTGTGGCGACCGTGATCCCGGTCGTGCTCGCCGCTTTTTAGGCAACAGAAGCACGATCGCCGTTGCGGAAGTGAACGCCAGAAACATGCTCGGCATTGTGCGAGCGGCACGCGGGTGCCAACTCATCGTCAACGCTTCAGCGAGCGTCTTCAATCTGATCGTGATGCGGGCCGCGCTCCGTCTGCGCGCCCACTATGTCGACCTGAGTTCGCACCTCGCACGGAACCCTTTTAAGTCCGAACAATTCTCCTTTGCCAAACGCTTCGAAGAAAAAAACAGAGCCGCTCTGATCAACGCCGGCGCGGCTCCCGGTCTAACAAATCTCCTCGTCAAGCGCTCCGCGGAAATGTTGGACGAAGTCCGCTCCGTACAGATCCGGCTCTACGAAAGCACCGAAAGCGACGATCCCATCTCCCAATGGTCGCCGGAAGTCTCTTTTGACGAAGCCATTTCGCACCCTCGCGTCTACCGCCAGGGAAAATTCCGAATGGAAAAGCGCTTCGCCGAACTCGAGAAATTCCGCTTTCCCGATCCCATTGGATACGCCAACGTCGTTCTAGCCGCGCAGGATGAAGTTGCCACGCTTCCTTATTCCATTCCGATGCGCGACATGGACGTGAAAATCGGCGGCAACGAATTTGACCGGCTGCGCCGCTGGTACAAACAGGGGAAATTGTCTAAATCGCGCGGCATTATACGCCAGCGCTTTCCGCAGACTTCTTCGCCCCGCGCGATCGCCAAGCTGATTCGCCACGGCGTCCTGCAAAATGCGAAGTTTTCGGCCTCGGTCCTGGTGCGGGGTGTAAAGCGCGGCGCAAAGGAAGACCAACATTTGTTGATCCGGACCGACGCGATGTTTCCGACGCTCTATCAAATTCGCCAGCAGGGCCGCTACACCACGCCGGTTGCTTACGCCACCGCTCACGCTGCGGCGCTTTTCATCAAATATTTTCGGCGTGAGGAGGCTGGCGTCTTCGCTCCAGAAATGCTGCCCGCTGAAACGCGCCGCGAAATCATTGCGGGAATTCGCGCTCACAGCGTAAGAATCACGCACAAGACGACCGCCATCAAATACGATGGCGAACACGAAGAAGAAATCTGATCCGTCGCGCTCGAGTAACGCTCTGATTCGCCAGCAGGCTCGCCGGTGGTTATGGCCTGGCTTCGAACACCAGATTAAACGGTGTCTGCGTGGCGCGGCGGAATCGCGTGAAGCCGCCGCTGGTCACGACTTCCTTCAAGCGCTTCTCGCCTGCCTGTGCGCCCAGCGCCAGCCCCACTTCCTGCGAGAGTGACGCCGGCGTGCACAAAAGTGTGGACGCCCCGTAAAACGCACGCCCAATAGGATTGAGATTGTCCTCCAGCTTGTCACCCGCAAATGGCTCCACGATCATCCACGTCCCATCCTTTTTCAGTCTGCCGTGCACGTGCGCTGAAGCCCCAGCGGGATCACCCATGTCGTGCAAGCAATCGAAAAAGGTCACGAAGTCGTAGTCTTTCCCTGGAAAGGATTTTGCGCTGGCCACTTCAAACTTGATGCGATCGCCGACTCCGGCGTCGCGCGCGCGCTGCGTGGCGGTTTCGATCGACTTGTCATGGTAATCGAAACCGAAAAATTCCGACTTAGGATAAGACTTCGCCATCAGAATCGTCGAGGCGCCCAATCCGCAGCCCACATCGGCTACTCGCGCGCCGTTTTTCAATTTTTCGTCAACGCCTTCGAGCGCGGGAATCCAAGCCGCTACCAGATTTGAAGCGTAGCCCGGGCGAAAGAACCGTTCCGTGCCGACAAAAAGCTCGGGGTGGTGTTCGTGCCAGCCCATTCCTTCGCCAGTCTTGAATTTTTCCGTGAGCGACTCTTCCGCTTTGATCGCCGCGAGCGCCGTTTGAAATGCTCCCGGCAGGAATACCGGGCTGCTTTCATCGGCCATGGCAAAGGCTTGTTCTTCGCTCAGATGGAATTTCCCCGCCGCCGCGTCGTACGTGACGTACCCGCCAGCAGCTTGCGCGCTCAACCACTCGCGAATATAGCGTTCATTGGTTGCGGTGCGTTTCGCGAGTTCCGCGGGTGTTTGCGGCCCGCCGACTGCAAGGCCCTTGAAAAGGCCAAGCTTGTCCCCGATGCGTATCAAAGCCGCGTTGAACGTGGCGCCAAAGTCCACGATCGCCTTCAAAAGAAATTCATGAAGCTTGTCCTGATCAATCGCCATCGATTCCTCCGTAAATAAAAAATAAGCGGTTCATCAATTTCCCATGATTCTAGACTCGCGGCGCGACAAGTGGCAAGCCAGTTTCGCAGTTCGCTCAGCAGCAGCGGTTGGGCCGCGAATAGCGGCGATTAATCTGTTCTACATAGAATTCTTCAGCGGTCAGCGCGCGCTGTTTTGTATTTTGTCTGCCTTTTGCGGATAAATAGCGCTCATAGGCTGCGTCGCCGCACCACTCCCGCAGGCCGCGCCAGAACAGGCGAAGCGAGCGACGCACAAATATTGCGGTGTGCCGCATCAATCGTCTCCGTGCGCGGCGCCTGAAAATCCCGGCGCCCATTGCGTTGCGACGTACGGCGCTTCGTGCAGTACAGGTTCCCGGCGGCGGCTCAAGATGCCGTACCACTGCGCGACCGCTTCGACGAGCAGAACAAGAATCATCAACGCAAGCGTTGCCGTCACCACGGCATCAAGCCTCTGATTGAAAATGAGTCGGTGTGTCTCGGCGATTTTCGCAACCGGAATTTGCCCGGCAGCGATCTGCGCAGCGAGGGATTTCGCTTTCGAGAGAAATCCCAGATCGGGATTCGCGGCGAAAATTTTCTGATAGCTCGCCGTCATCGTCACGGCCACCAGCCATGCCGCAGGGACCAGCGTTACCCAAATCCAGCGCAGCCGTTTCATCTTCAGCAGAATTGAAGTGGCCACGACCAGCGCCACCGTGGCCAGCAACTGATTCGCGATCCCAAAGAGCGGCCACAACGAATTAATTCCACCCAACGGGTCGACGACGCCTTGGTATAGAAAATAGCCCCACGCTCCCACGATGAGCGCGCTCGAAAGCAAAATCCCGGGCATCCATCCCATGCGCCCAAGCGGCTTCCAGATTCGTCCGCCGAGCTCCTGCACCATGAAGCGGCCCACGCGCGTCCCGGCGTCCAGCACGGTGAGGATGAACAGCGCTTCAAACATAATCGCGAAGTGATACCAGATGCTTAGCAACCTCTCTCCGCCGATCGTGTTTGAAAATATTTGTGCCATGCCAACCGCCAGTGAGGGCGCGCCGCCAGCGCGATTGAGCAACGTCTGCTCGCCCACTGAATGTGCAAGATTGGTCATGGTTTGCGCGTCCAGATGGTATCCCCAGCCGCTGATCGTAGCGGCAGCCGCATCCGCCGTTTTCCCCACGATGCTTGCAGGGCTGTTGATCGCGAAATAGACGCCAGGCGGCATCGCGCAAGCCGCGACCATGGCCATCACGCCGACGAAGGACTCGAGCAGCATCGCGCCATAGCCGATCAGCCGCGAATGGCTCTCGCGAAGAATCATTTTGGGCGTCGTGCCGGAGGAGATTAGCGAGTGAAATCCGCTGATCGCCCCACAAGCGATGGTGATAAAGCAAAATGGAAAAATCTTCCCGGCGAACACAGGGCCGTTGCCATCGATAAATCGCGTTAGAGGCGGCATCATCATTTGCGGACGGACGAGCAGAATTCCAGCCGCAAGAGAAAAAATGGCTCCTGTCTTGATGAATGCGCTCAGATAATCGCGCGGTGCCAGCAACAGCCAAACGGGAACAACCGCGGCGGCGAAGCCGTACGCAATGATCAGAAAGGCCAGCGACACGCCGCCGAATGTAAACGCACGCGACCACGATGGCGATGCCGCCACCCACTGTCCGGCCACCACCACAAAGAGCACCAGCGCTACTCCGAACGCCGAAGCTTCCAAAACGCGTCCCGGCCGCAAAAACCGCAAGTAAACTCCAAGCAGCAGCGCGATGGGAATTGTCATTGCCAGCGTAAACGTCGCCCAAGGTGAGGATTTCAACGCATTGACCACGACGAGCGCAACCACCGCCAGCAAAATCACCATGATCGCCAGCACGGCGAACTGCGCGATCAGTCCGCCGCGCGCGCTCACTTCCTCGCGCGCCATTTGGCCCAGTGTCTTTCCGCCGCGACGGATCGAGCAAAATAGAATGATGAAATCTTGCACGCATCCTGCCAGCGCAGCGCCCACGATCAGCCACAGCGTGCCCGGCAAATAACCGAACTGCGCGGCGAGCGTCGGGCCGATCAGGGGACCAGGGCCGGCAATCGCCGCAAAATGGTGGCCGAAGAGAACCCACTTGTTCGTGGGCACAAAGTCGCGCCCGTCATCATGGATCTCGGCTGGAGTGGCGCGCGTGTCATCCAACGACAGAAGCCGCGCGGCGATGAAGGAAGAATACAAACGGTACGCGACCATGTAGCAACAAACGGCCGCAACGACGAACCAAGTCGCATTCAACGGCTCGCCGCGGTGCAAAGCGATCGCTCCCAGGGCTCCGGCGCCTGCAATGGCTACGGCGAGCCATACGACAAATTTAAAAGCGCGCTTCATTTTCTGGAGCTGGCACACATAATGCGGTACGTAGAATCGCAGAGCAGTTCGCTCTAAACTTACGAAATTCCATGGGCGATATGCTCCTCGCTTTAGGCGGGCGGAAACGACAGATCAGTCCGCGGCATCGTATTCGAGTGGCGTAGGTTCGTCAATCCGCGCGCGTCTCGCCGCTCTGGCGCACGTTTTTGCAATATTGCTTGTGCCACGCCGGAGCCGGTATAGAATGCTGCCACGTGAGTGAAACGTTTGTTTCAAGGAGTCTTCATGCCCACAGCCCGGACGTGGTTCAGCGTGTGCCTGAGCGTCGCCGCCCTACTTCTGATTTCTCCAATCGCTGGCGCTCAGCAAAAAGCAGAATTACCTCATCCAAAAACGCTACCCGAGCTGCAAAAAGCGATGAAAGACGTTCTCGACAAAGATCACGCGCCCGGAGCAGGTGTCGCCCTCCTGTCGAATGGTCAACTGCTATGGTGCGGCGGGCTTGGCAAGGCGGACATCGCCACGGGCCGCGACATTACCTGTGACACAGAATTTCGCGTCGGCTCGATCAGCAAATCGTTTGTGGCGCTTGCCCTCTTGAAACTCCAGGAAGAAGGAAAAATCAACCTTGAGGCGCGTCTAAAAGATGTTGCGCCAGAAATCCCGCTCAAAAATCGCTGGGCGTCCACCAATCCTGTACGCATCGTAAATCTCCTCGAACACACCGCGGGTTTTGACGACATGGAAGCAGCCGAGGTCTATAACTTCAAGGATCCTTACAATTTTCCGCTTCTCGAAGTTTTTAAGCGATTCCGAGAGCCGCAAGACGTTCGTTGGCCGCCGAGTACCCGCATGTCGTATTCCAATCCGGGCTACGGCATCGCCGGCTACCTCATCGAAAAAGTCAGCGGCATTCCATTCGATCAATACATTCGCGAAAATATCCTTCGTCCGCTCGGCATGGCGAACGCCGATTTTCCATTCACCGATGCAAACAAGGCTCTGCTCGCCACCGCTTACGATGGCAATCCGCCGCAAGTTGTCGGCTATCCCTACATCTATCTGCGGCCTGCTGGCGACTTGAAAGCTTCCCCCGGCGAACTCGCCAAACTTGTGCAATTTTTCCTCAGCCGCGGAAAAGTTGGTGAAGTTCAGATCGTCAAGCCCGAGTCCATCGTCCGCATGGAATCGGTGGAAACGACTCTCGCCGCGAGAAGCGGCTTGCGTCTCGGCTACGGCTTCGCGAATTACACCTCAGTCGTCGGCGGTGTCGTCACTCACGGCCACGATGGCGGCATCGACGGCTTCATCTCCACCTATCGTTACATGCCCGAACAAAATTGGGGTTACGTGGTCTTGCTGAACGGCACAGAGTCGTACCAGGCGCTGCTCGATCTGAACCGGCTGGCAATCGATTTCCTCTCGAAGGATTTTGCGAAGCCGCAACAGCCCGCAATTTCAGTGCCTGCTTCCGAACTGGAAAAATTTGTTGGCTACTACGCGCCGAGCGCCCCGCGCTCGCAGTTGTTTTCCTTCATGGAAGATCTATCCGGCGGCGTTCGCGTCCGTGTCATCAATGGGCAGCTCACGCGCTCCGGTTTCTTTGGCAAGCCTGAAGCAATGATCCCGGTCGGCAAAAATCTCTTTCGCGGCGAAAAGGAGCCGGAAGCAACCACGATTTTCGTCACTGACCCCGCGGGTGAAATGGTTCTCTCCGGACAGGGTTTGGAGGGTTTTTCTTATGGCATCCGCAGCAGCATTCTC
>JBARBE010000148.1:0-4490 GCA_049792735.1 Candidatus Acidiferrum sp.
GCGGCACCATCAGAAGAGGGCGCGTCGGGATCCAAGGCGGCTTGGCTCGACGCCGGCGAAGCAGAGTGCTTTCTGGAACGCATCGGAGCTTCCGGTTTTTCAGGGGCCACTGCCGCAGCTGCCTCCGCGTCGGAGCCCGATTTGGCCACAGTCGGCGTCTCGGATGCAGCGGGGGTGGAAGGCTTCGTCGTTTCTAACGGCGCGGGTTGCGATGCATTGGGCAAGGCCGCTTGTGGCGAAGTTGCAGGAGCCTCGGTTGGCTGGGCGGCCTTGGCAGAATCAGCGGGAACAGCCGCGGCTTTTTGAGGCGTGTGTGGAACAGGACGCGCGGCAACGTTGGGGGCGGGTGCGCTGGAAAATAAAGTCTTCGGGTGCGGCAGCAGCGGAAGCAAATTCTGATACCACGCCGCGCCGGCCACGATGAGCACGAACGCCGCAAAAAGCAGGTCTTTGCGCAGCGCCGCGCGCCGTGGGATCACTACGACTTCTTGTTGATGCTCGGGCAGCGCGGGCGGCTTTGCACTTTTGAAATTGAGAGCGGGCTTGGGCAGGAGAATATCTTGCGCGGAAAATGAGGGCTTGGCGCCATCGTCCGGCATCGGAGGATTTGCTGCCGGAGCATCTTGGGCGCTTTCGAGAGCGCCGGAAAGTTCCGCCGGCGGCTCTTGCGCCGCATCGCCGGTTGCGGGCTGGAGTTTTGCCAGCAACTCGCCTAGGGCGACGCCGTTTGAAGGAGCTTGGGCAGGAACGCCGGTAGAGGCCTGAGGAAACTGGGGAGTTTGAGCGGGGAGGGACGGATTCGCGGGAGCTGGTTGCGTTTGGAGCAGTTTTAGTTGCTCGCGCAAGACTTCCACTTCGATTTTCAACGCCGTGACTTCCTCGTCGCTGGGAGCGGTCACGGGCTCGAGGGGTTCGTCCGCGATGATGTCTTCCAGTGCTTGCGCCGATCCTGCCGCTGCTTCTTGCTGGGCGTTCGCCACGGCAAGGGCAGGCGTTTCTGGAAACTTGACGTTCCAGAATCCAGGCGAAGGCTCGCTAAACTCTATTTCGACATAACAAATTTCCGGGCGAAAATCGCGCTTGCGAGTGACTTGCGCGACCACTTCGCGCTTGGTTTCCTTGTGGGTAAGAAACAGCAATTGGCCGGGATCCACTTTCGCGGAGAGGCGGAGAACGCCCCCATTTTCGAAGACGAGCGCGGTGGTGGTGTCCTCGGTGAAGAGTTCGCGCTGGCCGCCTTTTTCCGAGGGGCGAGCGCCGGTGGCGACGACCGGCACTTCGCAGGCAACGGCATTCATCCGGGGACTTGCTTGGGGATTTTGCGTGGAAGTTTTCTGGGGGCTCGCGGAAGGCGAGGCGGTCGAATGGCGGATGTCGACTGCGGAAGCCACGATTGGGTTGTCCCTCGCGCGCCGGAGGGCGACGCATCTTTTTAGAGATCAGGCTGCGGAGAGCCGCACACGCAACGGCCCAGACAACATCGGATTGTCGCAGGGGGCGGGCGTGCTGGCGATAGTACAAACGTACTGAGGTGGGGAAGCTGTCCTAAAGGACAATGCGACCTAAGGGTATGGGCGGCTCGGAGTCGGAGGGGAAAGGTAGCACTGCGCAAGCGAGATGGAAGGTGCTGTCCCGGGGTCAAGGGCTCGAAAGACTTTGGTTGGCAAACGGGCCGTCGACCCCGAGACAGCATTGAGGTGTTGTGAAAATTCGGCCAACACCCGCTAGTGATTAGTGGGACGCGTGGGAGGAGGGGGCGGTTACACGCGAATCGAATAAAGTTTATAACCGCGAGCCGCAGCTGGCCTCTGAAGTCCGGTCCCACAAATGCGCGATCAGCGGAGATGGGCGTCGAACCAGGCCAGGGTGCGCTCGACGACATCGCGGCGGTGCCTGGGATCTTTGAACATGTGGCCTTCGTGCGGATAAACCACGAGTTGTGTTTCCACGCCAAGCGTTTTCAGCGCGTGCCAGAATTCGTAGGACTGCGGAGCGGGGACTTCGCCATCGCTGTCGCCGACGAGGATGAGCGTGGGAGTTTTGGCGTGCTTGATGAAATTGATCGGAGAACTCTTCGCGTAGACTTCGGGATCGTCGTAGACGGATTTGCCGAAGAACGGAATCATCCACTGATCGATTAAGTTTTCGCCGTAGTAGCTTTGCCAATTTGAAAGTCCGGCGCCAGCCATTGCGGCTTTAAAGCGGTTGGTTTGCGTCACGGCCCACATAGTCATATAACCGCCGTAGCTCCAGCCACAGATGCCGAGGCGATTTGGATCGATAGGGGCGACGTCAATGGCTGCGTCAACGCTTGCCATGATGTCTTTGAAATCCCCGTAGCCGAAATCCTTGACGTTGGCGCGTGTGAAGGCTTCGCCTTCGCCGAAGCTGCCGCGGGGATTGGGCTGCAACACAAAATAGCCAGCAGCGGCGAGGGGTGCCGTGTAGTCAAGCGAGCTTGGCCATTCGGAAAGGACGGCCGCGCCTGGGCCACCATGGACGCGAACCACAAGCGGATATTTTTTCGAAGGATCGAAATCGCGTGGGTAGATGAGCCAGGCTTGGACGTTGAAGCCGCCATTTTTCAAACGGAGGCTTTTGGCTTCGCCCCAGCCGGGTTTGATGCCTTCGTTGCGTTTGGTGATTTGTGTCCATTCACCAGTATGGCCGGCCCAAACTTCGGGAGGGTTACTGAACGAACTGCGAACGACGGCGGAGGTATTTCCGTCATGAGCTAAAGAAAGATTTACGCCCCAAGCGCCAGCGGTTAGCTGCCCGGCCACGCGAAACAATTGGTTCTTGATGCCGTCAGCGACATTGATTGTCCCAACCGCGGAATCGCCTTCGAGGTATTCACCAAAAACAATGGTTCCTTGCGCCGTCCAGCTGAGCCAACTTGCCGAGGCTTTCATCTCAGGAGTGATGTTTGTAGCGTCGCCGCCGAATGCGGGGATGGTGAATATGTCACCGCCAACGCTAGCCTCGTCGCTCATTAAGCCGCTGATAAAGGCGATGCTCTGGCCGTCCGGAGACCACGCGGGATTGGCGATTTGAAGCGGGGGCTTGTAAATGGACTTCATCCGGCCGCTGGCGGCGTCGAGGGTGTAGAGCTCGGCGATGAACCAATTGTCGTCGCCATTGCCGAGGGCGGCCGTGACGGCGAAGTGGCGACTGTCGGGCGACCAATTGTATTCGTAGACGTATGTGTCGGCGGGCGAGATTTGGCGAAGTTTCCCGGTAGCCACATCGAGAAGGGCTAGACGCTGCTCGAAGAAGGAGTCCTTGATTTCTCCGGTTTCGGGAGTTTCGGCGACGAGCGGGCCTGCGGCGCGTGTGGCGTTTTCGGTGAAGAGGATGGCGATGGTTTTGCCGTCCGGCGACCAACCGGGAGTGGAGAGGAAGCCTCTGACTTGCGTCAGCTTTCGCGCGGAGCCCGCAGGGCCGGCGGCGTTCATTACATAAAGTTGGAGCTGACCGGATTTTGCGGAGTCTGAGAGGAAGGCGATTTTTTTGCTGTCGGGCGACCATGCGACGCTGCCTTCGGCATGGATTGCGTCGTTGGCGCTGGCGCTGATGCGCTTCGGCGGAGTTTTGGCTTCGAGATCCTTGACGAAAATCACCGTGTCGCCTGTGGACAGACCGTGCTTGGTGATCACGTCTTCGACCCAAGCGACTTTTTTGCCATTCGGGGAGATCGCAGCTTGTTCAAACCGATGCGTGGCCGAGAGCAGATTGATGACTTCCTCGACGGGAATGGAGGGCTTCGGTTTCGCGGCCGCGGCGAGGCGTGCTTCGGCGGATTTTTGCGAGCCGCTCGTTTCCTGCGCGGAGGCTCGCTGCGGTGAATAAAGAAGAACCAGCAAGGCCGCGGCAATGGCGAGCTTTGAGCCAACTGAAATCATATTTCCATCCTCGAAGACTTCGGGTCCGGGCGCGAGTACCATAATGCGCTGGGCGAAGAGCCGCAAGTGTTGGTTCGCGGACCTTCCTGTCCAGCAACTTCAACTAGAAATTGTGTAATGTCGGTTCTATCACGATTGAATATGGGCACGAGCGAACACCGAGTTGGAGATTTGACGGCCGGCGGAATCGGACATAATCAGCTCGCCGGGAGTGATAGCGCCTCGATAGTCACAGAGCATCTCCTGCAGGAATGAGTGGAGTTGTGCGGCTTGTGTCGCAGTTTGACCTCGAGTGAGGACCGTAGTGTAGGTGTTCAGAAGAACGAACAAAGGAGAAGGCGAGAGAAGTTTGCGGCATTGCCGGAGCAAGGCGGGCAGCGATTCTTCGAGCTTCCAGATTTCGCCCTTGGGACCGCGGCCAAAACGCGGCGGGTCAAGGATGATGCCGTCGTAGGTGCGGCCCCGGCGGATTTCGCGCGCGACGAAGGATGTAGCGTCGTCAACGAGCCAGCGGATGGGTCGATCTTCAAGCTGCGAGAGCGACTGATTTTCGCGAGCCCACTTGATGGCTTTGCGGGAAGCATCGAC
>JBARBE010000149.1:0-3377 GCA_049792735.1 Candidatus Acidiferrum sp.
CGGCGACCACTGCACGCGCATGAGCACCGCCCCCTGCCGGTGGCCGAGCGTGTCTAGCCAGTTGGCGAGCCCCGGGTCAGCATGCGCGATCACCGCGCGGAACACCCCGTCCGGGTCAACGTGCGCCTGCGCGCGGTTCAGGCTGGTCTGCCTGTTGGCGCAGTCCAGCGTGTTCCACAGGCTGTTGGCGAGCTGGATGCCCCAGTACCCGTCCGGCGGCACCGGGATCTCGAAGAGCAGGCACTGGCCTGGCTCCAGATCCCAGTAGGCGTGGTGGATAGCAGGCAGGTCGTTGTCCGGCCTGCTCACGTGCGGGTCCCACTGGTTGGCGAACTGGCGGATTCCCTTGGCCTGCGCACCGGAGAAGATCCGGACGGTCTCGACCAGCCAGGTCCCGAGGGCCTCCAGTTCCCTGGCCACCCGGTCGGCGGACATGACCGGCCAGCCGCTCGCCGGATCATCGAGGCACTCGATCCGCAGCACCGACGGCTCCGCGGCTCCCCAGTCGGTGAAGAACTCCCGGGTGAGCAGGTAGCTGGTGCCGGGCACGACTTGCAGCCAGTGACCCGCCTGCTCCTTCGGCCCGAGCAGGACCTCGAACCGGCCAGCTTCATACGGCTGCAAGTCGCTGGCGAGCAGCGACCCGGCCTGCGTGGCGCCGTCGAAGAACTCGAAGCTCATGAACGCGGCGTTGCCGAGCGTCCCGCTGATCCGGTAAGTGACGGCATCGCTGAGCGACGCGGTCCGGTACACGGCGTCGGGATTGCCGGCGCCGTAGTCGAACAGGTGCACCGGCCACGGCCGGGACAGCACTGGCCGGGCGGGGTCGGCCGACCCGAGCGTGCGCTCCATGCCGAAGTACAGCAACTGCAGCAGGCCGCGGAAGGCGCTGGCCCGGTCCACGGGCTCCGCGGGCACGGCTTCCTCAGCGAGCCTGCCCGCCTCGGCCAGCCGGTCCAGGAAGCCATCCCACGCGCTACGAGGCAGTATCCGGCTGCCGTCCGGATCGGCGGTCGCGATATACCGCGCCATGCTGAAGAACGACCAGTCGATCCCGTCTTCCGCCACGTGGGCTCCTCCGTGCGCGCAGGTTGACATCAACAGCATAATAGTCTAACTAATTTAGTAGTAATTCAAGGCAAGGAGGCCGAGGCGCGATGGCGCGAAGCTTGACGTTCAGCAAGCGGCCGGACGTGGCGGCGCTGCTCGCCCAGGCCGAGGCCGAGACCGGGCTGCACGACTTCGGGGACGGTCAGTTCCGCGACTCACTGGCCGCGTTCACCGGGTTCGTCAACTCCCAGGAGCAGCTCGGCGCGGACAGTCGGCGGGCCGCGTTCGGACAAATGGTGCGGGTACTCGGCTGGCGGCTGCAGCTGGTCGAGGACCGCAAGCGCTATCCGGGGATCGAGGACGAGCGCATCGAAGCGCCGCTGATCGTCATCGGGTTCCCGCGGTCAGGCACCACCCTGCTGCACGCGCTGCTGGCGGCCGCCCCGGGCAACCGGGCGCCGCTGTACTGGGAGATCGCCCGCCCGTCGCCGCCCCCGTCGCTGGCGGCCCCCGGAGACCCGCGGATCGGCGAGGGCACCCGCGACATCGAGCGCTGGCTGGCGGAATACCCCGGGTTCATCGCCCAGCACCCGTACTTCGACGCCGGCGGGGAAACGCCGATGGAGTGCGAATCGCTGCTGATCTACGATCTGCGCAACGCCTACCCGACGATGTTGAGCAAGGTGCCGTTCGGCCACCCGTGGGCGGCCGAGGGCACCGACGAGCAGTACTACGCGTCGCACCGGCAGCTGCTGCAGCACCTGCAGTTCGGCGGCCCGCGCCGGCGCTGGGTGCTCAAGGGCGTGGCCCACCAGTTCCGGCTGTCCGCGCTGCTCTCCGCCTATCCCGACGCCCGGCTCATCTGGCCGCACCGCGATCCTGTGCAGGTGTTCGGCTCGCTGCTCGCGGTCACCGCGATGGTGCACGCGTATTCCGGTACTCAGGCGCCCGCCGATCGCCGGGCGTTCGGCCTGGCCATGCTCGACGGCTTCCAGGAGCGGGTGGACAAGGCGCTCGCCGACCCGGCGTGCGGCAACCCCTCGGTGTATCACGTCAGGTACCCGGACGTGGTCGCCGACCCCGCGGCGGTGATCCGCACCGCCTACGAGCACTTCGGCTTGCCCCTCGACGGGGTCATGCCCGCCGTCCGCGGCTGGCTGGATGACCCGGGCAACCGCACCGACCGGTTCGGCAAATGGACCTATGACCTGTCCGATTACGACATCTCGGCGGACGAGGTGCGCGAGCGCTTCGGAGACTACCGGGAAAGGTTCGGCGTGGGATGAGTGACGCAACGATGGGCTTCCTGCACGTAGGCATGAAGGTTCACGACATCGAACGGGCCACCCAGTGCTACACCTCGGTGTTCGGGATCGCATGGGAGCCGGTTCGCGAGTATCAGCTCAGCCATATCACTCTGGAGAGCGATCTGGCGCCGAGCCGCACCCTCGTCACGCACGGCAAGACCGCCCAGGGAGTCGAGATCGAGATGGTCCAGGTGCTCGAGGGCAAGGTCGCCGACGACCTGGTGCTGCACGGCCGGGAGGGGGTATCCCACATCGCGTTCACGGTCGGCAACCTGGACACCGCCATCGCCGAGGCGACCGAGCGCGGACTGCGCCTCGTTTCCGAGTACCGGTCCGAGCAGGTGGACTTCGCCTTCTTCACCGGCGACGACCTAGGCGGCGTGCTGGCCCAGCTGGTCCACTTCAAGCAGCCCAGGCATGAAGACGCGGTGCCACCCGGATACCGAGCCAAGGACGGAGGCCGCTCATGACCGACCCAGGACTCACCGAGCGTGTTGAGCGCATCGAGGCGCAGCTGGCTATCCAGCAGCTGCCGATCCGGTACGCGATGGCCGTGGACGCCAGGGACATCGATGCCTGGGTGAACTGCTTCCGGCCGGACGTGAACATGGGCAGGCATGGTGCAGGGCGCGACGCGCTGCGCCGCTACATCGAACCTCAGGTGCGCCGGTTCTATCGCTCGGTGCACCAGATCTGCGGGCACCGCATCGAGCTCGTCTCGCCGGACTGGGCCACCGGCGCGGTCTACTGCCGCGCCGAGCACGAGGTCGGCGACCAGTGGATCGTGATGGCGATCTGCTACTTCGACGAGTACGCCAGGGTGGATGGCGAGTGGTTCTTCTCCCGGCGGCGCGAGCGCCACTGGTACGCGGCGGACGTTATCCAGACCCCGCAGTCGGCGGGCTTCGCCGGCTGGGACGGCAGCAGCGAGCCGGCGCTGCCGGGCGAGTTCGGCTCGTGGGCACGGTTCTGGGATGGCGATGACCGCGCCGCCGCGTTGACCAAGGCGCCGGCGGGAGC
>JBARBE010000150.1:0-10375 GCA_049792735.1 Candidatus Acidiferrum sp.
GAATCAGCGAATCGCGTAGTCCCGTATCCGCATCAAGATACTGCAGCCGGATTTTCCCCACGGTCGAGCGCAGCTTCAGGACTTCGCCTCCGCCGTTCAACATCCCAATCGCACGCACCGGCCCGGAACTGCGATTGCCTACCTGCTGTACATTCAAGAGCAGTGCCGGATCCGCCTCAATTCGCCCCACTCCGCCATTTTCAACAAGCGCGTCTATATTTACCGCGAGATTCCTCGGCAAGAAAACGACGATATCTCCGGCGCCGGAAGAAAGTTGCGAAGGCCCTGGTAGGCCGACCCGTGCTCCCGGCGAGCCCGCATCCGGATTGATCCACGCTTGAATGTTCCCGCCCGCCGTCGCCGCTTGCACCGCTCCGGCCACGCGTGTCAGGCAAATGCTTCCGCCGTTCGATTCCACTTCCATTGGCCCGGACACCGTAATGATTCGAATACCGCCGCCGCCCGTCTGCGCCCGCACCGATCCGCGCACTTCGCCAAAATCGATCTGTCCGCCGCCCGTGCGCACGCTCACGAAGCTTCCCGCCTGCTTCAAAGTAATGTTCCCGCCATCCGTTTCCAGCCGCGCGCGGCCGCCAATTTGTCCCGCGCGGATGTGTCCGCCGCCGGTGCGCAACAACGCGTCGCCCGTAATATTTCCCGCGACGATGTGTCCGCCCGCAGTAAACGCATCCAGATCGCCCGCCACGTCCTGCACTTGAATGTGTCCGCCCTCCGTAGACAACTTGGCCGTCGGATGGGCCTGTGCTACGTTTCGCCATCCGATATACCCGATGCGCCCCGTGCGAATATTTCCGCCCTGTGTGATCAAACTCGCGGTCCCGCCGATATCCTGCGTAACGATGTCGCCCACGCCCGTGTTGACGTCCAAGCTGTACGTAGCCGGAACGGACACCTCAAACTGCACATAGAATTGCGCGTTCGCTCCTCCGCGGCCGGCTTGCGAAGGAGATGTCCCGACAATTTCCACACCTGCGGTAGTTGCCTTTGCCGTCAGCGAATAATGCTGCAGCAGCATCTGAGCCAGCGGGACGCGAGCATCGGTCTCGATATGGACGGTGTATCGAACCACCGGCGGCGCTCCCGGTTCGAGCGCGACAACGCGCACCGAGCCCAGGTCCGTCGTCAGATGCAGCGTTAAGCCGTCCTGAGTTGGCACCACTCCCGAACGGTCCATGGCCACGCGCGGCGCCGGATTGCCCGGGACCGGTGGATCGATCTTAGGCGGGTCGATCGCATTCCTGCCCAAAGCCAAACTAGGCAAAAGCGCCGCCGAGAAAAAAAGCGCGAGCGCAAATCGAAACGCTTTTTCAACTGGCGTGCTGATTGGTTTGAGAATCGTAATCGTGCTCATCTCTATGCGAAATCTTTATCGGGGCTACTGAACTTCCCGCTGAACTTCCTGCGGCCCGAGCTGCCGCAAAGCCGCAGCGCTCCGCAAGCGAACATAGCGGTTGGGATCGTTGCGTTGAAGGTCTTCAAGGGTGCGCACCACATGTTCCATCGCGGGGTCCAGAGGACGGTCGATCCCTTCCGGCGCAAGAGCAGTGTCAGCATCCGGCGCAGCTTCCTGCGCGTCTTGCTCCAGGGAGCGAACCAGCAAGTTGACGGCTTCGACGCGCACCCCGGGGTTCGCATCGTGCTCCAGCGTATCGAGCAGAGTTTCGCGCACGCTCTTATCCCTGGCCGCGCCCTGTAAAGCTTCTAGCGCCTTCATCCGCACCGCCGGATTCTGATCCTTGCGCGCAGCGAAAAGCAGCGCACGCCGCACATCCAAATCGCTCGCGCGCGCCCGCAGCGCTTCCAGGCAATCCAGCCGCACTCCGGGATCCGTCTGCTCGCCGTTTTCAACCACGTAGGTCAGAACTTGCCGAAGGTCGGGGTCGTCCACGCTCCCGGAAAGCACCAGGGGCTCTTCCGTCCGCACTTGCACCTGTACCGTCCCCGGCGCGCCACCCGGCGTTGGCGCCAAATTGATCCCAGCAACCGCCATCTTCGCGAGCTGCTCCTGTGTGAATTTTGCCGCCGGAGAAACGTTCACCGTCTGTCCATTCGAAGCCGGTTCGAGCCGCGCGGAAATCCAGGGCAAGAGTTGCGTCCCGAGCGCTGCGCCGATCAGCAATAGGAAGGACCCGCTTAACACCGGCCGCAAAGCCATCCACCGCCGCAACCAGCCAAACGGCCGCCAGCGTTCCTGCACCGCCGGCGCGGACAAATCATCCAGCGCTTCGGCAAGTTCGCTGCGGCATTGCGAAAGAAGAATCCCGCCCGTATCTGACTGCTCGGAAGCCTGCAGTGCCTCCATCAAGGATTCGTGCAGCGAGCGTTCCTCTGCGAGCTGCGCCGCGCACGTTGCGCAAGCCGCAAGGTGCGTTTTAATCAAAGCGTTTTCTCGTTCGCTGGTCTCGCCGCAGGAATAAAAAACCAGCAGTCCCGCAACTTCTTTACATTCAAACTGTCGAGGCGCGCTCATCGCAAGCCTCCCAGTTGGCTGCGCAGCTTGCGAGTCGCGCGAAACAATGAATTCTTCACGGTTTCTTCCGTCGTCCCCAAAGCGTCGCCGATCGCGCGCAATTTTAATCCCTGATAATGCTTCAATTCAAAAACAATTCGCTCGCGCGGCGAAAGCCTCTCCATCGCCGTGGCAATGCGCGCTTGAATCTCTTTGCCAAACAGCTGCCGCTCCGGATCCAGCGTTGGACGGTGCTCTCGCTGCCGTTCGAAAAAATCCGTGATGCCTTCTTCGTGATGCGCGGAGTTCATCTCCGGCGCTTGGTCTTCAGGCCGCGCCTGCCGGCGCCGCAAATGATCCAGGCAGACGTTCGTCACGATGCGGTAGAGCCAGGTATAAAAGCTGCATTCGAAACGAAACCGGTGAAGATTACGGTATACCTTGAGGAAGGCTTCCTGATAAACGTCCCGCGCGTCTTCCGGACGCTTCATCAGATTCAGCGCCAGCCGCAGCACGTCGCGGTCAAAGCGGTGCACCAGCTCTTCGAAAGCCGCCCGGTTGCCGGCTTGCGCTTCCGCAACAAGGGTGCGCTCGTTTAGGTTGGGCAATGCATCCACCGCAGCCAGGGAGGCGCCGGTACCACCCGCCAGGCCTGCATTATTCGCCAAAGCTAGAGCCCATCTTGGAAGCGGCATATTTCGCTTTCTTTTCGTGTGCGCTGGCGTTGCTGCCTATGAACAAAGACCTTAGGCCGGACTCCGCCACTCCGCTACACACCGAACATCGGGCGACCACCCAATTTGGACGTGCCAAAACACACTTGGGTGAGCATCCACTTCCCACTTAGAGAACGAACCTCACAGCCTGATTGTTTCCGAGTTGTAAAGTCCAGCAAGGGTTGCCCGGTCGTCGACATCCTTAGGAAACGCGCTGGCCCGCGTCGAACTTTCTTCAGCCGCCAGTTGACGCCCGCATTCGCCACACCGACAGCGGCCACGCCAGCAGCAGCATCATCAACAGGAGGGTGGCGTACCCGTTCGTGCGGTAGAACGCATCCGGTTGCCCAAGCAATTGCGCCGCGGCACCGAGAAGCGAAACGCAAGCCGCAATCAACAAATATCCCATCACGTTGAATCGAATCAGTCGCCGAACCGCGAAGACAATCACTGCCAGCCAAATCGCCGCGGCAACAAACTGTTTCGCAAAGTCCGTTCCGTTTCCCCAGCCGCTGCCTGCAAGAAACATGGCGCCCAAAAGGAAAAGCGAAATCCTTAGCCAGCGCGCCCTGACTGTCGACGCCACAAACGCCGCAGTGAAGCCCATCAATCCGGCAAAGAAAAGGCTGCTGATCAGCGCGCTGCCAAATGCCGCCCCGGACGGAAGGACGGCGTCAAAATATTGACCGAGAGGTAGGGGCAGGCTGCGATACGCCGTCTGCCAGTGCAAGGCGAGAAACTCCATCAGCCGCCGAAGACCCACTATCCCGGCTGTGCCGCACACACCGATCCACAGCGCATCGCGGTAATAAACCCCTGGCATGCGCGCGCCCACGGGAAGGCGCTCTTCCCCAAACGCGCGATTGCTGAAGTAGGCGCCGACGCCGAAGAGCATGGCCAACCCCCCGGCATAGAACACTGCTCCCAGAAGCAGGCCGATGACGATGCCGCCGAGCATGGTCTTAAATGGAATTGCCGTCTGATAAGAGTTTAAGAAAAATTGTAATCGGTTGCCGAGGCCGACGACCAGTCCGTAAGCGACCAGCCCCCAGAGTGACCAGAAAACCAATCGGCGCCAGGGAATTGCCCGCATGTGCTCCGACCGCAGATTCTTGAAGAACAGCACAATCGCCGTGATCCCCAAACTACCGAACAACAAGATCGGCACCGCGAAACTATAAAGGGTGCGGGAGAGCGTCTGTTCTTCTTGTTTACGGCGCCACTCGTCGGGAATCTTGATGAACATCCACGTCGTCCCGCCCTCTTTGTCCTCCAGTTCTTCTCGCTCTTCTGGTTTCGAGTAATAGGAGCCGCGGTAATCGACGACTTCATCGCCGAGAACCGCCACTTTGATGCGCACGAATGCGTGGCTTACCACGTCATTCGACGAAGTCGAGCCGGAGTCGATCGGCGTGCGTTGCTGCCAGGCCAGTTCGTGGTCTGTTCGGTGAACGCGCTTATCGGAATAAGTTTCGACCAGATTCCACTGGCTCAGGTCTAGCTTTTTTACCTCGCGCAGATACTTTTCGGCCTTTGCAAGGGCTTCTTCCTTGCTCAGCGAGCCTCCTGGCGCGTCCTCGGAAAGTTTGTGGTTGAAGGCGAGAAAGGAGCCGTCGGGACCAAGCTTGATCGAATACTCTTCCGGCTGGCTATCCTTGAAATAGCGCACCTGCCAGATCGCCCCAGGCACTTCCTTTGCGTAGATCTGGTTCAGCCGGGCGATGCCTACGCGCTGCCGCAGGAATTCGTTCGTCAGCGGATCCGTCATATCCACGAAAATCGTTGCACGGCGGTAAGAATTCGGATCGCGGCCGTGCTGGCGAAGAATTTCATCGGTGCGCGCCCGGGCGCCTCTCGCATCCACCGACAGTTTGAGATAATCGCCAAGCGTCGGAGTCTTTAGCCGCCACGCGGCCAAGCCTCCGACAACCAGGCAAACGGCGAGGAAAATCATCGTCGCGGGCGAGAGCGCGTCATAACGCCGCGTTGCCGCCGCCGCGCTCGGCCCCGCCGGACCCGGCGCAAAGCTGATCTCCTCGATCGGCTCCGCACTGTTCAGCAGATCTTCATTCGTCTCGAACCGCCCACGCGCTAGGTAAGAAACGCCCGCAAAAATCAGCGGTGCAAGCGCCGCCGCGCCCACCACCACGCCGGAAATTTTGAAGTACAAGCTATTCGAACGGATCAGCAGCAAACCCACAAGCGAAGCATCCACCGTGTAATGCCAGATCAGCGTCGCCATGATGCCCCAGCGCAGCATCACGATGCCCGCGACGATTCCGATCAGCCCGACTTCCAATCCGCGGATGTACGGCGGCTCGTTCGGATACGCAGAGTGCAAGAAGCTCCAGCAGAATGCCGGCACAATCACCGCAACAATGCTCGATCCCGTCAGCCGCTTTAAGAAGGGAATGGCGAACAGCCGAAACAGAAATTCCTCGCTCGTAGCCGCCAGCAAGCCGATGGCGATGCCGGAAATCCACGGAAACATCGTATTCACGGAATTTTCGTAATTCAAATCCTGCGGCGCCCAGGCCCCGAAGTGCCCCGCCACAATATAAAACGCCACGATGAACCCGATATGCGCCGCCGCGAGCGACAATCCCACCGTCGCCGCCGAGAAAAACTCTTTCGAGCGCAGTCCGCGCATCGTGAGCAATTTCCCAAGCCGCAAACGCGCCGGCTGCGATGCGCGGTACAGCGGCTCCGCTCCTGGAAGAATCAGTGAAATCGTAAGCGCGGAACCGATCCCAAAAAGCAGCGCCTTCACGATTTCCTCGAACACGAAGCTTCCGTAAGCCGAATTGGTGTCGTAGCCCATGCGGTCCAGCGGCCAATTGTTCAGCTGCATGAACGTCAGCAAAATGGCGACCACGATGCCCAGCTTGATGGCCAGGCCCCAGCCCGTTTCCCCGCGCTTTGTCAGCAAAATTCCCAGCCACAAAGCCGACCCCATCAGCAGCAAATAAGGAATAATCGCCACCTGGTTGTAAAAAATATTCGTCGAGCGCAGATGCGCGTAGCTCCGCTCCCAGCTCTCCGGCACATGCAAAAACTCTTGCGAACTTCCTGCCCGATCGCCCTGCAACGTCACACGCAGCCGGTACGGGGCGTCCTTGGCCTTAAATCCGTGCTTCTCCCACGTAAACGACCAATCCAGCCGGTTCGGTTTTTTGCTCGAATTCGCTTCTTCGGAAAGAAAATCCCACTTGCCCAGATCCACGCCCATCTTGCTACGCAAAAAATCCCGCGCCGCCGTTTCCGCCGCCGCGCGCTCCGGCGTCGCTCCCGTCTGCGCCTCGGGAATTTTGTGCTCGTAGCCGACAATCTCCCCTGCCGGGCTCACCCGCACTCGAAACTCTTCCTCCTGCTGAGGCCGGAAAAACCGCACATCCCAATACCAGATGTTCAGCTCGCTGGACATCAGCCGGTTCGCTTGTTGCAGCCCGACCTCGCGTTCCAGATACGTCTTCGCGTTGTCGTCCACGTCAAAAACAATGGCCGACTGGTACCCGCTGATGTTCTCGCCCAGCCCGCCAACAAACGCTCGCGCTCGCCCCAGCGCCTCATTCCTCGAAACCTTGAAGTCCACCGAGGCTTCCGGAAACGCTCGGAAAAAATATCGATGCGCAAACACCGCGCCCACGATCCCCAGCACCACCCACAGCACCAGCGCGCGCTTGTCCGAACCTGTCAGCCGGTCTTCCGCCACAAATGCCTCCAGCACGAATCGCGACACAAAATGCTTACCTTAATAGTACGCAGCAGCATAGCGCAAGTATCGAAGAATCAGTAAGTTTCTGCCGTGTCCGGTCTGTTCCCCGCAGGAATGATATAAAGAGGAGTTCATGACTCTAGCCCTCTCCACCGAAGTCCGCATGATCAAAGGCGTCGGCCCGCAGCGCGCCGAGCTCCTCGCCAAGCGCGGCATCTATACTTTCGAAGACCTGCTCACCTATCTCCCCTTCCGCTACGAAGACCGCATCCACTTCTCCAATATCAAGGATATCCAGCCCAATGGCGTCTACACCATTCGCGCTCGCGTCATGAGCGGCCAGGCCATCCCCAACAAGTTCGTCCACAACGCCATTTATCATCTCCTCGTGCAGGATGCCGCCGGCGGCCTGCTCCCCTGTAAATTTTTTCACGGAGGCTATCTCGAAGGCCGCCTCAAGCCCGGCCAGCTCCTCGTCCTTCACGGCAAAGCCGAAATCGATAAGCTCCGCCCCGCGCGCCTCGAAATGATCAATCCCCAGCTCGAAATGCTCGGCGACGGCGAACCGGACTCCACCGAAGTCGGACGCATCGTTCCCATTTACGAAGCCATCGGCACCTTCGGCTCGCGCCAGATTCGCCGCGCCATGTACGCGGCCGTCCAGCAACTCGCCGAAAGCTCGATACCCGACATTCTTCCCGAAGAGCTGCGCGCGCGACTCGGATATCCCACTCGCCGCGAGGCCCTCATCCACGTCCACTTCCCCGCACCCGATGAATCGCTCGAAGCGCTCAACATTTTTCGCACCTCCGCGCAGCAGCGCCTCATCTTCGAGGAATTTTTCCTCTACCAACTCAGCCTTGCTCTCGACCGCCAGGCCACCCGCAAGGAGAACGCCATCGCCTTTCGCGTGCGCGAAGAAAAAGTCCGCGAAGCCGTCAAGCGCATCCTCCCCTTCAAGCCGACCGCCGCTCAATTCAAAGTCTTGAAGGAAATTGTCGCCGACCTTGAAAAGCCCGCGCCCATGAACCGCCTCCTCCAAGGCGACGTCGGAAGCGGCAAGACCATCGTCGCTCTGCAAGCCGCCGTCATCGCCATCGAAAACGGCACGCAGGCTGCTCTCATGTCGCCCACGGAAATTCTCGCCGTGCAACATTATCTTTCCGCCCGCCACATCCTCGCTCCCGGCAATTACAAAGTTGAGCTCCTCATCAGCGGCCTCAAGTTCGCCGAGAAGCAAGCCGCCCTCGAACGCATCCGCACCGGCGAAGCCCAGCTCGTCGTCGGCACCCACGCCCTCATCGAAGACCAGGTCCAATTCGCGCGCCTCGGCTTCGTCGCCATTGACGAGCAGCACCGCTTCGGCGTCCTTCAGCGCAAGCGTCTCATGGACAAAGCCGCCGCCCACGGCCACGCGCCGCACGTCCTCGTCCTCACCGCCACTCCCATTCCGCGCACCCTTTCGCTCACGCTCTACGGCGACCTCGACGTCTCCGTCCTCGACGAGCTTCCGCCCGGCCGCACGCCTATCCAGACGCGCCTCACCTCCGAGCCGCATCTCCCCGGCGTCTGGGAATTTCTTCGCAAGGAAGTCTCCGCAGGCCATCAGGCCTACATCGTTTATCCCGTGATTGAAGAATCGAAGCTCGAACTCAAAGCCGCCATCGACGAGTACAAGCGTCTCTCCAAGGAAGTCTTTCCAAGACTGAAACTCGGCCTCCTCCACGGCCGCCTCTCCAGCGAAGAAAAAGACGCCGTCATGGAAAGCTTCCGCAAAAACGAAACGCAAATCCTCGTCTCCACCACCGTCGTCGAAGTCGGCGTCGACGTCCCCAACGCCACCGTCATGGTCATCGAGCACGCCGAACGCTTCGGCCTCGCCCAGCTTCATCAACTCCGCGGCCGCATCGGCCGCGGCGCCGCCAAATCCCATTGCATCCTCGTCGGCCCCGGCCACATGACGGTCGGCCGCTCAGCGGCCGCACATGTTGATGTCGCCCGCGCCCGCCTCGACACCATGGTCCGCACCGCCAACGGCTTCGAAATCGCTGAAACCGATCTCCTGATACGCGGCCCCGGCGAATTTTTCGGCACCCGCCAGTCCGGCGACCTAGGCTTCCACATCGCCAACCCCCTCCGCGATAAAGAAGTCCTCGAAGTAGCCCGCCGCGAAGCGTTTGCCCTAGCCGAAGACGCCGACCAGTCCGTCTCTTTGCAGCGACTCCTACGCCAACTCCCCAAGGAGTGGCAACGCCGCTACCACCTAGCCCGCATCGGGTAAATGGAGGAGGCACGCCTGACCTTAAGAACAGCTAACGCCAATTGCAACGAACGACGTTCTTACATTGCGCCACAACTACCGGGCTGCAAGACTTCAAAGTATGGGAGCTCTAATTCACGTCACGACCTGGGAGCGGAAATCGACCGGCAGAAGAATCCTGCTCGCGTTCGTGCGTGTGGCGCTATTGATCGCCATCCTGACTGTTTTGATCAATGTGCTTGGACCCCCAATCAGCATTTTCGTTACCACGAGATGGATGGCGAGGAAAGTCCCAGCAGTGCGCGTTGCGCCGCAACCTCTGGCAGATTATTCCGTTTCGGCGGGTCCCACGACCGCCCTATCTTATTTCGGCTATGAGTTCGAGGTCCCATGGACTACCGCCTTCAAAGCAAAAGGAGGAAAAGCGAGCATCGTGCAGCTGCAATTCGATTCCGGCCAAAGCTTGGTTTTTATCGCGCCCGCAAATCAGAGCGGCTTCTTCACCGAAATTGTTCAAGATCGTTCCATGAACATGGCCAACTTGCAGCTCATTCTCGGCGATTTGACGAACAGGTCTGCGTACGACCAGGAGGTAGCCCTCCTGAGCGCGACGCCTGAAAGCGTTCAGGCATTCGGGCCGCGCGCTGACGCGGTTCGTGGGGCAACGCTGCTCACGATCAAGGCCATCGCGGTCGGTCCAGGCCTGGCGACGGGCGTATTTTCGTTTCGATTTCCGGACAAGCGCGGATTTCAAGTCGGAGATCCGCAGAAGTCGAAGCGCGTGGATCTGGAAGTATTTGATATGGGAGGACACCACGTCGAGATACTCCTCTTCTCCGCGAAAGTGGGGGCCAGGTTGTCTCAGTCAGAAATCAATCGAATTCTTACGAGCCTTCATACCGTTTCGGTAGGCTCGCCTGTGGCTGCTGCTTCACATCTCGCCGGTACGCCGAGCGCCCGAAATCAATAACGATCGATCGTATTGCTTCCCTTTTCTCGAACACGCTTGCACCGTGTTAGTGTCGTGCCAATGCGCATCATCGCCGGCAAATATCGCAGCCGTATCCTGAAGAGCCTGAAAGGCCTCGCTCTACGTCCCACTAGCGACCGCCTCCGCGAAACGCTCTTCAACATCCTTGGCCCCGGCGTCGTAGGCTCGCGCTTTCTCGACGTCTTCGCCGGCACCGGTGCCGTGGGCATCGAGGCTCTCAGCC
>JBARBE010000151.1:0-6550 GCA_049792735.1 Candidatus Acidiferrum sp.
CCCCATCCACTGCGGCGCTGCACCATCAATCGGACACACATTCTGATGCGCGCTTTCCCGTCTGCAGGCCGCCGCGCCTAAGACAGTCAAAAAAAGTAGCGCTACAGTCGCGTTGCGCTTCACCTCAGGCGACTTCAGCAATCGCGAACTCAACCCGCCGCCGCATCGGATCAATCCGCTCCGCCCGCACATGCACTCGATCTCCCAAATGCCACGCAAGTTCCTTCGGTTTTGCGCCTCGTCCTCGTCGCGCTCCAACCCCGCCGCGCCTTCCCTCGCCTCCCGAAAGCGTGACCATGGCGTGATCGCGCTCTCGAAACACAACACGCGCACCTGCTGCATCTTCGAGCGCGTTGATCGGCAGCAATCCCTCGACGAACACCTCAAACAGCTCAACAAAACATCCATACTTCTGCACCGAAATGATCAGCCCCTCATATTCCTCGCCCAGATGCGCTTCCATAAACTGCGCTGTCTTCCAATCCATCAATTCGCGCTCCGCCCCATTGGCGCGCCTCTCGGCTTCCGAAGTCTCCGACGCCATCTCCTCCAGTTGTGCCTGCGAATAAAGCGTCGCCTCCACGCCCCGCGCCGCATGGCTCGAAGCCGACGCAGCCGCGTGCGGATGCTCCAAGGCCCACTTCAATACGCGATGCACAATCAAATCCGGATACCTGCGAATCGGCGAAGTGAAATGCGTGTACTCATCAAACCCCAGCGCAAAATGCCCCAGTGCCTCGGCCGCGTAACGCGCCTGCTTCAACGACCGCAGCATCAAGTAAGAAACAATCCGTTCTTCCGGCTTCCCCGCCAATTTCCGCAGCAACTTCTGATAATGCTGCGGCGTAATCTTCAGCTCCGTCGAACCCGGCAGCGCCACACGCATCCCCCGCTCGCGCCCATGCCCATAAGAATCTGGTCGCCCCGCCTTCGCTGGCGCAGGCACGCGCCCGTGCCGCACCGCAATCTCGCGCTGGTGCAAATCCGCCACGCCCAGCGAATACCCAAACGCCTGCGCCAGCTCCTCAAACTCCAAAACCTTCCGCGCATCGGGTTTTTCGTGCACTCGGTGCAACGCGGCAATCCCTCGCCGCAGCAAATAACTCGCCACCGCGCGATTCGCCGCCAGCATGAACTCCTCGATCAATCGGTGCGCGATGTTTCGCTCGCTCCGCACGATGTTCGTCATCTGCTGCTGTTCATCAAACTCAATCACCGGCTCCGGCAAATCAAAATCGATCGAACCTTCCTCATTCCTCCGCTTATTCAGCAGCAGCGCCAGCTCTTTCATATCGCGAAAATGCCCTGCCAGCCCCGCGTACCGCACTGTGGCATCCCGATCGCCCTCAATCACTTTGTTCACGTCTGTGTACGTCATCCGCTCCGCCGAGCGAATCACTCCCGGCGTCATGTGCGCGCTCAGCATCTTCCCTGCCGCATCAAACTCCATCAGCGCGCTCATCACCAGCCGCTCCTCGCGCGGCTTCAGCGAGCACATCCCATTCGAAAGCGCTTCCGGCAGCATCGGCACTGCCCGGTCCGGAAAATAAACCGATGTCCCGCGCAGCCGCGCTTCCTGATCCAGCGCCGTCCCCGTTCGAACGTAGTGCGCCACGTCGGCGATGTGCACCTGCAATCCCCAACCGCCGTCCGCCCGCCGCTCCACATAAACCGCATCATCAAAATCCCGCGCCGTCTCTCCATCAATCGTCACGATTGGCAAATGTCGAAAGTCATCGCGCCCCGCGCGCTCCGTTTCGCTCACGGCCTCTGCGCGCTTTTCCGCTTCTTCCAACACCGCGTGCGAAAACTCGTGCGGCAAGTGATGCTTCCGAATCATGATCTCGGTATCCACGCCGAGATCCCCCGGCCGCCCCAAAATTTCCATCACGCGCCCCGTCGCCGCCGCTCCCCCTCGCGGATAACGCAGCAGCTCCACATTCACCACCGCCCCATCCAGTTCCGGCAGCCGTTCGAATCGTCTCCCTCGCGCTCCGCCTTCGCCCACTCCCAGCTTCGCCCGCAACTCCACGGTCAATTCCTCGCCGGGAGGAATTTCCACTTCATGCTGAATCCTCGTGTCGTACGGCAGCACCACATTCCCCCGCGGCCCATACCGAAATAACCCCACCACCGACGGATGTGCCCGCCCTAGCACGCGCACAATCCGCCCTTCCGCCCTCTGCCCGCCGCCGCGCGAGCCGCCGCGAAACTCACTCACCCGCTGCAATTTCGCCAGCACGTGATCCCCGTGCATCGCATCTTCCACCGCGTCGCGCGGAATAAACACATCCCCATCCAACTGCGGCATCGGCACATCCGGCACCACAAATCCATACCCGTCGTGGTGCAGCACCAGCCGTCCTCGCACCTCATCCCGCGCCAGCACATTCGCCCCCGCCTGCCTCTGCGAAACGTTCCCCGTGGAACTCTGTCTTCTCGACGCATCCTCTTTCGAGCCAGCCAGGCCAGCCCCGCCTGCCTCCGCAGCCCGATCCCCTTCCCCCGCAAAATCTTCCTCGCGTTTCCTCCCCGCCAGCCGGTACCGCCCCCCCGGCAGCTCCACAATCGCCCCCCGCTTCCTCAAAGCAGCCAACATCTTAAACAGCCCCTTGCGCTCCGCCCTTCCCAGGTGCAGCCCTGCCGCAATCTCGTTCGCAGACACCTCCCCATGCGTAACTTGCAGAAAACGCAAGATGTTATCTGGACTCAGCGAAGAAGGGCGTGGCATAAGGTGTGACTAACTCCCCCACAATTCGGGCCGGCAAGCCTGGCTGTCTTCAAGCTTCCAGCCCAAGGGTCTGCCTGCGCCACAGATTCTAGCCATTTTTTTTCATTTTCACCGGAACTTTTTTCTGTCTGCCGGGATTAATAGGTAGGCCAACACACGACCGGCTAGCCGCCCTCCGTCAGGCTGGCCGGACATCCCCGAAAGGGGACATAAGGAGGCGGGACGACCTGGCCCGCCTCCTCTTTTTTTATCCTTCTTCCTCTTCGACCCGCATTCGCTCCTTGAACTTATGCATTGGGCTTTAGCTCGAAAACCGTGGGAAACCGGGGGGTGGTGCCCTGTTATGGTTAACCAGATTTCCGACGAGGAAATCTGTCCTGACGAGCGTAGCGAGGAAGGATCTCTCTCCACCTCCGACGATCGAAGACCCGAAGGCGTCGGGACCGCAGCCCACGGCCGCGTCGCAAGCCTCCTCTGCACCGAGCCGCTGCAGCCGCAGCTCTCCGATTCATTACCTCGTCATCGCTCCACGTCATTACGTCATCATCTACTTCCCCCTCCCCTTTTGCTTCCGTGCCAGATATGTTCCAATTCGCATCGAACCAGCAGGAGCAACGCCATGGGATTTGCGGCATTTCGCGATCAGAAATATTTGAGTCTCGAGACGTTCAAGAAGAGCGGCGAAGGCGTGAGAACGCCGGTGTGGTTTGCCGCCGATCCTACCGGGGATCTCGGCGGCAACGAAGCGCGGCTCTTCATCTACACGATCGGAAATACGGGAAAAGTGAAACGCATTCGCAACAATCCAGGCGTAAGAATCGCGCCTTGCAAGATAAAGGGCGAGCCGCTCGGCGAATACATGGATGCACTAGCGGAAATCATTACCGGCGAAGAAGCCGCGCGCGCCATGAAGCTGCTCAACAAAAAATATTTCCCGTGGAAACAACTTCTCGGTTTCTTCGCGCTCTTCAGCCGCCGCGAAAGAATCGTCATGGTCATCCGCCCGGCATGAAAACGGAAGCAATCTTCGCCGATTCACGGAGTCAGTCGAAAGGAATGCCAGTTTGCTTTGAGATGGCCCGAAGGTCTTCGACTACCGGCATGAGCAGCGGCACGCCATTCTTGCGGCGGTCGGCTTCGGCGATGCGCTCGGGATCGCCGGGGATGAGCGGGCCGTTGGTGCCAGGCGCGGGTTTCGTGGCGCGAAACACGCGCACGTAATGATCGATCTGGCGCTTAAATTCGTCGGGATCGATAAAACCGTCGATGCGCATGGCGCCAAAAAAATGCCCGATGCCCTTGCCGACGCTCTCCGTGGGAATGATCTGGCGCAAAGCGAAGGGCGGAGCAAACGGCCCCCAATTCGCGCCGCTGAGCACGGCGCAGAGCACATCCGCCATCATGGCTAACGCATAGCCCTTGTGCCCTCCGCGCTCGCGATCGGAGCCGAGCGGAAGCAGGCATCCGCCGTTGACGGGATCGTCGGGATTTGTTGTGTTGCGGCCCTCGCTATCGATGGCCCAGCCGATGGGAATCGCCGTGCCTTTGCGACGGGCGATCTCAATTTTGCCGTAGGCCGCGGTGCACGTGGCCATGTCGATGACGATAGGCGGTTCTTCTTTGCCGGGGAAAGCGATGGCGATGGGATTGGTGCCGAGCATGCGCTGCATGCCCCAGAGCGGCGTGACGAGACTGCTGGAATTGGTCATGGCCCAGCCAATCATGTCGCGCTCGAGCGCTTGGAGAACGTAATAGCCGGCAATGCCGAAATGATTGGTGTTGCAAACGCTGACCCAGCCGGAGCCTGCTTTATCGGCCATGTCCATGGCGATGCGATTGGCTTGCGGGCCAACGACGAGGCCGAGGCCGTTGTCGCCATCAATTGTTGCGGTGCTTAACGTGGAGCGGATCGTTGCGATTTTTGGTTTGGGATTGATGAGTCCTTCGTTGAGAAGACCGAAATAGCTGTAGAGGCGAGCCACACCGTGGGAATCGATGCCGCGGAGATCGGCGGAAGCGAGTACATCGGCGGCCTGTGCAGCATCGTCCTTGGGAACGCCGTAGTGGAGAAAGATGCGCGTGGTGAACTCGCGGAGTGCATCGATGGAAAAAACCTTGGCCTCAACGGCGGGCATCTGTGACCTTTCTTTGCGCAGGAATTTGTGCGCAAACGCGCGGATAATGCAGAAACTAAAGTTCCCATTTTAGCTTCGCGCAAAACCATAGGCTAGGCGTCTGACCACGTCAAGCAGATAGCAAATGGAAAGACACGCGTTTTCGCTAGCGGCAAGCGGCGAGCGTGAGATGCCAAAGCAGCTTGCCGGGTGTGGAAAGGCGGCGTAGGATTCGGAGGCCAAATCACCAAAAGGGAATTCCCGGTGAACCGATGAGGACATCATTTAGCAGAGCCGTTTACATTTCTTTGATACGGGGCGCATATACTCGCACAATGAAAAAACACATTTTCGGAGTGCGAAGTCTTTGCATTCTATTTCTTTCCATCGCGGCGCCAGCCCTCGTTGCGCAAGATGCGCCGCAAACCGTGCCGCTGCCAAATGGAAAATTGCTTGGCCAGGTGCCGGGCGCACCGCGCCCCATCAATAATCTTCCGACGGCGATGGCCATTTCGCCCGACGGAAAGTTTGCCGTCCTGCTGCACAGCGGGTACGGCGCGTACACTTCGGGAGAGAAGCAGTCGCTCACCGTACTTAATCTTGAAACGAATGAATTGGCCGATTTTCCTGACGACCGGCTTGGCAGCAGAGCGCGACAAACTTATTTCTTAGGGCTGGCGTTCAGCCTGGACGGCAAACACCTTTACGCGAGCATGGCATCGTTGACCGATCCGATGGGAGAGAAAAAGGGCAGCACGGGAAACGGGATCGCCGTTTACGGCTTTGATGACGGCCGGATTTCGCCGGAACGATTTTTGCGTTTAGCGCCGCGCACGAACATTCCCGCGGGGAAACTGCGCCGCGCGGAGTTCAAGGACGTAACATATCCAGCGGGGTTGAGCGTTGGTTTGAGCGGAGGGCGGCAAACATTGCTCGTTGCCTGCAATGATTCCGACGAAGCGGTGCTGCTGGATACACGCGACGGGAAGATCGTGCATCGCTTCGATCTTTCGACGATGAAGCGGATTCCAGCTTCGCTGCCGTATACGACGGTGATGACAAAGGACGGAAAGCGCGGATTCGTTTCACTGTGGAATGCCTCTACGGTGGCCGAGCTCGATTTGCTGAGCGGGCGCGTGTTGCGGATGATTCCGTTGAGAGAGCCAGAGTCGCCGTTGGCGGGCGGGTCGCACCCGACGGCGCTTTTGCTCAATCGGGACAATTCGAGACTTTATGTTGCGCTGACAGACCGTGATGAGATCGCGGAGATCGATACGCACAGTGGAAAGGCCGTTTCTTACCTTTCGACGAAACTTCCGGGACAGAAATATGGGGGCAGCGATCCGGAATATCTGGCTCTTTCACCGGATGAAAAAACGCTTTTTTCGGCGGACGCGATTTCGGATTCGGTGGCGGTTTTTGATCTTGCGAAAGCACCTGCAAATGGGGATACGGCAGCGATGGGATTCATTCCGACGGAATGGTATCCCACAGTTGTGGCGGCGACAGGCAAGGACTTATTGCTCGCGTGTGCGAAAGGACGCGGATCGGGACCAAATCCCAAAGCGATCGGGAAACGGCCTGACGGACGCGTTCGTTATCCGTATGGACCGGCGATGATCCACGGGTCGCTGGCGCGCATTCCGATTGCCGCCGTGACGGCAAACCTCTCTGAGTACACGAAGCAAGTGGTTGAAACGAACGC
>JBARBE010000152.1:0-12144 GCA_049792735.1 Candidatus Acidiferrum sp.
CAGCCCGAATTCCTTACCTAACTGAACCGCCTGTGTCCGCCGCCTTGCTCCCAATTTATCGAGAACCCGGCTCGAATGCGTCTTCACCGTGTTTTCGCTTACAAACAGCTTCCCCGCAATCTCCCGATTGCTCAGCCCCTTCGCAATCAGCTCCAGGATTTCCATTTCCCTCGGAGTAATCGCCAATTCTTCCCTTTTCGCTTCATTGGGGCAAAATGGCCCGGCCCCAGGCGCCGGCACCGTAACCGGCACTTCCTTCACGACAATCCTTTCCTGTTTTCGCGTCAGCTTCAGGCCCAGCCAGATCCCCACCGCCGCAAACGTCGCGGCGATTAGCGCGCTGTAGATTTCGAGGGAATGGTCAATGACCAGGAATCGGTATTCGCCCCATCTGAGCGCGGCAATCAGAATTCCGCCGACTATCCCGTACAAGAAAATATATTTCGCCGTCGCTTTGGACATCGCCCGTCACCACAGCTACGCCGAAGAGTATCCCGCTCCATCGCCATCGGCAAGCCTCTCTTCCTTAGTGCCGGTCGGCTTTGCCAGCGCTTGGCGGTGAGTAGTGAATAGTGGGTAGTGAGTAGAAAAACCAGAGGGCGCGCCACTCGCGGTGAACGTTCAGAAGTCGCTCAGCCCAAATAGAGCGCGTCGCCGAATTTCGCATGGAGCGCTTTGTCAAAGGTGGCCAGGCGCAACCCTGCTACGGCGGCGAAGGCCATGAGATAGGAGTCGGCCCAGTCTTTCGGTGCGGGCCGCGCGTCGCGAGAGAAGGTTCGGAAAGTTGCCTCCATTGTAGAAGGCTCTTCGAGAAAAAGGATGCGTTCGTCGCTGTTCAAGCGGTCATAGGCACGCCACGCCTCTGCCTGGCTCAAGACCTTGTCCTCGCCCATCACGGCGTCGGTGGTGAGCAGCCGAAGCAAGCCAAGCTGGGTGAAGCGGCAGAAGCACAGACGGGCATTTTCGTCCAGCCGCTCGAACCACGCTTTCGCCGCGGGATGATGGACGTGGCGCTGGTAAGAGAGCGCCAGCCATACATTGACATCAGGGAAAAGGAATGAGTTCGTAGATCTGGGCATTGTCGATCTCGAGGGTGCCTGGGCTTTTTGAAGAGATAATCGGCAATGTAATGCGGCGGGCGCTCTTTTTTCGCCTGACGCGGAGCTCGACCTCCACCCCGCGAAGGATGAGTTCCTTTACGGAGCGCTTCTCGCGGGCGGCCTTGGACTTCAGTTCGCGGTAAAGGGTGTCGGGAATGTCTACCGTCGTGCGCATGAAAGTTATTTTGCCATATTTATGGCTAATGGGGAAGCTCTTAGGAGACATTCCTGAGGGCCACCCGCTCACGAATCGTGGGTTAAAGCTCGTGTCGGTCAACCGAAACTAGAAAACGTCCCGTCCGTCCCCGGTTTTCCAAAAGACGCGACCGTGCCACCGAGCGCCGCCAGCGCGAGACTTGAATAGTTCATTTGCAATCCTTTACAAATTGCACATCAATTTGCGGATCAATTTACGGATCAACCCGCCAGCGGCTGCCAGAGTTCGAGGCGGTTGCCGTCGCAGTCCTTGATCCAGGCGAAGCGGCCGTAGCTGGCGTCCTCGCGCTTGGGGTCGATCCAGACGCCGGCGGCGGCAAGCTGGGCGAGCAGAGCGTCGAGGTCGTCGACGCGGTAGTTGATCATGGCCTCTTGTGGGCCGTCTCCGAAGTATTTGGTGTCGGCGGGGAAGGCCGACCAAGTGGTCATACCGGTGCCGGCGGGCCCTTCGTCGGACCACGGAAAGGTGGCGCCGCCGAAGTCGCTCAGCGTAATGCCGAGGTGCTCGGAGTACCACTTCGCCAGCGCCTTAGGATCTTTAGAGCGGAGGAAGACGCCGCCGATGCCTGTGACTCGTGCCATGGGAGCCTCCAGTGGTTAGTGGCTGGAGAGTGTTTCATAAACACCGGCACGGTGCAATCCAGAGGCGGGCAAGATGGAAGAAGGCTTAGAGCTTTGGGGATAGACGGGACGTTTCTCTCCCAGCGGGAGTCCCTTCGGCATGATTCCTTGTTAGAATGACGCGCTGATCTGAACAGCGATCACCAAGAAGCGGGACAATCAGCCGGTCAGGCACAGATCGCCGGGATTTCGGCGAGGAGAGAACGACCATGGCAGGACAATCACAAGCGGTGTATTCCGGCGAGCCATCCGTGGTCATTCGCCGGGCTACGGCGGCGGACGCCAAAGTGTGCGGAAAAATTTGTTTCGAAGCGTTTACCGCGCTCGCCAATCGTCACAATTTTCCTCCAGATTTTCCGGCGCCGGAGGTTTCCATTGGAGTGCTCTCGGCGATGTTCTCGCACCCGGGGTTTTATTGCGTGGTGGCGGAACAAGACGGGAAAATCATCGGCAGCAACTGTTTGGATGAGAGGACGACGATTGCGGGAGTAGGGCCGATCACGGTGGACCTGACCGTGCAGAATCGCGCGGCGGGACGGGCCTTGATGCAGGCGGTGCTGGCGCGCGCGGCGGAACGGAAGTTCGCGGGAGTGCGGCTGGTGCAGGCGGCGTATCACAATCGGTCGTTGTCGCTCTATGCGAAGCTGGGATTCGTGGTGCGGGAGCCGCTTTCGTGCATGCAGGGGCCAGCGATGCAGAGAATGCTGCCGGGGTATCTGGTGCGACCCGCGGCGGCAGGTGATCTGGCGGCGTGCAACGAGTTGTGCATGAGAGTGCATGGGCATGAGCGCGGCGGCGAACTGAAGGATGCGATTGAGCATGGCACGGCGGTTGTTGCCGAACATGATGGGCGCATGACGGCGTATGCGTCTTCGATGGCGTTTTTCGGGCACGCGGTGAGCGAGACGAATGAGGATTTGAAGGCTTTGATTGCGGCGGCCGCGGCTTTTCAGGGGCCGGGGATTCTTGTGCCTACTCGCAACGCTGAGCTGTTTCGTTGGTGCCTGGAGAACGGGCTGCGCGTAGTGCAGCCGCTGACTTTGATGACGATGGGGCTTTATAACGAACCGGCGGGGGCGTATCTGCCTTCCATTCTGTTTTGATCTGAGGAGCTCAAGGGAGCGAATCATGCCGTGGTACGTGTATCTGGCCTACTTTTTTGGAGGCGCTTTTCTTGTGAACGCCGTGCCGCACTTCGTCAGCGGCGTGTGCGGGCGGCCATTTCCGAGTCCGTTTGCTTCGCCGCCGGGAAGGGGAATGTCTTCGCCGATGGTGAATGTGCTGTGGGGCTTTTTCAATTTGGCGATTGGATATGTGCTGGTGTGCCGCGTCGGCGAGTTCCACATTCGCAACTGGCTGGATGTGGGTTCTTTGGGGGCTGGAGGATTGTTGATGGCGGTGATGCTCGGACAAACATTCGGGAGCCGTCTAACAGGCAGCTGATGAGGTAGGAGGTGCCGAGGCTGCGGATTAATTTTTTGAGAGCGAAGCAGGGTAGCCCTGCCAGAGATATTCGAGGGCTTCGGGAAGCGTTTGTAGCTTCGTGGCGTGGTCAACGTGGCCGGCGTTGCGGGCGAAAACGAATTGATAGTGATAGCCCTTGGCGGCGAGCACGGCGGCCATGCGTTGGTTGGCGAGGACCCAATCGTGCATGTTGTCGCGCATGACGTTGGGATTGAGCAGGTCGCGGTCGCCGACTTCCATCCAGATGCGCAGCGGCTTGGCAGGGCTTTCGGGGATGAGATGCTCGTGAAATTCCCAGGCACCGTGAGGCGTTTGCGGATTGTAGGGCCACTGCTGGTTTACGAAGGTGCCGGAGTAGGTGAGGACGCGGTGATAGAGCTCGGGGTGATACCACGCCATGATGAGGGCGCAAGACCCGCCTGAGCTGCCGCCCATGGTGGCGCGGGCGTCGGGATCTTTGGTGAGTTTTACGTGGGCTTCGGATTCGACGCGGGGCAGGACTTCGCTTTCCACAAACTCGGCATAGGCGCCGGACATGGTGTCGTACTCGAGGCCGCGTTCGCTGCCCTGGGCGTCGCCGCCGCCATTGCCGATGGAAATGGCAATCATCGCCGGAACTCTATGTTGAGCAATTAGAGTGTCCAGCACGGAAAAAAGAAGAGGGTCGGGGCCGTCGGCGCCAACGATGAACGGCGCGACACTGCCGGGGACGTATTGCTGTGGGACATAGACGGACACTTTGCGGGTCCATGGGGCGGGATGGCTGGTGGTGACGACGAGCTTGGCGGGGTCGGCTGGATCTGGCGTTCCGAAAGTACCTGGGTCGCGCGCGATGCCGGGATAGATTTTGCTGTCGGAGGAACTCATGGTGAATTCGACCACGGTTCCTTTGGGAGTTGCGTCCTGTGCCGATGCGGCGGAGGGAGAGTCGTGGGTGGGGCCGAGGATGAAATTGCCATCGACATTGGCGGGAGGGTTTGCGCCATCGGGCAACTCCGTCGCGGTGACGTAACCGGGAGTGTGGGGATCGCGCGTTGGCGGCGTCGGGCGGTTCGCACGTTGCGCTGGTGAGGGAGTTTGGGCAAAGACTGGAAGGAGCAGCGCCGTCAGGCTGAGCAGAAGTGCGTAAGAGAATGATCGTGGGAGTGAGGACATGGGGCCATTGTGCAGCAATTAGGTGTGCGGAAGAAAGGCTGGTTTCTGAGTTTCACAAAGATGAATTTTGGCCGGCGACGGTAACATTCGGAGTGCGGCGGCAAAACGCATTCGATCGAACAGGAAGCGAGAGTAAGGCGCGGCGCGGAGGGTAGAGCACAGACTGAAGTCTGTGCCACTCGGAGCGATCAGGGGCGGAGGACGATGGGCGGGTGGATGCCAACGGGAGGATGGCCGCCGTTGGCGCTGGCAGCGGGAAGTTGGAGAGGCATGGCGGGATCGCCGAAGAGGATCCAGGTGCGGCGAACGTCGTTGTCGGTGACTCCGGCTTTGGCCTTGAGGATGGCGGTGCCGAGAGGCGTTGTCGGATTGTTCTTGAGAATTTGGAGGAGAGCCTGGTTCATGGAGGCCTGGGGCGGTTGATTGGTGAAGCCGGAGGAGGCCCAGACTGCGGCGGCGCCGCCATTGGGAGCGAGGAGCAGGGCGTTGGCGAGCGGCGTGGCGTAGACATCCTGGAAGAAGCCATTGAGGCAATCCATCAGGAAATAGACGGAGAGCTGATTGCCGTTGGAGAGATTGGCGGCGGAGGTATCGTCGAGGAGATCGGAGAAGGACCACTGCTCTTCGGCGCCGTGGCCGGAATAGTTGACGAGGAGCGGGCCGGCGTTGAGAGCGGCGAAAATTTGCTGGGAGACGGCTGTGGGATCCTGGCCATCGGCAAAAATTTCAACGGGCTGGAGGGAGGACGGGAGATTCGTAGCCGCGAATTTGGTGGCAGTGCTGAAATCGGCGCCGATATTTTGATCGGCGACGAGGAGCGCTTGCTGGCCAGCGGTGTTTGCGGCGAGGCCTTTTTCGTAGTTGACGATTTTGGAGACGACGAGTTGGGCGTCGGAGGCGGTGCGAACGGGCAAGCGGCCGGTGGCGATGGTGGCAAAGCCGGTCTGATTGAAATCGCTGAACCAATCGTCGGAAGCGGTTTTGAACGCGGCGGTCTCGATGATGCGCGTGGGGACGAAATCAAAATCGCCGAGGCCGAGATAGTTGCGCGGGTCGAGAGAAGCATCGCCTACAAGCAAGAGATATTGCGGCTTGCGGATCCAGTTTGATGCGGTGGACTGGAGGAAAGCGCGAATGGCGTAGGGGCTGCGTTCGCCGTAGTTGAAGGCGTCGAAGACTTCGTCGATGGTGACGACTTTGACGCTGAGGCCGTGCGATTCGTGCAGGTTGACCAGCGGGCCGAGCGCGGACTGGAAATCAGCATGCGTGATGATGAGCATCTGGCTGCCGAAACTTTGTGCGGCTAGAGCCGCCGGGGCGTGGAACGCGAGAGCTGACGGCGGCGAAATTTGATCGCCGGAGAAGATGAGCAGAGTGCGCGTTTGTGGGCCGGATTGCGGCAAGCCGAGACTGATGCCGTAGCCGCCGTTTTGCTGCGAGACGGCGCCGGTGAGTTGTGAAATGGCGAGCGGATTGGTGATGTCAAAGACCTGGACTTGCGGATTGCTGAAGCCGGTGACGTTTAGCGTGCTGCCCGCGGGAGCAGTGGCCTTGAGCCAGTCAGAGTCGGCGGCATAGGTGTGCGGATAGTGGAGCGCGATGGATTGGACGACGCTGACGTCGTTATCGCCCTGGAGAGCGGTGAGCGTGACGGTGTTGGTGCCGTTCTGGAGGAGGCTGGGATCGATGGAAAAAGTGTTGGTTACGTTGGCGAGATTGGCAAAATCCATTTCGCCGATGCTGGCGCCGTTGAACTGCACGGAGACGCCGTGGGCTTGCTGATCGGTGGCGCCTTGCAGCGTGATGTCGACAGTGATCTGCATGGGAGAAGTGGGATCCAGGCTTGCGACGGTGAGCGGCTGGTCGACGGGGTCGGAAGTGACGACGGCGCCGAAGAAGTTGTCGTTGTTTTCGCCATTGAGCAGCGTGGCGAAATAGGTGGTGCGCTGATCGAGGACGACGGTGAACGGGAAACTTTGCGGCGTGGAGTTGCCGGTATTCGGCGCGGCGATCGATGCGATGCGCAGGCCGGGACGCGGGCCGCTGATAAGCCAGTAGACGCGCGTGCCGGAATAAGGCGTGTCGATGCCCGTGCCGTAAAATTCAATGCTGTCGCTGGGGCCGAACGGGCCGGACTGGTTGCCCAAAATTAGCATGGGTTGCTGGATGCCTTCGGCGTAGAGCTGGAGAGTGCGGGCGTCGGCGTTAGGATTGAGGCCGGCGGCGACGAGTTGGGCTTGCGAGACTTGGTACCAGCCTTCGCTATCGACGGAAATTTTTACGGCGGCGTCGCCGTCGAGCGGGACGGGGAGTACACCGCGCGGCATAGGTGGCATGATCGGCGCGGGAGTCGATAGCAGGCGCGGGCGAATCATGACGGGCTGCACGATGGCGCGATTCAGTTGCGTCAAAAGAGTGGGATGGGAAATTGCGCCGGAGCTTGGAGCCGCGGAGACGTCGACGGAAACCGGGCCGTGGGTAGTGCGAGTGCCGTTGAGGTCGACATCTTCCAGCGCGTAGGTGGATTGCGGCGTTCCGCTGGGATCGAACCACTGATAGGTTTTTGCAGCATGGTGCGGAAGGGCGCCGCGAATGAGCAATGCGGAGCCGGCGATGATCGACGGATTCAAGCGCTGGCGACCCGAGCCGTCTAGACGATAAACGTTGAAGCCGAGGTTGCGGATTTCGGCGCGGGTTTTCCATTCGAGGAGGACGCCGCCGCCCTGGCGCTGGTACGCGCGGAAGGAAGCGAGTTGAACCGCGGTGGGCGCGGCGATCGTGGAAGTGAAGGATGCGGTGTTGTTCGAGAGATTCGGATCGCCGGTGGTGGCAGAGACCGTGGCCGTGTTTGTGGAAAGCGTGGAAGAGCTAAAGGTGTTGGCGTTGACGTTGATGGTGATGACGACAAGGCTGCCGACGCTAAGGTTGCCGAGCGAGCAGCTCACTGTAGTGGTGGAAACCGTATAGGTGCATGTGCCTAGCGACGTCGCGACGGAAGCGTACGTGACTTCGCCGGGGATCGGATCGGTGACGGTCACGCCTTGCGCGGTGGCAGGGCCGTTGTTTGTTACTTGCAGTGTGTAAGTCAGATTCGTGCCCTGATCGACGGGGTCGGGCGAAGCGGTTTTGGTGATGGCGACGTCGGCTTGGGTGGGAGAAGCGACGTAGACAGTCGTCGTAGCGGAATTATTCGCGCAATTTGGATCGCTGGCTGACGAGCACGGGATATTGATGTTGGCAGTGTTGACGATTGTGGAGCCGGGGGCGTCGCCTAAACTCGCCTTAACCACCAGCGGAAAATTGGCGGTTGCGTTCACGGCGAGAGATGCGATGGTGCAGGTAATCGTGCCGGTGCCGCCGACAGCGGGAAGAGTGCCGCAATTCCATCCGGATGGAACGCCGAAAGAGACGAACGTGGAGCCAGTGGCAATTGTGTCCGTGAATGTGGCTGTGCCGGAAGCGGCTGGACCGCCGTTCGCGACGACCTGTGCATAGGTGATGTTATTGCCATCGGTGATTGGATTCGGCGACGCGGCGCTGGTCACACTCAAATCGGATTGCCCGGCCGTGGCGACGACCACGGTTGCGGTCGCGGAATTGTTGTTCGGATTTGGGTCGGTGGTGGTAGAAGAAACATTCGCGGTGTCGGTGATGAATGTCCCCGCGGGGGTGCCGGAGTTGACGGTCAAGACGACGGTGAAGGTTGTGGACGCGCCAGCGGCGACCGTGGGATTGGAGCAGGTAAGCGTGCCGCCGAGTACGCCGCAAGTCCAGCCTGTCACGGGAGAAGGCGCAGCGGAAACAAAGGTCGTGTTGGCGGGAATGGCTTCGCTGAAGGCGACTGTGGACGCAGTGGCTGCGCCGTTGTTCATGACCACGACGGTATAAGTAATGTTGTTCCCCGCGATCACGGGATTCGGCGTAGCCGTGTTGGTGATGGAAAGATCCGCGGTTGTGGCCGAACCGACAGTGGTCTGGACTGTGGCGGAGTTGTTCGCGAGATTCGGGTCGTTGGTGCCTGCGGTGGCGTTATCAATGTCCGTGATCACGGTCCCTACGGCGACGCCTGTGTTCACGGCAACTCCCACGGTGAAAGTCGTGGAAGCCAATTTGGCGAAGTCGGGGTTGGTGCAGGAAATTGTTCCCGTGCCACCCACAGCGGGAGCATTGCAAGTCCAGCCAGAGCCACCAGGAAAGCTCAACGATTGAAATGTTGTGTTGGTGGGAATGGTTTCGCTGAAGACGGCGTTGAGTGCATCGAGCGGACCATTGTTGGTGACGCTTTGGGTGTAAATGATGACATTGCCCGGGCCAGGCCCAGCGAGGACAGGATTCGGCGTGCCTGCGTTTGTGACCGACAGGTCGGCCGAGGCACAGTAGGCACCTGACTGCGTGCCGGGAGTTTCGGTACTCACAAGGTTCGTTGCAGCAACACCGGCTTGGCCGGGTGTTGCGCCGAAAGAGTCTTGAGCAGTATCCGTGTTGCCGTTGGCGCCGCCATTGACGCTAACGCTGGCGGGGGTGCCTGAAAGAAGCACTACGCCGCCACCGCCGCCGCCGCCCGGCCCGTGACGTTGGCCTGAAAAGGTTCCGGGAGCTTCGATTGGCCATGCGGCTCCGCCGCTGCCGCCATTGGCGCTGACCGTAAGCCCACTCAAGCTTCCACTGTTTGCAAAGAAAATGACCGTGCCGCCCGCCCCGCCGCCGCCCGTGCTGTCGTTCAGAGTACTGAGTGTGGATATCCCGTTGGAAGTGATCGTCCCGGTATTCGTTACTGAACCGGTGTGGACAATTACGATGGCGCCGCCAGCGCCGCCGCTGCTGTAGATGCCGGTGCAGGTGGTGCCGCAATTGGCGCCGTTGCTTGCGGCAGAGATGTAATAGGAACCATTGTTTGTTGTGCCCGCGCCGCCGCCGCCGCCCATTACAATGGCGCCTGTCGTGGCTGGGAAGGCAGAACCGCCAAAGCCTCCGTCCGTGGTATTAAGCGCCGAATAGCTATTCCACCCATACCCTCCGAGACCTCCCGCGCCGCCATTGCCACCTGCTCCGCCACCGGAGTTGTAATCGTTAGCGACCGGGTCTCCGTCCGTGCCGCCGCCGCCCGCGTTGCCTGGCGCACCTCGCGCGTAGCTTCCGTTGGGCAAACCTTCCACGCCGGTGCTGGTGGCTGTCGTGGTCGTGGTAATTGTGGTTGGGGCAAGATAGAAGGGAGTGCCTGCGATGCCTTCTCCCTTGGAGGCATTGGTGTTTACGCTGGAAAGTGTTCTGTAATCCGTATTCGCGCCCGCCCCGCCGGCGAGGGTTCTTCCACCGCCACCGCGAAATCCCAGGCCGTCCGCCGCCACTGTTCCGCCGAGCGTCAGTTGACTGGCGACGTCGAGTGCGAGGACTCCTCCCACCGAACCATTCCACGCCAAGGGAACAAGCCCCGAGCTTAGCGTGGCCGAGGTGTACTGAGGAACGCGGATCACTTGAAAAGTTTGCTGTCCACTAGTCCCAGCGACATACGCCGCTTCCGCATAGGAGTTCAGCAGGCCGCCGTTTGATGCTGTGCCCAGGAAAGTGAGAGTACCCCCGCCGACGGGGACGGCGCTGGTGGCAGTGACGTACTCAAAGAGGCCCGTGCTTTGGAGATTCGTGGAACCGGTGGCGGGGTCACCGGCGCCAGCGTCTCCGTAGGCCCCTGTGTTGGTGGAATTAATCAAGGCATCTTGCATCTGGATGATCAGCAGAAGGTCCCCGATGCCAATTGGAGTGGTTGACCCAGAGGCTGCGCCAAGTTTCACGGTAGTCGCGCCGGCCGCGAGAGTGCCAGCTGCCGACGGAGGATAGTAAGTATTGATCACGCCGGTGAGCGTGCCGCCCGCGCCATCATGGCCGGGCGTGGCGCAGACCAGAGGCTGCACAACGGTAACAACGGTGACGGTGTTGTTGGCGGAAACCGGGTCGGTGGTGGAAGAGCTGACGGTGGCGGTGTTGGAAATCGAGCCGGAGGTTGAGGGAGAAGTGACGGTGATATTGAGCGTCCCGGTCGCGTTCTCTGCCATCGTGCCACTGAGGGAGCAAGTGATCGCGGTTGTGCCCGTGCAGGTCCAACCGGCCGAGCCGTTTGCCGAGACGAGGGTGGTGCCCGCGGGTATGGTGTCCGCGACCTGCACGCCGGCGGCGGCAGCCTGTCCGAGATTTTGGATCTGGATTGTATAGGACAAGCTCGAGGACAAAAATACAGGGGTAGGGGATGCGGTCATGAAAAGAGCTAAATCGGCGTCCGCAACGGGCTCGACAAGAACGGTAGTAACACTCGTGTTGTTGCTGGGGACGGGATCGACGGTTTGAGAAGTTACCGTGGCGGAATTCAGAATGGTGGTGTCGGCCGCAGTTCCCGCAGTTACGCCTACCGTGATGACCAGTGGATCAGCGGCGGTCGTGGCGCCGTTGGCCAGGGCGAGGTTATAGGTACAAATAACGGGGCCAGAGTTGCCCGCGCCCGGAGTCGTGCAGGTCCAGTTTGCGTCTGCTGAGATGCTCTGAAATGTCGTGTTGGCAGGCGTTTGTTGATAGACGACGAGCGTACCGGCGGGAACAGCATAGGGCCCGTTGTTGGTCGCTGTTTCCGTGTAGGTGAAGTTGACGCCGGCAGCGACGACGGAAACGGAGGTCGTCTGAGACATGGTGAGATCCGCGTCCCCGATGGTCGAAGTGCTCGTGGCTGAATTGTTAGCTGAGTTGGGATCGTACGTCGTGGAACTCACCGATCCTGTGCCAGAGATGACGGTTCCGAAGGCGAGGCCGGCGTTTACGGTTAAGGCCACGGCAATATTTGCCGTGCCGCCGCTCGCGAGGTTAGCCGACGCGGTGCAGGTGAGTGTACCCGTGCCTCCAACAGCGACGCCCGCACAAGCGTAGCCCGCCGCAGTGACCCCCGCATAAACGGTGTTTGTGGGAATGTTAAATGTGAACACAGGAGCTGTGGCTGTGCTGAGACCGTTGTTGGTGATCACATCGGTGAAAGTGAGCGTCCCTGAAGAGGAGGATACAGTGGGCGACACCGTTTGCGAGATAGCGAGATCGGCGCTGAGGACGGTGACGGTGCTCGTCGGTGGGTAGGTACCATTGTGGGTCAGAGCCGTGGTGGAAGTCGCAGTTGCGGTGCCGTTCAGAACCGTTTGCCCGGGTGTGCCGAGGGGAACGGTTACGGTCACGGTGATGGTCGCGCTGGCGCCCCCAGCAAGATTCCCTCCATCCGTGCAGACGACGTTACCAGTGCCTCCGACCGCAGGAGTGGTACAGGTCCAGCCGGCGGGCGCGGTATAGGAGAGATAAGTCGTATTGTTGGGAGTGGGTTGAGTGATGGTCGGCCTTGTAACGCTGTTACCGCCGCCAAATCCGCCGTTGTTGTTGGTGAGCGTGTCAGTGTAGGTGACGGTGGCACCGGGACTGACTGTAGTCACTGAGGGCGTCTGCGTCAGGGTGACCGCAACGGCCTTGACGGGTGTCGCGGCGACAAAAAGCTGGAGCAGAATCAGAGCGGGAGCTGCAGCGAGGAATCTGAGCGTCATGCGGCGACGCGCGACCAGGCGGAGCA
>JBARBE010000153.1:0-8911 GCA_049792735.1 Candidatus Acidiferrum sp.
GAGAATCTGCACTGGAAGTCCGCCCGCAAGCAAAGCGACTCCGGGCAGCACCACCCACGCGACGAAACCCATGAGCAAGGCGCTCAACATGGTGTTGTGTCCGACGTGGTCGTCCAGAATCAGCGACACGGGGATCCAAATCACAAAAAATACCGAATACGGCAAAACAGGAAACAGAATCGAGAACAGTGTAGCCCGCGGCGATGCGCCAGCGCGGCCCGCCAAATAGGCTCCAATCGCGCCGATCAAAAGCAACGACACTAGCCACGGCACGTAAATCACCGCGACGGGAGCCGTCATTCTCCAGCCGGATGTGCTGACGAAGAGCGGGTGCGGCCCATAGAACTGAATCGCCATGAGCAGCATCATCGAAAGGAACAACGTCAAAAACCCGGGAAGCCACACTTGTTTGACTCGGTCCGTCATTACGTCCTCCTTCCTTCGCGCCCTCTGAATTTTCCGCCGAAGCACCTGCCAATCCGTTACTTGCGAAAGCGCCCGCCCCGTGGCCGCTTCTTCCGTGACGCCCTGACGAACATAGCCATCGAAGATCTCTTCGAGATGGGCAGCCAGTTCTTCAACCACTTCCCGCCTCTCTCCAGGTCCAAGAGAAAGTCCTGCGAGCCGCTCTTCAACAAGCGCATTCCAATCACGCATGCGACACCTTGGTCAGCCGTTTCAACGCACGGAAAAGTTCGGCCCATTCCGCGCGCATTGGCGAGAGCTTTTTCTTTCCTTCGGCGGTGAGCCGGTAGCAGCGCCGCCGCCGTCCCGATCCGCTCGTTTCCCACGCGCCGCGCACCCACCCGCGTTTTTCCAGCCGGTAGAGCAGCGGATACAACGACGCCAGCGTAAACCGCAGCGAGCCGTGCGTTTGCTCTTCGATGCGACGTGCCATTTCATAGCCATGCAGTGGCCCGTCTTCGAGCACGCTCAACACCGCCAGTTCCGCCGTCCCGCGCTTGATTCCCGGAGCAATCATGAGCCTCCCCCCTATGTATAGGAATCTTATATATAGTCGAAAGCGATGTCAACTGTACTGAAGGCCAGCCTGTGATGCAGCCATGTGGAGTGCGGCAGCCCTGCTGCCGCTTTTCTCCGGGCTTTGTGCAAGTCTGAAGCTGGAAGGACTCAGTAGGCGGAAGCAGCCCGTACGGCAGGTGGACGCTCCGTAACAGATGAGCCGCTGATAGGCACGGCAACCTCTTGCGCCTCCAGACTCACCGCAACTTCTGGATGCAAAATCTTCGCGAGCGCTTCGATGCCGCTAATCAACCTCGGCCCCGGCCGCGAAAAATAACCGCTCGCGTCCATCGCATACACGCGCCCGTTGCGCACAGCGGGAATCGCGTTCCACTCTTCCGGAAACGACATAGCGCGGTATTCATCGCGCGCCTGCTTCGCGCTGTAACCGCACTGCGCAATCAGGAGAATTTCTGGAGCGGCCTCGATTACAGCTTCGGCGGAAACGCGGAACGAAGGCGTGCGCTTCTTTCCCAGCACGTCTTTTCCGCCCGCAAGCTCGATCATTTCCGGCACCCAATGCCCTGCCACGTAAAACGGCTGCAGCCATTCCAGAATCGCAACACGCGGGCGATTTTCAACACCATCAAGCTGGCACTCCAGTTCGCCAATCCGCGCGCCAATTTTCTTCAGCAAAGCTTCCGCCTCATGTCCGCGGCAAGTCGCTTCGCCCACCCACAAAATGTCGCGCCACACATCGCCGAGATCCTGCGGATTCAAGCAAAGCACTTCCGGCCGCCGAGGAAAACGCGCCAGCGTCGCCGCCAGATCGTCCGGCGAAGCCGCGCAAACCTGGCACAAATCCTGCGTGATGATCAAATCCGGCGCCAACTCTTCGAGCGCTTCCGCATCCACCGAATAAAGGCTCTCGCCTCGCGAGACGTATTCGCGCACCAAGCGATCAATCTCCGCGGGCGCCGCGTCGTGCGGCAGCCGCGAATGAATCACTACGCGTTTCGTGCGCGCCTGCGCCGGAAAATCGCATTCATGGCTCACTCCAACAATTTCCTTGTCTAAGCCCAGCGCAAACAAAATCTCCGTCGCCGAAGGCAGTAAGGATACGATTCGCATAGGCTGATTAAACCATACTCTTAGTTGACACATCCGATATTTCTAGTGTCAACTACCATCGCTCAACGGCCCAATTACGGATTGCAAGGATGCCCATATCCAAAACAACGAAGAAGCCGCCACCGCCTTCGTGTAATTGCGATTGCGTCCGTTGCGATATCGGCAATCACTGCTGCAAGAAGCCCCTGTGCGAGCACCTCAAGTGGAGCGAACTCCCGCCTAAGCGAAAGCCGCCTCGGGGTGGTTGACGTCGCGCGGGCGTGCCTTCTTCGCCTCTTCTTTTTTCACCCATTCGACAAAGAGCTGCTGAAACTCATCCTGAGTGTAAATTCCCTTGTGAATGAGCAGCGTATTTATGGCGTAGACGGTCGCCTTGAACGCTTCATCCCGCGAGGCTAAGTGCATGGCTTCTTCGTATGACATAAGTCCCTCTATTGCCGACGGTTACCGCGACTCGCAAATGCAACCAAGTTGACTCAATGTACGCCGCCCCAGCCTCTTTTACAACGGGCACCTTTGCGGTCACTGTTCTCCTCGAGGTCTGACGGCCAAGGGGCTGGCTACTTATAGAGAAAATATTTACGGCGCGTTTCGTCGTAACTGGCCAGAGCAGTGGACCAGCTTGCCACGATTTGTTCTGGCGCGACGCCTGCTTCGATTTGCTTAACCGTGTCCTCGTTGCCTAACAGAGTGCTCAACTTTGCGGGATCGAATTGCTTGGGATAAAGCTTGTAAAGGATGGTAGCGATCTCCAGGCCCATGCGCATCGAGCGTACCTCCGCGCGGTCCGTCACGCGCACGGCGACACCTCCACAACGCTGGCCTGCATGGAGCCCCGACACAGGGATGAACGGCTGGTCGGTGAAACGCAAGCCGGGGAGATGCAGCGCGTTCAAGCGCGACGCGACGTCGGCGCCATCGACCCATGGCGCTCCGAATTCTTCAAACGGCGTCTCGGTGCCGCGTCCCACGGACACTCCCGCGCTCTGCAATATTTCGATGCCCGGATAGAGAATCGAGCCCTTCTCAGTGCGCAGATTGGGCGATGGAGGAACCCAGCGAATGCCGGTGCTCTCGAAAAAATAGTTGCGATGCCAGTTTTTCATGGCAATGACGTGCAGATCGCAGCCGATATGATTTTCGCCGTTGAAAAATTGCGCCAGCTCGCCGATCGTGAGCGCGTATCGAACCGGGATCGGATAATAACCGACGAAATTTGTTTTGTCGGGATCGAGCATGGGCCCTTCGATGACGTCGCCGCCAAGAAGATTGGGCCGGTCTAGGACGTAAAAGGCGATGTGGTGCTTGGCGGCTTCTTCCATCGCGTAGGCCATCGTCGTAGTGTAGGTGTAGAAGCGCACACCTGCATCCTGAATATCGAAAACGAGAGTGTCGATCCCGGAAAGCATTTCGTCCGTGGGACGAAGCGATTCTCCATAGAGGCTGTAGGTGGGCAATCCGGTCGTTGGATCTTTCGAAGAGGAAACCTTGTCGTCGGCGCTGCCGGAAATTCCGTGCTCGGGGCTAAAGAGTGCGACAAGTTGCACGCCGGGCGCGTGGAATAGTCTTTCGATTGTCGTGCGGCCCTCGGCGTCGAGGCCGGTGTGATTTGTGATCAGGCCGACGTGCTTTCCGCGCAGCGGCGCGAATTTTTCCGTTTCGAGAACATCGAGCCCCGTTTGCACGCGTGCGACGCGTCTGCCATGCTTCGCGTGCTTTACGGCGGCGTGCGCGGAAAAACAGAGTGTGAGGGCCAGACACAGAGAAACCGCAAATCTTTCAACGAGACCGCCGCGAGTTTTGGGCAAGCTTTTCCTCCGGTTGTACGTCACCAATGATATTCTGGAACGCTTCGTTCGGCGCTGCGTTGTGAGCGTGAAGTGCGTGTGTTATATACAGGCACAGGATCCGGGCGGCAACCGGGAGACCCACATTCGATGAAAGAACGCAGTGCAAGCGTTCTGCTGCTCATTCCTTTTGGTTTGTTCCTTCTTCTTATGGCCCACACGACGCGCAGTCAGAGCAAAACTTCCGCAACGTCTTCCACTAAAAGAGCTGCCGGCGCGAAGAAGAGCGCGGCGGCGGCGCATCCCTTGCAAAAATTATCTCCTGCGGCCGCGCGCTGGGTGGCCGCCACGCTCGCCAAAATGACGCTCGACGAACAAGTCGGGCAACTTCTTTTTACGACATATCACGGAAGCTTCACGCCCACCGACGCGCCCGCTTATGCAGAGATGATGCGCGACGTGGAAAAGTTGCACGTCGGCGGCTTCATCAACATCACGGAGAGTTCGCCGCTCGGCATCGTGAAGAGCCAGGCGTATCCGACGGCGGTTCTCACCAACCAATTGCAGTCCAAATCGAAGCTGCCGCTGCTCTTCGGCGCGGATTTCGAGCGCGGCACGGCCATGCGTCTCGATGAAGGCACGTCGTTCCCAACGGCGATGGCGCTCGCGGCGGCGGGCCAACCGAAAGACGCTTACACGATGGGAAAAATCACGGCGCTGGAAGCGCGCGCCGTGGGCATTCAATGGATTTACGCGCCGGATTCCGACGTCAACAACAATCCGAATAATCCGATCATCAACACGCGTTCGTTTGGCGAAGATCCACAGAAGGTCGCCGAATACGTTTCGGAGTTCGTGCGCGGCGTGCAAGAAAATGGTGGGCTGGCTACCGCGAAACATTTTCCTGGGCACGGCGACACGGCGGCGGATTCGCACATCAATTTGCCCGTGATTCACGCCGATCGCGCGCGTATTGAAAGTCTCGAACTGGTTCCCTTTCGCGCGGCGATTGCTGCTGGTGCGGACAGCATCATGACCGGGCACCTTTCGATTCCCGCGCTCGAACCGGATCCCAATACTCCCGCGACACTTTCTTCGAATATTTTGACGGGACTTTTGCGCGACGAGCTGGGCTATCAAGGACTCGTCATTACGGACGCCATGGACATGGGCGGAATCACGGTGCGCTACGCGCCGGGCGACGCAGCGGTGCGGGCGTTTGCGGCGGGAGCGGATGCGCTGCTCATGCCGCCCGTTCCGGATGCGGCGTTCGATGCGCTGAAGGATGCGGTGAAGTCTGGACGGATTTTGCGCGAGCGGCTCGACGCTTCGGTGCGGCGGATTTTGGAAGCGAAAGCGCGGCTCGGGCTTTACAAAGAGCGGCTCGTGGACGTGAACGCGCTGAACAAAAAATTTGGCTCGGTGGAGTGGCAGAAAGATGCGCAGGATATTTCGGACCGTGGTGTGACACTGCTGCGCGATACGCCGCATCGATTGCCACTCGATGGAACCAAGCCGACGCGTGCGCTTCTGGTCGCGCTCTATGCCGATCCCGAACCGTATCCCGGCGAAGATTTGGAGCGCGAACTGCGGTCGCGCGTGGACACGCTGACCACTTTGCGAGCCGATACGCGGTTCGTGAATGCGGACAACTTGAAACTGCCCGCGGCGGACACGTACGACATCGCGATCCTCGCGCTTTTTGTGCGTGTGAGCGACCGCAAAGGAAACGTGGATGTGCCCGCGGAGCAAGCCGCGTTTGCCGACAAGGTTTACAGGAACGGAAAGCCGGTGATCACGGTTGGATTTGGGAGTCCTTACGTGATCGACCATTTCCCGCAAGCGGAGACATGGCTTGCGGCGTTTGGGATCAGCGACGTGGCGCAGATTTCCGTGGCGCGCGCGCTGTTTGGAGAGATTCCGGTGGGCGGGCGCTTGCCGGTGACTGTGCCGGGCGTGGAGATGAAAGCCGGGTTTGGAATCGATGTGCCTGCCGATCCGATGACGGTTGCGCCGATGGGAGCGAGCGCGGAAGCGCAGCTGCAGCCGGCATACGACGTTCTCGAAAAGGCGATTGCGGACAAAGCGTTTCCGGGCGCGACGCTAGCCGTCGGCTACAAGGACAAAGTGGCGTTGCGCGCGTTTGGAAACTTGAGCTACGACGCGAAATCGCCGCAAGTGAATGTGCGGACGATGTATGACGTGGCGTCGCTTACGAAAGTGATTGTGACGACGACGCTGGCCGAAAAACTTGTCGAAGGAGACTTTGCTTCTCCGCTGCAACTGGATGCGCCGATTGAGCGCTACTTGCCGGAGTGGGCAAGCGGGCCGCAGCCGGAATGGCGTCATCGCGTCACGGTGCGGCATTTGCTGACGCATACGTCGGGGCTGCCGCCGTTCAAGGAATACTGGCGCACTTCCAAGAGCAAAGAAGATACGTTGAAAATGATTTTCGCGGAGCCGCTCGAGTATGAGCCCGGCACGAAAATGGTGTACTCCGACCTGGGAGTGATTTTGCTGGGCGAGATTATCGAGCGACTCACCGGGAAGACGCTTGATGAACTAGCGAACGAATATATTTTTAGGCCGCTCGGGATGAACGATTCGATGTATAAGCCGCCAAAAAAGCTTTGGCCATCGATTGCGCCGACCGAATTCGACGCTAGATTTCGCAAGCGGCTGATTCAAGGTGAAGTGCACGACGAAAATGCGTTTGCCATGGGCGGCGTTTCGGGGCATGCAGGAGTTTTCAGCACGGCGCCGGATTTGGCGGCGTTTTGCCAGATGCTGCTGAACGGCGGCGTATACCGCCATCAGCGGATTTTGAAGCGAGCGACGATTGCACAGTTCACGGCACCGCAGGAATTGGCCAATGGCGAGCGGACGCTGGGTTGGGTTGTGCCAACCGAAGGCAGTTCTAGCGGGCACTACTTTTCGGCGCACAGTTTTGGGCACACTGGTTTTACAGGTACTTCAATCTGGATCGATCCGGACCGGCAGGTTTTTGTGGTGCTGCTGACGAATCGCGTCAATCCTACGCGAGAGAATCACAAGATCGCCGAGGTGCGACCGGCGCTGCACGATGCAGTGATGCAGGCGCTGGGATTGGCGACGGGGGCTCCGGCCTCCAAATAACCTTCGCGAGTGTTGATGGCTGGACGAGTTTTCTTCGGAAACCACCCCCTGCTTTCCTGTAAACGTTGCAGACAAAGGACTTACGGATTTTGTAAGCGGTTTAGATTCTTGCGGTTACGGTAATTTCTGTAATCGTTGATTAGGCTGAGATTATAGGTCTAGGCGATGCATGCCGACGGCGAAGATGCCGGTCTAAAGACCGGCCACTACAACTGCGAGTCAAAGCAAGAGCATGGCCAGGATTGGCTGTGCCACTCATTGGGACTAAACAGAAGGAGCACAGGCTGAAGCCTGTGCCACTCGATGCTATTAAAAACAGAAACGCCTCGCTGGGTGGCGAGGCACAGTACTGAACAGAAATAGTATAGCAAATTACAGATGGGGTATCAAACGAAATTTTGGACGCAGGGGGCTGAGTATGGGCATTTTAGCGCAGAGGGCGCAGCGAAGAGGGGCGAGGAATAATCAAAAATAATAATCAGACGGATCGGCGCATGAGGACGGCGGTGCTGAAGATGGTCTTGGTGAATGGGGCTACGATTTGGAACCCGGCCTTTTGGAACATGGAGACGGTGCCGTGGGTGGATTCGTTGCCGAAGGCGCGGGGTTGCCAGGTGGCGATGGGATAGGCTTCGACTAGGCCGCCGCCTTTTTTCTTGATGCTGGCGAGGGCGGCTTTTAGGGCGGCGGTGGCTACGCCTTGCTTGCGATGGTTTTTGAGGACGACGAAGCAGGTGATGCGCCAGAGTTTCTGCGGTGCGGGTACGGGGGCATGGGCGCGATAGTTGCGGCTATTGTCGATGCGGGGGAGTTCTTCTTGGGGGCCGTATTGGCACCAGCCTACGGGCTCGTTGTTGGCGTAGACGAGGATTCCGTGGGAGCGGGCGGAGTTGACGAGTTTTTTCTTTTCGCGGCGGTTTGGGATGGCGCGTTCGGCACGGGTGCGTAGCCATTTTTCTTTGGGTAGCGCGCAGGGGCGATGGAAGTGCATGCATTGGCAGTGGTCCCAGCCGTTGCCTTGGGAGAAGAGCTTTACGAAGTCGGGCCAAGTCTTTTTGGAGAGCTCCTTGGTCGTGTATACACGCTGTTGCGTCGCCATGATGTGATAGCTGTTCTGCTAGAGGGCTTCACCCTTGGCTGCTTGGCTGGGAAACAAGAACGTCTTCGGTTAGGAGCCGTGGCCGCAGATTTTGAAAGAGCCAAAGTCCTTGTACCAGTCCCCTTCCGGCACATCTGGCTGTGTAGCCATCCAGAGGCGAAGCTGGTTGAGGTCCGCAAGGCTGATCGCTCGTTCGCGCATGCGGTCGACCAAGTGCTGGCGGACGTTCGGCGGCAGGTTGCCCCAGCTTTCGATCCTGGGCATCAGCCGCCAAAGACCATGCGACCGAGTTCATCGCCGAGTCGTTTGGCTTCTTCCGGATCATCCGTATTGCGAAATCTCTCGGCAAGCTCGAAGAATTCCTGCTGCTTTCGTTTCTCGGCCTCGATGCCGTTTTCGATTAATTCGACGAGCATGCGGTTGGAACTTAATCTGCGAGTCTTTGCCAAGCTGCGGACTTTGGCGGCGGTTGTCGCCGGGAGGCTGACGCTTTGTCGTATGGTCTTGTTTGCGGAGCTCATAACATCATTATGCACCATAATGGTGCGTTTCTACAAGTTGATAAATTCAGGCGTTAATGCGGGATATCTTCCTGCAAATCGAGGGAGGCTTGGGCCATATCGGCGGGTTTGCCTAGGTCGCGCCAGTAGGAGGTGTCGTGGCGGAAGGCCAGGATTTTTTCGCCCTGGGAGGAGAGGCGGAGGTAGGAGTCGATGATGGAGAAGACGGGGGTGGATTCGGTGAGTAGGGGGAGGAGGCGGGGGGAGATTACGTGGACGCCGGAGAAGGCCAGGGG
>JBARBE010000154.1:0-7551 GCA_049792735.1 Candidatus Acidiferrum sp.
CGAATGGTCTCTTTCCGATTTGCCCAGCGATCCGATTGAAACTTCTGAGTGGAAAGAACGCGACGCCGGCCTTGTCGAAACCATCCGATTTCGATTCGGCAAGACGGGCCACTTCGTCGAGATCGAATTGCCCCTCAAGCCCAACGGCAAAATCGCCTATTGATCGCCAGTTGAACTGAAAGCCAGTTAAACCGGTGGCACAAGCTTCAGCCTGTGCTCTTTAGGGTTTCTGCAGCTCCCGTATCCACGCCAAGCTCAACGCCGATACACCCCGTAATACCAAGGAATCCCAATCGCCCCCGGCTCAACCGCGACCGTCACCGTATCTCCATCCTGAAACCGGTCAAAATCATCCAAATCCACTGCCAGCCTCTCCACCTTCTGCCCCGGCCGCCACGAGCGCACGAGCAACCGCCGACTTCCCCGCACAATTCCCTTCATATTGAATTTACTCACCACGACCGTCGGGTAGTACTCCAGCTGTTTCTGCGAATCGAGCCGCCCATTCACAAACAGCGTCGCGGCCAAAATCCACGGCAGCGGAATGAACCCAGCATAGATGCGCTTAAGCACCTCAAGCTCTTTGTGCTGCCTCGCGCGGCTCTCGAGCACCACGGCAATCGCCAGCGCCAAAAAAAACAGCAAACCGAAAAACACCAGCATCAAGTCCAAATCCAGCGGAGGAAAAATCTGGCTCACATAAGGAAACGCCAGCGAGCCAACAAGAAAAAACGCCGTCCTGGCCACCAGCCGCCGCCGGAACACCAATTCCGCGGCATTCGATGTCAATCCGCATGCCGGGCACTGGTCCGCAATCCGTGGTGAACCGCAATCAAGGCATCTGGTCATGCCACCTCAAACAAGTCTCGAACCACGACGGAATACATACTTTCACGCAGAGCACGGCCTCCAAACAAAATCGCGACGCAGCCAGCATAGTATAAGACGAGCTTACGAACCTGTCTTGGAAAGAGACGCAAGAAGATCTTGATAGCGTTGCTCGTGCTGTTGCTCGGAGAGCGTCACGGAAACGCCCATCCCCCGCCCGGGTTCGATGCGCTTGACCGAACAATCCACTTTCACCGGCCGGTCCAGCACCAGGTGCGCCGTAAAACCCGCTCCAATCCACAGCGGATCGGGCGATTCGATGAACATTCCATTCGAGCTGATGTCGCGCGTGCTGGCGCGAAGGACTGCCGAGCCCCACTCGATTTCGAGGTTGGCGCGAAACGAATACCGCGGCGCCCATCGGCGATCGGATCGCCGGGACAAATGTTCCCCACTGCCCATGGACCTGGTGAGCCCCCCTGCCAAGGATCCCAAGGTGCGGCGCTAGGGCGATCTCGCCGCTAGATCGTCTTAAGCATACGCCTGCTCCGAGCACTCCCATACGACGTCGGAAACAAATGTTTTGTTCCCGGCAATCCGTTGCAGCCGGCTCGAGACGTTTCCTCGAAACTGCGCGGCGTAACAGGACCAGCTGTAGGACACCATTTAGCCTTCGTTTGATGCAGCCGGAGGATCGGAGGTCCCGCCGTTCCGCGTGGATTTTTCTCCCTTCTGTATCCGCCGCTGCACTTCCGCCTCAAGGTATTTGCGCAGGCTCTCCGCAACAATTCCGGGCGATGCCAGCTCGCGCAAATCGGAAACCGTCAACTCGGGCAGATAGCCGAGAACGGTCGCCAGAGGCGACTGAGGATGCCGGACCAAGGCGAGCCGCACGTTGTACGTAATCGACCACTTGCGGTGTCGCGTAACCGTGTACACGACCACCGGCGGCAGCTTCTCGCGCGAAAGCACCTTCAACACTTGGGCTTCCGTAAGATAAGTATTGTCCAAAACGATCGCGACGATTTGCGCGTGCCCTTCCGCCAGCAGCGCCCCCGCCAAACGTGCAGGCCCGCGCCGCGCCAGCGTAATCTTTTGTCCCAGCGGCAATTGCGGCAGCCGCGCAATCAACTGGTCTTCGGCATTCAGCTTCAACTCCGTCGGAATCCCCGGCAAAAGCGTCAATTGCACGACGTCCATCAAATAAAGATCTCGCAGCAGCCGCAACGTGACGAGCCGCGGCGTCCGCGGATGAAACGCCAGCGCTTTTTTGACGCGATAGCTTTTTAGCAGCCGCTTGCGCCCGGCCACCTCTTCGAGAATCTCCGCAGGCAGGTTTTTTCGTTCCAGCAAAATGCAAAGCTGCGTATCCTCGAGCGAAGGATTATCGAGAAGCGCTAGCAGAATCTCGGCGTCCGCATGGTGGAGAAGGGCCGTCAGCTCGTCGCCCGTGGCCCCAAGCGCCCGATCGAGACTTTTCTCCGAGCCCGCCATCTCAATGCCTCGCCGGATTCCCGCCAGTCGCATCCCCGCTCGTTTCGCCGCTGGCCGTCAACGAACGCAACGCCAATCGCCCCGCCGCTTCCGCCGGAGTCATGCGCAACTCTCCAAGCTCCGCCAGCGGAAACAGATTCCGCAGCCGTTCATCTATCTGTGCCTCAAGAAACTTGCAGCGCCCGATCATTCCACCAGTCTTCGCCAGAAAGAATTTCGTGTCGCGCAACTTCAGCCGCTCCGCAAGATTCTCCGTTAACATCGAGAGGTCAAACGCAGCCGCTCGCAAGATGCCTTGCGCCGAAAACTTGGCGGCAGGTCCCACCGAAGACTCGTAAGAATCCGCCACAGCTGCCACCACGGAAAACAGCCGCGGAAAAACTTCGTCCGAAGCCGCCTGCGCTCGCGCCTTCACCCCGGACCAATCTGCGCATCCCACCTCGCGCAAAAGCCGCTGCCCCAGCACCGAATTCTCGCCCGTGCGGTCGTTTTCGTGCATCGCCGTCAACACCGCTCGCCGTCCAATATCGTACGCGCTGCCCTCGTCTCCAATTTGCGAACCGTAACCTCCCGCACGCGCCGTCTCGCCCGCCGCATTCCGCCCGACTGCAAACGAACCCGTCCCCGCCAACAGCACCATCGCTGGTCCGTCGCCCGTCGCGGCCAACGCGAGATCGAGGTCGGTGCAAACGTGGACCTTCGAGTCCACAAATTCCGCGGCAAGAAGCGCGCGAATCTTTTCGGCGGATTCGGGCGGTCCCGCTCCCGCAAGACCAGCGCAAATCGCAGCCGCATGTGAATCACTGGCCATCGACGCTTTCGCAATTGCCTGCCGCGCCGCGTCGCGAATCGCGGAAATCGCTGCGCCAAATCCCACGCGCAGCGGATTCGAAGGCCCCGCCTGCGTCCGCGCCAGGATTTTCCCGGACGCGTCCATCAAGACGCAGTCCGTCTTCGTGCCGCCGCCGTCAAACCCCAAAACGAAGCGCATCCAAAAAGCATAAGCGAGAAACACGCCCGCCGCATTGGCGGAGACAAAGAAAGTGCGCAAAAGTGCGCCCTGACCCAGGGCGTCGCTACCCTGGCCAAACTGCCAGTCTCTCATTCTTCTTTCGCACTGATTTCTTGACCTGCGTAAGCCCTGCCACTATTCTCGGTTCACTTTTTTGATCGAGAAAGTCTGAGCAACGGGAGCTGATCGCCAGAACAATCCGCTAATGCGCATCCACCTGCTCGACCTTGCCATCGTCATCGCCTATCTCCTCGCCGTAACCGCGCTCGGCATGCGTTTCCGCCGCAGCAAAAGAGACGTCGCCGGCGAAAATCGCGAAGCCGTTAGCCTCGACTATTTTCTCGGCGGCAAAACCGCTCCCTGGTGGGCCCTCGCCCTTTCCATCGTCGCCACGGAAACGTCGACGCTCACCATCATCGGCACGCCCGCCATCGCCTACGCCGGAAACATGACTTTCATCCAACTGGTCATCGGCTATTTGATCGGCCGCGTTCTCATCGTGTTGCTTCTTCTCCCCGGCTATTTTCGCGGCCAGTTTCTCACCGCCTACGCCCTGATCGAAAAACGTTTCGGCGAAAAAATGCGCGCTGTTGCTGCCAGCACTTTTCTCATCACGCGCGCCATCGCCGAAGGCGTCCGCGTCTCCGCCATCGCGCTCGTCGTCAGCGTCGTCCTGGGCACGTCCGAGCATCTCGCCATCGTCATTGTCATTGCGCTCACCATTCTCTACACCTTCGAAGGCGGCATGACCGCCGTCATTTGGACCGACGTCGCTCAGTTGCTCCTTTATCTCACCGGCAGCGCCGTCACCTTTTGGATTTTGCTCCATCGCATTCCCGGCGGTTGGACCGAAGTTGCGCAAGTCGCCGCGGCCGCCGGCCATAAACTTCAATTCCTCGATTTCTCCTTCAATCTCTCCACAAAATACACGTTCTGGTCCGGCCTCATCGGCGGCGCATTTCTCACGATGGCCAGCCACGGCACCGACCAGACCATCGTTCAGCGCCTCCTCGCCGCACGCGACGAACGCGACTCCCGCCGCGCTCTCCTCACCAGCGGCGTCATCGTCCTCATCCAATTCACGATTTTTTTGCTAATCGGTGTTTTGCTCTACGTTTTCGCACAACACACGCCCCTCCTCGCTCCCGGCGACCGCCCCGACCGCATCCTCCCTCTCTTCCTCGTCCGCGAAATGCCCACCGGCCTCGCCGGCCTTCTCCTTGCCTCCATCATCGCTGTCGCCATGTCCAACGCCAGCGGCTCGCTCAATTCCCTCGCCGCTTCGAGCGTCCTCGATTTTTCAAAGCTGTGGGGTCGCTCCGCCGACTCCGTCCAATTCCTCCGCCTCTCGCGCCGCATGACGCTCGTGTGGGGCCTCATCCTGATGGCCTTCGGCTTCATCAAGTGGGGCCCGCTTCTCGAAGCAGGCTTAACCGTAGCTTCCCTTCCCTTCGGAAGCCTCCTGGGTCTTTTTCTACTCGGCACGCTCGACCGCCGCGCGAATGCCGCCGGCGCACTAACAGGCATGTTCCTCGGCCTGGCCACAATCCTCTCCGTTTGGCGCTATACGGAAATAGCCTTTACGTGGTACGTCTTAATCGGCGCAGCCGTCACGTTCTTCGTCGGCAGCGCCGTAAGCCGCGTGCTAAAAAATGAAGCGGCAATCACATGAAATTTTCATGCACGAATTTGTAGGGGCACGATATATCGTGCCCTCTGTCGAATTCGCGCCAATGGAAGACACGATATATCGTGCCCAACAATGGACCCGAAGGCACCATCTGAAAATGTCACCCAACTCGATATGACCGAAACTTCTTCCACGGATCACGGAACACGGGCCACTGGCCACGGCTCCCGCCTCGAACTCATCCGCGGCCTCGGCGCCTGGGCTTCCGGCGCCATCGTCGTCGGCACCATGATCGGCACCGGCATTTTCCTCAAGCCCGCCGAAATGGCTCGCGTAGGCGGCACCGTCTCGATCGTTTTCGCCGCGTGGATTGTCGGCGCCATTCTCTCCCTCTTCGGCGCTCTTTCCTTTGCCGAACTCGGCGCCGCCATCCCCGAAGCTGGCGGCGAGTACGCCTACCTCCGCCGCGCCTTCGGCCCTGCGTGGGGCTTCCTCTTCGGCTGGATGCACGCCATCGTCGGCCGTCCGAGTTCTCTCTCCTCCATCGCCGCCGGACTCATGCGCTTCATGAGTTTCCTTCTACCTGTCGTCGCCGTCCCCATTTTCACGCTGCACATCGCCATCCCCGGCCTGACAGGTTGGATCAAGCCCTACGATTTCGTCTTCACCTGGGCGCAACCCCTCGCCGTTCTCTGGATCATCGCCATGACCGGCATCAACTATCTCGGCGTCCGCCTCGGCGGCGCGGTCCAGGTTTTCCTCACCGCCATAAAAATCACATCGGTTGTAATTGTGATTGGAGTAGCGTTCTTCGCGCCCGCTGGCCCGCCGCACGCGCCCGATCCGATCTGGCCTCATGCGGTGAATGGCAGCGTCTTCGGAGCGTTTCTTGCCGCGCTTGCCGCAGCGCTGTGGGCCTATGACGGCTGGGAAGACTTAAATCTCGTCGGCTCCGAAGTAAAAGATCCCCAGCGAAATTTCCCCCGCGCCATGTTCGGCGGCGTCACGCTGGTCGCAGCGATCTATTTTCTTTTCAGCGCCGCCTGCCTAAAAGTTTTGCCGTTCAGCGACGTGGCCTCTTCGCCGCACATCGCCTCTGACGTTGTCCAACACGTTGCGGGTACTTCCGCCGCCGCGTGGATCACGATCGCCATGATTATCAGCGCGCTAGGCACCATGAACTCCTCCGTCCTCAGCGGCGCCCGCCCCGCCTACGCCATGGCCCGCGACGGCATCTTCTTCAAAATCGCCGACGGTGTTCATCCCAAATATCGCACGCCCGGCCGCGCGCTGATTTTTCAATGCGTCCTCGCCAGCCTGATGGCCCTCACCGGCACCTTCGAAGAGCTCACCAATCTCTTCATCTTTGCCGGCTGGATTTTCTACGGCCTCGCCGTTGTCGCCCTGTTCCGTCTCCGCCGCACCGAGCCCGACATGCCCCGCCCGTACCGCTGCTGGGGCTACCCCGTAGTCCCTGCCATCTTCGTAATCGGCGCCATCGCGCTCACCCTCAACATCTGGCTCGACCGCCCCGGCCGCTCCTCCATCGGCCTCCTACTAATCCTCGCCGGCCTCCCCTTCTACCGCCATTGGAATAAGAGGTTGCAACAAACATGACGCAATTGAATCTCGGAGCCAGCTCAATCTCCGCTGCTGCAACGGCGCAGGAGACAAAACGCCCGCCTTCCCGCGCGAAGCGGTCTACGGTGGCGCTTCTGCTCGGCCTTGTCGTTCCCGGCCTCGGCCAAATCTATGCACGGCGGCCATGGCGCGGTGTTGCAATAGCTCTTACACTTGCCGCCGCGACGACTCTCCTAGTCGAAACGCGCTTGTTCTTGAGATTCCTCGGTCTAGTTTGTTCCTTTATGATCCTTGTCCTTTGGCGGCTTTGGATTGGGGTCGATGGTGCCCGCTTAGCGTCAAAGGAAAACACTGCTGCTGCGTCGCACGTGAATTGGAAGACATCCATCGCCGCGTTCGCGATTATCTTCCTCTTCGTCGTCTACCCGATGCCCGACTATCTTACGAACCGGTTAACTGGTTACTTCCGCGCGTTCAGAATTCCGTCAGCCTCGATGTGCCCGACCCTGTGCAACGGAGAGCATTTTGTCGCGGAAATGGACTCATATCGGAAGCGAAACCCAGATCGCGGCGATTTGATCCTTTTCAAGTCGAACCAGTTTGGCCAGCTGCTCGTCAAGCGCGTTATCGGAGTTGCGGGAGACACTGTCGCTCGCGGACCGTCGAATACTATCTTGGTGAACAACGTGCCGGCAGCCTTTCCGATTCCCTGCGGCGAAAACGAATCCTTCAATAAACTCGCCCCGGAAGGTCCTCCCTTTGAAACGGTCAAAGTGTCGAAAGGATCTCTATTCGTGATCGGAGACAATCTCGACGACAGCTACGACAGCCGCTTTTTCGGCGTGATTCTGTTGGATGAAGTGAGGGGCAAACCGAAATTCATCTATTGGTCGCACAACCGCTCTCGCATCGGCTGCAATCTTCGTTAGTGCAAAGCATTTGTAAGGGCGCAGCATGCTGCGCCCCTTTTCGAGCAAGATTGTTACGCCGAAGCGCGGCGCCGCGC
>JBARBE010000155.1:0-42034 GCA_049792735.1 Candidatus Acidiferrum sp.
CGAGCCCTGATTTCATAGGAGAAATCGAAAGCGAGGGCGACGTTTCCGTCAAGCCATAACCGGAAAAACACTCGCAGCCGAGTTTTTCTTCGACCTCGCGAACAAGAGTCGGCGAAGAGGCGGCGCCGCCGATAACAATGCGCCGCAGGGTGCTCAAGTTGTATTTCGTGCGCTCCGGACAGTTCACCAGAGCCGTGGCCATGATAGGAACGAGGCTGCAGGAATGGGCGCCTTCCTTTTCGATAAGGCGGAAAACTTCCTTGGGATCGAAGCGGCGGACCATTACGTGCTTTCCTCCGAGCAAGGTAAGGAAATGAGCGACGCCCCAGCCGTTGGCATGAAAGAGAGGAATCGTGTGCAGCTCAACGGAGCCATTTTCTGTATTGAATCCCAGGCAGACGTTTTGCGCGTGAAGATAAATATTCCTGTGCGTGAGCATCACGCCTTTTGGATTCGCGCTCGTGCCGCTGGTATAGAAAAGCTCGGCGAGCGAATTTTCATCGATGGATGCGATGTCTGCGCGAAAGCGCGTGGCCGCAGCCAGCAGCGCATCGTAATTCTGACTAGGAAGCCAGGAAGCCTCTGGAGTTCCATCAAGCTGGCAGAACATTTTTACGTTGGGAATGTGTTCACGAAAGGACTCGACCAAACCGAGGAATTGCTCTTCGAGAAAGAGAACATTGGCACCGGAATCGTTCAGGACGTAGCTCAGTTCGCTGGGAGCAAGGCGGATGTTCAGCGGCAGCAAAACCGCGCCGGCTTCGAGTACACCGTAGTAGGCTTCGAGCAAACGATGGCAGTTTGTGCTGAGGAAAGCCACGCGATCACCGGGCTGCACGCCTGCCTGGCGTAAAGCGCCTGCAAGACGGCCTGCTCGCTCGGCAAACTCTGCGAATGTAAAGTTTTGGTCGTTACAGACCACCGCAGTTCTGCGCGGATATTGCTTCTCCGCGTACCGCAGAAAACGCAAGGGTGTAAGGGGGATGTTCATGGTTTGCTTGGCTCGCCCACATCAGGCGGATTGGCCTCCATCTACAACAAGTGTATGCCCAGTGACAAAATCCGAAGCATCGGAGGCGAGAAAAATGACGGCGCCCTTCAAATCCTGTGGCCCGCCAAAGCGGCCCAGCGGTATTCCAGCCAAGATCGATTCTTTGTTTCGCTCGATTACCTTTTCCGACATGTCGGTCGGGAACCAGCCTGGGGCAATCGCATTCACTTGGATGTTATGCATGCCCCACTTGCAGGCCAGGTCTCTCGTAAAAGCGATTATTCCGCCTTTGCTGGCCGTGTAGCCGATGGCGGAAAATCTTGGAGGAGAGCCCCGCAATCCGGCGACCGAAGCGATGTTGATAATTTTCCCGCGCCGTTGCGCGATCATCACTTTCCCGACCGCCTGCGAGAATAGAAACGTACCGGTCAGATTGGTCTCGATAACCTTATTCCACTGATCGAGAGTCATCACCTCGACAGGCGCGCCCCAGGAAGTGCCCGCATTGTTGATCAAAATGTCGATGCGGCCGAACTGTTTGGCCGCGGCATCAACGACTTGCTGAATGCTCGCCGACTGTCTTACGTCGCACTCAACTGCAAGAACCTGCACGCCAGGTTTTTGCAACTCGGCGCCGGCCTGCAGGCATCGCTCTTTTTTTCGCGCGCAGAGAACTAGGTTCGCTCCCATTTCGGCCAGCCCCTCAGCCATTTGCCGGCCGAGGCCCACTGAGCCGCCGGTCACGATGGCGACACGGCCGCTGAGATCGAAAATGTGCCCAGCTTTCATTTTCAGCAATTGACGCTAGACCGAAGCATTTCCGCACAAATTGGCGCAGGTTCTGCAGCGGCACCCGACGGGATGCCGCCCAACGCCAGTCTTATGTGAACTAGAACGTGAGCCGAACGCCGAGCTGCACTTCCCGCTTTGGAAAAGCAGCCGTGAAACCCAGGGGCGTACTCGGTGAGACTACGGTGCCATCGCTGAGAACCGTACCGGGTTTTATACCGTGCACGTTGAACGGCGGAGCGAACGCAGCACCCACGATATTGTTCACGCTCGCGTAGTTCGTCCGATTTGCAAGATTAAAAGCCTCTGCCGTGAAGAGCAGAGAAGCCTTCTCGTGAATCTTGAAGGAGCGGCCGAGACGCATGTCGAAGTCATAGTAGTCGGGGCCGATCCCGGTGTTGCGCCCGGCGCTAGGCGGCCGATCGTTCGTAAAGTGACCATCGCCATTAATGTCAGCGCCCGCGAGGAGGTTAAAGGGATGTCCGCTGTTGTACGTGAAGACAGGAGAGAGCTGAAATCCTCCGAGGATCCGGGAATGTTCCCAAGGACTTTCGAGCACTCCCGCAATGATGACCTTGTTCCGCTGGTCAAAATCCGAGAGGGATCGATCGCAACGCAGGCACGTCCCATTAAACGGGGAGTAATCGCTGTTGAAGTCCGTGGAATCGTCCACTGCTCTGCTGTAGGTGTAGTTGGCCAGCAGCGTGAAATGGTTCGAGAAGGATTTTTTGAGTTCCAGGATGCCGCCCTGATAGAGCGAGGACGCAGCCGAACTATAAACGTTGTTTTGGAGAATGGTGTGTGTGGGATCGGCAAAGCATAGGCCGGGATCGGCCATACACTCCGGCGCTCCCCAATCTTGGAAAGGAAGCCCATTTGTCGGCAGTCCGTTTGCGCCAATGCCGGGTTGACCGCAGGCGGTGAGGCCTGCGGTTGGGCAGACGGGCGCGCCCGGCAAGAGGTTTGAGTCAAGCGCTACGGGGAGATGCGTCGTATGAACATAGATATAGCTCGCAGAGAGCGAGAAGCCGGCCCCGAGAGCTCGATCGATGCCGAGCGAGGCTTGCTGCGACATTGGACTCGCATAACCCGGCTGGCCGGCGAAAAGTACGGTTCCAGGCGGGAGCGCGCCGGTGTTCGAGACGGTAAGGCCAAACTGCGTCAGGTCTCCCGGAGTGATGCATGCGAACTGCCCGCTAGCTGGTGTGCCGCAACCGATAATTCCGTTCTGCAGGGGGTTTGCTGGATTAAAGCCCTCAAAATACAACGTCTGGAAAATCTCGGGAGAGCTGGTGACTGGATGCATCGGATCGCCAGTGGCCGCGCCGAGGATCGATACCAGCGTGTTGGCGATGATGCGATTGTCGTTGACATTTCCAAGCACCTTCACGACGCCGGGAATCTGTGCATAAATCGGAGAATAGAATATTCCGTACCCTGCGCGGATCACCGTCTTATGATCGTTGAATGGATCCCAAGCAATGGAAACCCGCGGGGCAAAATTTTTCTTTGGTGTATGCAAAGGCCCGACCTGGGAATCGAGTTCGTAGCGCAGCCCGTAATTCAATGTAAGGTTGGGCCGGACCTGCCATGTATCCTGCGCATAGCCCGCCGTGAATGGCCGCGTTTGGACGTACTTCGGGTCACCAAAGCCCTGCTCATAGAACGCGGGCAATCCCAAGCTCCACGACTGCAAAGTGCTGATGCTCGATGCCGCCCCGGCAGTGTCGCCGCAAGCAGCCGGCGCCTCCAAACACAAACTGACCAAAGCGCCCGGAAGTTCGAGAAACTCAAAGCGGCCGGGGAAAAACGTCTGAGAAGTCGTGTTGTTTCCGCGAATCAGTTCCTCGAAACCCATCTTGATCGTATGCTGTCCTCGAATGAGCGTGAAATTGTCGGCAAATTCATAGCGGCGGCCAGTCGTGTGACTCGGAAGAAAAATTCCTCTGCCAAAGAAACCGTATCCTTCTACGTCGAGGCCCGGCCCGCCGAGATCGTTCGTGTCCACATTGAACTGGTACCAATTCCATTGCACCAGAGCTTCGTTCTGCGCCGTATCGCTGAACTGATGGAACCACGATCCTTGCAATGTGCTATCCCAGGCAAGTTCGGAGGTGCCGCGGGAAAAACCAGTCAAGGCCTGCAAATCCGGGCTGTCCTCCGTAAGGTGGTCGAAACTGTACCGTAGAAACGCCTGATTGCTTTCGTTGAAGTGATGATCAACGCGCGCTGAAAAATCGCTCGATCGGGTGGGATAGGGAAACAGCCCGCCGTTGGTCTCGAATTGATTCACGATGTAAGGATCGGAAGCGGCTTTTATCATTGGAACGAACGGATTTCCGGGTTCCTGCGGGGGATTTATCGTCAAGATGCTCTGAAGCGCAAACGCGCATTCCGGCGCGGGCAGAATAATTGGATTTAACAGCGGATTCGCCGTATTTGTCGTAAGGCACGGGACCATATTTGTTGCCGGCTGCTCTGCCAGATTGCTAATAAGCGCTTGCTGAGTATTTGTGGGGGCAAAAATGCTGCTGTTGGTAAGCAGGGGAACAGAATCCTGCGCATCCGCTCGCAGGCCTTCATAGGCAACGAATAAATAGGTCTTGTCTTTTCGGATCGGGAGCCCCACGCTGCCGCCGAATTGCTGTCGATTGAGAGTGTCCTTCACGGGCAAACCCTGCGCATCAAGAGAGAAAGGCTCACCTGGTTGCAAGGCCTGGGTGTAAGCAAAAGGGTCGCGCGCATCCATGCCGTCATTACGGAAATAACCGAAGAGACTGCCATGCAACTGGTTCCCACCGGATTTCGACACGATATTGATCGTCGCGCCGCTTGCTCCGCCCAGTGCAGCCGTGTAATTGCTGCGGTTGATCTGAAACTCCTGAACAGCGTCCTGTCCTAGGTTGAGCCGCACACCTCCGGAGTCGTCGTTGGCTTCTCCTCCATCAACCGTGACGCTGTTCCCCCGGCCGTTGCTCCCATAGAATGACAGACCGCTCTGCGGTGTCTGCTTGACGCGGAAGTCAGCATTGTCGGCGATCGTGTTCGAATTACTGACGCCTGGCATCAACAGGGTGAACGTGAGGTAGTCGCGACGGTCGATTGGCAGATCAGCGATATATCTCTGCACCAGGGTATCTGCTTGACTCCCTCGAGAGGTATCCACCACCGGCAATTCCCCGGTGACTTCCACGTGCGCCGTCGTGGACGCGACTTGCAAATGAAAGTCCAGTACCACGATCTGTCCGATGTTGACGACGACATCCTTACGAATCTCCGTTTGAAAGCCGGAAATTGCAACTGTCACTCCATAGGTCGCTGGGGGCAGCCCGGTCACGCGGTACTCGCCATCAGATTCCGTCACCGCGGTCCGCCGGATTCCTTTGTCGGAATCCTCGACCGTAATGGCGGCCTTCGGAACGGTCGCCCCCGTCGGGTCCGTTACTGTTCCGCGGATCTCACCCGAAGTGCCGGTACCCTGAGGGCGCGCCACACTGTTAGTCGGCATCAAGAACGTCAAGGATAGGAATGCGCCAGCAAGTAAAGTTAACTTCATAAGTTTTCCTCGCTCAACGAAGACGTCAATGAACTTTCGCTGAATTGGCCCGTACACGCCTGTCCTCGACCACGACTCTTGGCTCCGCCCGGGGCTGACCGAATATACTCGACCGTTTCCCAGCATGGGCGGGAGTTTCCTGTCCTCATGGGGCCATTGCGCTCAACCCCTTTTAGCAACCAGGAATTTCAGGACTCCACGCCTCGACATTACATTCAAAATTATGATTGTCCGTATCACATTATATTGACTAACGTCAAGACGAATCGTCTCGCTCTGGGGATGGGCGCATGACTCTCTGCCTTGGGTGGGGGTCTTCAGGGATTTCTTGGCTGTCTTCTGTCAATCCGAAACTCTATCTGACTTTTCGCGGCCTTCCCGCGAAAACCACTACAACGGCAGTCTAGCGGTCAGCGTGGCACAAGTACTATCCGACAAGAGACTTGCCCGTTTCGAAGCTGTTCGAGAACTTCGTTCACCTGCGCCAATGGGCGCGTAGCCGTCTTGCACCGCACCTTTCCCGCAGCACCCATGGCTAGGACCTCTCCCAGATCTTCACGGGTTCCGACGGAGCTGGCCTGGATGCGTATCTCCATGGCGGCCATGAGAATAGGAGGAAAGCACAGCGACTCGGAAGGCAGACCCACCACGAGGAGAATGCCCGTGGGCCTGACGCAGGGAAAAGCCGTTTCATACGCTTGCTTTACCCCGGAAGTCACCATTGCGACATGGACTCCGCCAGCGCGGCGCAGCTCTTTGACAACATTTACTTTTGCCGGGTTCAACGTGGCAGACGCGCCACAGCGCGTAGCGTCCGCAAGTTTTTCCTCGGACACATCGACGGCAGTGACAATCGCTCCCAACCCACGGCCCATTTGGACGGCCAAGTGTCCAAGTCCACCGACCCCGAAGACCGCTAAGCGCTGCCCTGGCTGTATATTTGTGTGTTTTAGGGCCCGGTACACAGTCACCCCAGCGCAGAAAAGTGGCGCGGCTTCGATGCAGGAAAGCTCTTCGGGGATTTTTGTCGCATGACTCGCCGGAGCCTTCATATACTCTGCGTATCCGCCGTCTACGGTCACGCCCGTAATTTTTTGATTTTTGCAAAGATTCTCGTTACCCTCGCGACAAAAGTCACATTCCCCGCAGGTCCAGTAAACCCATGGAACACCAACACGGTCGCCAACTTGTAAGTCATGGACCGAGGCGCCTCTTTCCACGATCCGACCCGCGATTTCGTGCCCGAGAATCAAGGGCTTCTTGGTGATAGAAACAATCTGCGGCCAGTCACCATCGGCGACATGCAAATCAGAGTGGCAGACACCGCACGCTTCCACCTCGATCAACACTTCGCGGTCGCCGGGTTGAGGCTGATCCACGTCTTCGATGCTCAGTGGCTGTTTGAACTCTTGCAGTACGGCGGCTCTCATATCATCTCTGGTAACAAACCTGCAACGCTTGACCTATATCGTCCGGAGAGTTGATAGCACGGGTATGTCCGTCAATAGCTGGAACTGCTCGCCCTACGGTTTGGCGCCGCGCAAAAAAAACTCGACCGCATTTCGTACCCGTTCGGTGAGTTTATGCGGCCCGGTAAGATCCACGGCCCACTGCCTGACCACAGTATTGAAAAGCCCTTCCATAAACTCAGCCAAATGCACGACCGGGAAATCACGCGTGATCTCGTCGCTCTTTTGCCCTTCAGCAATGATCTCGCGCAGCAAACTGACTGTAGCTGCCTCCGCCCCTCGCAGCTCCGGCGACCGCACGGGATCCATCGCGCCGGCCAGAATGACAGCTTGCCAGAGCGGCCGCCCCACCTCCGTCACATTTCCTAGAGTTTCGTAAAATCGGCGCAAGCGTTGCTCCGTCGTTGCTTTGCTGGAAAGCTCTGACCTAAGGCTCTCGGCCTGCCGGGTAAACGCGCGCCGCCCCACTTCGCGCAGTACCGCGCCTTTGCTTGGGAAGTAACGAAAAAAAGTGGGCTGACTGATCTCCAAGGTATGCACGATGTCGTCGATGCGTGTGTTCTCGTAGCCGCGCTGTCGAAACAGGTGCAGAGCCGTTTCGACGATCTGCTGGCGAAGCCGGGCTTTTTTGCGCTCGCGAAGCCCACCTACCTTCCCTTTCTCCGAATTCAAGCGGGCGTGCTTGGCCCCGAAAGCTTCTCCGTTGCTGACGTCTCCTTGTGCTCTTGGCGGGGGTCGTCTCATCGCAATCTTGGTTCGGCGCATAATACTGTTCCTCCTCGCTTGTGCGCCGCTTCGGATGGGCGGCATCTTTTCCGATAGTCGCCCCAACATTATAGTGACTAACGCAAAGTTGCAAGCTCAGCTTCAATTTCGGCAACAACTCAGTATTTGCTTTAGTGAGGTGGCCATCCTATTTCTGCCGCGCCCTTCTGATCAAAGCCTGGGTCTTCCTGCACCTATTTCGGTGTCGATAGGTCCTGTTGCGCTGGACCGCGACGCTACGCCACTCCGTTCTTCGCACCCTGCTCGCCGCCTCGCTCGTCTGTGCCCTGGTCATCGAGTCAGTCCCCTGGCCTCCCTTCCCTCTCACCCCAGCCGACAATTGGCTCGAAGCTCGCGCCAATTTGGAACCTGCCCGGGGCCCGTTTCCCGTCCGATTCCTCGATGCAATCGGCTGGCCCAATCTGCCTGTGTAGCTTGTAGTCGGCTCGGCTGCCCTGGTCTGCGCCGCAATCCTTTCGGTCTATCCCCGCCGCTATCGTCGGCGCACACCCCACGGCATGTGGTGACGGATAGTTCCGAGAACGCCAATCTCTGGATTGTTTGCGTGAGTGACGCCATTTTCCCCTCATGCTTCGCTCAATTCTTATTACCGCTCAATTCAATGGCTTCAGCAAAAACTGGTTTAGACTTGGGTGTCGATTTCTCGGAGGAGCCCATCATGGAAGATCTGCACGCGACCGAAAAGCGAGCCGTTGGGGAAGCCGCCCTGCGCTGGGTGCGCAGCGGTATGCGCCTCGGGCTAGGGAGCGGTTCCACTTCTCATTGCTTCATCGAGGCCCTCGGCGAGCGCGTCCGCAGTGGTGAGTTGAACGTGGATGGCATCGCTACGTCTCGCGACAGTGAGGAACTCGCTCGTCAGTCGGGCATTCCTCTCATACCACCGAGCCACGGCCTGGTCCTCGATTTGGACGTAGATGGTGCGGACGAAATCGCTCCCGACCTGAGTTTGATTAAGGGAGGGGGCGGTGCTTTGTTCCGCGAGAAAGTCGTAGCTCACGCCTCTCGATATTTCTTGGTACTTGCCGACGCTTCCAAATTGGTCCAGAAATTGGGAGCTTTTCCATTGCCTGTCGAGGTCGTTCCTTTTACGCTGCCATGGGTGATGGACGCGATCAGCAAAATCGGCGGCAATCCCGTCCTCAGAAAGATTCCATCCTCACCCACACAACCATACCTAACCGACCAGCAGAACTACATCTTGGATTGCAAATTTGGAGTCATCGAATCTCCATCGGATCTGGCGGACAAGCTGGAAAAAATTCCAGGCATCCTGGAACACGGGCTCTTTCTCGGCTTTGCAACTGCCGCTCTGGTCGCCCGCGGCCCTGATTTGTTGGTTGTCCGCCCCAATGTTGCTCCGGAACCGAGCGCAAAATTTCAAGCTCTCCCCTAGTACGCTCTAGGAGAGCGCACATTGATTTCCCAGAGCCCGTTCCGCCGCGGCGGAGCGGAAAGTAGGAGAAGAAGGCAGCTCTAATGTGTCAAGCATGTGGATCTTTCCAATGACCGTTCAAATGGATCAGTCCAAGGGCTTGTCCTGATTCCGTATGATGTGCGAGACTACGCACCGAACTCACCAATGCCGCGTTCGAAGACCACGCATCCCTCTAAGGTTCAAAAACTTGCCAAAGATACCGTCAGTCTGCGAGTTCTCGCAGAACATCTGGGATTGTCGAAGACTGCTGTCTCCCTGGTACTCAACAAAGTCCCCGCGGCCAGCTCCATTCCTCAGCGCACCCAGGAATTAATTCGCGCAGCGGCTCGCGAACTCAATTACCGTCCGAACCATCTCGCCAGGTCTCTCCGCCAGCAGCGAAGCTTCACGATCGGCGTGCTCGTGCCGGAGATCAGCGAAGGCTACGCATCACTGGTATTGTCCGGAATTGAAGATCATCTGCTCCAGGAGGGCTATTTCTATTTTGTCGTCAGCCACCGTCATCGAAATGAGCTTATCGAAGAATATCCTCTTCTGCTGCAGCAACGCGCCGTCGAAGGCCTGATTGTGGTGGATACCGCCCTCTCTGAAAGCGTGCAGGTCCCCGCCGTGGCGGTCTCCGGTCATCGCGATATCCCCGGGATAACAAACATCGTCCTTAATCACGCGCGCGCAGCATCCCTTGCGCTGGAACATCTTGTCCAGCTCGGGCACCGCCAGATCGCCTTCATCAAAGGGCAGGAATTCAGTTCCGACACAGCCGTTCGCTGGGATTCCGTACGCAAGGCCGCCGCAAAACTGGGCATCCAAATCAAGAATCGCTTGGTAGGACAGCTCGAAGGTGAATCCTCTTCTCCCGAACTCGGCTATCTGGTCACTCAAAAACTCCTCGCCTCTGGCGAACCGTTCAGCGCGTTATTTGCCTTCAACGACGTCTCGGCGATCGGTGCAACCCAAGCTTTGCGCGAAGCAGGCCGGCGCACCCCGGAGGACACATCCGTCGTCGGTTTCGACGATATCCAAAGCGCTGCCTTTCAGAACCCCGGCCTTACAACCGTTAAACAGCCTCTCCGTCGGATGGGCGTGCTCGCCGCCGAGACTGTTTTGCAGCGCCTCAACGCTCCGCCAAAACAGCCCTATCCCAAAGAAATCATCATCGAACCGGACTTCATAATCAGGGGCAGCACGGGGCCCGTACGGCGCAGCGCTAAAAAAAGCTAATGCGGTTTAGTCTTGCGGAGACGGGTACCACCAAAGTGCTACGGCCGTTAAACCGTTTGCGGGTACGGTGATAACCTCGCCGTTGGCGATTGCACAGCAGGCGACGCGCGATTTCTTGACGAGTGCGCGAGGCTCCGATAGCGTCAAAGAGTACGGAGTGCCTCCCCACTTCGCGGCACGCCGTGCGCGCCGAATACCCAAGGCTGGAGAACCTCGTGGCCAACGCCATCATCACACTGACAACAGACTTTGGCACCGACGACCACTTGGTCGGGACGCTGAAAGGAGTCATCCTCAAAATTAATCCCGAAGTGACCCTCGTGGACATCACGCATCACGTCACGCCCTTCGATTTACTCGATGGTGCGCTATCGATCGGCGCGGCCTATTCCTACTTTCCCCCGAAGACAATTCACATGGTGATCGTAGATCCAGGTGTGGGAACGGAGCGGCGGCCGCTGCTCGTGAGCGCTCAGAACCAGTATTTCATTGCGCCGGACAACGGAGTGCTCTCCGTAATCTATGAACGCGAGCAAAACAATATGGTCGTCCGGCATGCGAACGCGGAACATTACTACCTGCAGCCGGTGAGTAAGACCTTCCACGGGCGCGACATTTTTGCTCCGATGGCGGCGTGGCTCTCGAAGGGCTGGCAAACGCCCAGCATGGGTGACGAAATTACGGACTACAAGCGGTTTGCGCTGCCTAAGCCAAAAAGTGTGGACGGGGGCGCCAAGGGAGTTGTTCTGCGAATCGATCCTTTCGGCAATCTCGTGACGAATTTTCGCGCCGAGGATTTACCCAGCGAAGCACAAAACGGGAGCGGATTGAAATTGCAGGTCGGCACCCACGCGGTAAACCGGCTTGTAGAAACATTCGCTCACGGCAAAACGGGCGAGCCAATTGCGTATATCGGGTCCAGCGGCTATCTAGAGATTGCACTCAATAAGGGCAATGCCTCCAAGACATTGAGCGTTGGCCGCGGGGCGGCGGTAATTCTCACTAAGAAGTAATTCGCTTCTGCCAAATCGCGAGCCAATCTCAGAAGCAGATCGAAAAACATCAGAAACGGCCCGTTCTAGTTATTTCAGCGGCTGTGCTCAAGAGCCGCCATCTGCGAACGCGTTCGCGGATCGAGCCAGCCGCGCCACGCATCTCCTAAGAGATTGAACGCGAGCACGGCTGTCATGACTGCCAACGAGGGAAAAATAACGAGATGTGGAGCGTCAAAAAGATGGCTGCGCGCACCGGCTGGACAGCGGCCTCACACCGATGAAGAGTCCTTAGGTAGAGGCTGGGGTCGGTTGCTTTCGCCTTTGCCAGTAACCTAATGCCGCGAACAGAAGGACGGCAGGCAAGCCGGTCAGTCCGCAAGCGATAAAGAAAATGCCATAACCGTGAATCAGGCCGTGCGTGGCGCTCAGGCTTTCGACCGCGGCGCCGGAGAAGCCCTTCAAGATTTTTCCCAGCCAGGCATACGTCGAACTCAGAAGCGCATACTGCGTGGCGGTGTATCCCAGACTGGTAAGACTCGACATGTAAGCAACCAGCGCAACGCCGGCGAAGCTGAAGCCGAAATTGTCACCTGCCATGACGCACGCGAAGAGACGAATACTCAAGCCTGCGTAGGCGAGAGTCGCAAAGGAAGCAGTCGCAGCTGCCTGCAAAATGCCCCCGATGATCAGGGCGCGCATGTAGCCAAGCTTCAGCGAACAGTATCCGCCGGCTGCAATGCCGGCAAACGTACCGATTAGCCCGATGGAACCGCGCACCGCTCCGACCGTCTGCTTCGTCAGGCCGAGGTCGTGGTAGTAAGGATTCGCCATCGGCCCCATCACGAAGTCCGGCAACCGGTAGAGGCTGATGGCCGCCAACATTACAAATGCAAGCCAGCCATGCGCTCGGAAAAAAGCGATGAACGGTCCAACTATGGCGTCGAAGAAGCCGCGCAGCGTCCAGAGTCGCCCTGCGTGTTCTCTTTCACTCATCACCGCATTCGCCCGCTCGGGTTCTTTCGCATACCACACGGCCATAATTCCGATGGCCATGCCAGCGCCGTAGATAGCGTAGGAAACTCGCCAGCCCACGGCCGCCGCCACAATCAGGATGAGGGAATCCGTAGCCAGGAGAGCCAGTCGGTAACTGAACTGATAGGCAGACGCGAGGAGCCCTTGTTCTTCTCCGTCGTCTGCCGATTCTATTCGCCACGCATCAACCACAATGTCTTGTGTCGCTGCCGCAAAAGCTACGATGAGCGCAAATGCACCGAGACGGCCGAGCCCGGCTCTCGTGCCGATTCCGCCCATGGAAACGAGCGCTAGCCCAACCACGATCTGCGAGAACATCATCCATCCGCGCCGGTGTCCAAGCCGCTTAAACAGCGGCAAGTCGACGCGATCCATCAATGGCGCCCAGAGAAATTTCAGCGAATAGGCTATGCCCACCCAAGAAAGAAAGCCGATTGCAGTCAGGGAGGTGTGTTCATCACGCAGCCAGTAGCCAAACGTATTGCCAACCAAATAGAAGGGAAGGCCTGAAGAAAACCCGAGCAACAACATGGAAAGCGTTTTGGGCTGCAGGTAATCGGCTATTCGGTGCTTGTGCGGATTCACGCGTTCATTTTCTACGGGACTCTCACGAACCTCAATGCTCATGCGTGAAATCTTGTCCATCCTGACACTCTACCGAGTGTCAGCCATCGTGCCGATAGCAACGCTCCTAAGCCGGGAACATCCCGGAATGAATGGCAACGGCGGCGAAGACCATCAGCGTCCAAAAATGCCAGAGGCAGCGTCGGAGGATCAGGACGTGCTGGGAAAAATGGCGCGCCATGATTCGTTGCTCTAGGAATCCGCTGCGGCGGCCTTCGTAGTCTTCGCCGCGTTCTCGGTATTGGCGCTAGATTCCGTCGCTTGGTCCTCTTCAGGGGCGGGCCGGACTCGCTGAATCTTTACACGCGCGACGCGACGGCCGTCCATTTCCACAACTGTGAAACGAAATTGTCCATATTCAAAACTTTCGCCGCCGCGCGGTATAAAACCCAGCTGGTCCAGAACAAATCCCCCGACCGTGGCATACGCCGGATCTTCCGGCAGGGTGATGTTGTACTGCGCATCTAAATCACGAACATTCAGCGCCGCGTCAAAAATCACCGCGCCGTCGGCAAGCGTAAGAGGCCGTTCGACGACGTCAAACTCGTCATGAATTTCGCCGACGACCTGCTCCAGGATGTCTTCCAGCGTCGCCAGACCGAGTATGCTACCGAATTCATCGACAACCATAGCCATACCGATGTGCCGCGAACGAAGTTCCTGCAGCAGCTCGCTCGCGGGTTTCGTTTCCGGCACGATTAACACCTCGCGCAGCACGCGCCTTAGGTCGAAGGGGGGCGGTGGCAGATTCTCTTCCATCCGCCGCTCCCGGTCGAGCAGAATCCAAAGCATGTCCTTGATGTGCACGAATCCGAGAATATGATCGCCCGACCCGCGATACACCGGTATTCGCGAGCGCTGCGAAGTAGCGAACACGCGCATCACTTCGTCCAGGCTTGCTTCGACGGGGAGCGTGTGCATATCCGGCCGAGGCACCATGATTTCGCGCACCTGAACCTGCCCCAGCTCGATCGCGCTGACGATGAATTTTTCTTCACCCGGAGCGAGCAGCCCGCGTTCGCGAGCTTGCTGAATCTGGATCTGCAATTCTTCCGTGGAGTGAGCCGTGCCATAACCCTGCGGCGAGGAAACGCCCATAGCCTTCACGATGACGCCGGACATCCCATCCAGCAAATCGATGGCCCAGCGGAACGTGTGCAGAAACCATTCGAAAGGCATCGCTATAAGAAGCGCTACGCGCTCTGCCTTGGCCAGACTCACTGTCTTTGGTACCAACTCACCAAGCACAACGTGCATCGCGCTTAGCAAAGCGAAAGCTAAACCCAATGCGAGAGTGTGCGCGAAAAAGATTGTGCTCGTGCTACCGTCGCCATGCCAGATTTGTTGCAAGGCGCTCGCCAGGGTGGTTTCACCAAGTGCCCCTATGGCCAAGCTTGTCAGCGTCATTCCGACCTGCACGCCCGATACGACGCGGTGCAAATCGCCGAGCAAACGCTCGACAACACGAGCTCGGAGGTCTCCTTTGATTACAAGCTGGCGTACACGGGAAAGCCGCACAGCGACGAGCGAATACTCCGCGGCCGCGAAAAAACCGTTGAGCGCGATGAGCGCCAACACACCGATCAGGCGCACTGCAAACATGGTTTCTCAGGAATCCTCTAGCGGCATTGTAGCAGTATGCGCATGGCCCGCGCGGCGCGGGTGTCCTCTCTACACACGCGCGATGGTGACGAAGATGTCTTCGCCGCTGAGCGCCAGCTTGATTCCACCGTTCGGCGTCGGGCTGAGTTCCAGCCGCTCCGCCAGCAATTCGCTCCGCAGAAACGCTTCATGCGCAGTGATCGCCTCCGCGATGCGCGGCGAGGCAAAATAACTCACTACAATCCGGTCCGAAATGTCGAGGTTCAACGCCTTACGCTGATCCTGCAGCATGCGGTTGAAGTCTCGCGCCAGGCCTTCTTGCAGCAGCTCCGGCGTCAATTTCGTATCCAGCGCCAGGAATGTATTTTGTTCGAGACTGCACTTGAGATTCTCCGGCCCCTCGAAAGAAATCACAATCTCTTCCGGAGCTAGCTCAAACACTTGATCCGCTACCGTAAGCGAATATGGCCCGCCTTTGAGAACCTGCGCCGGATCGGCATTTTCCAAAGCCTCACCAATCGCCTTTAAATATCGGCCAGCGCGAGAACCAATCTTCTTCGCGTCCGGCTTCAGGCGAATCTTCACGAGCGTCTTCTCGTCCTCGATCAAAACAAGACGCTTCAAATTGGTTTCTTCCAGAATCTGCGCGACGTAATCGGGATTCTCGAGGACGCGCCGGTCCGCCGCATCTTTTGGCCGCACATAAAGCGCGCTCAACGGCTGCCGAATCTTCACTTTACTCTGCGTGCGAAGACTGAGTGCCAGATTCTTGACCCGGATCACTGCCTCAATACTGTGTTCCAGCGCCTCGTCAATCAGCGACGTATTGACCCGCGGATATGGCGTCAAATGTACCGACTCGGGCGCCGAGGCATTCACCGAGCACACAAGGTTCTGATAGATGTCTTCGGTCAAGAACGGAAGCGCAGGCGCCATAACGCGCGTAACAGTTGTCAGCACTTCATAAAGAGTTTGATACGCGTCCGCTTCACTTTTCCAAAAGCGCCGCCGCGATCGCCGCAAATACCAATTTGAAAACTCTTCGTCAAAAGTTTGGAATGCTTCGACCAGCTTATAGTGTTCATAATTCTGAAACGCGCTGTTCGCCTCTGCCACAAGCCGCTGCAGTTTGCTCAAAACCCAGCGATCCAATTCGTTCGCCACCGCAACGGGAGCGCCGCCTGGTTTCCAATCGTCCGCGCCCGCATAGATCACAAAAAAACTGTAGCAATTCCAGAAGGTCAGCAGTTTGCGCCGCGCGTCTCCATCGATTGTTTGGCCCGCACCTGCAGCGGGATGCAAATCTGGGAAATTGAGATTTTGCGCGGTCTTCTGCTCCGTATAAATGTAGCGCATCACTTCCGCACCCAGCGCCTCCGCCGCTTCGTCGAATGCGATCGAATTGCCCTTGGACTTATGCATCTCCTCGCCGCGCACATCGCGAACCAGTGCGTGACCCAAAAGGGCCTTGAAGGGAGCGCGGCCGTCGATCATCGCGCTCATAGCCAGCATCGAATAGAACCAATTACGAAACTGCCCAGGAAAACTCTCGAGCACCAAGTCCGCTGGAAACCATTTCTCCCAATACGCTTTGTCCGTGGAGTAGCGCATGGTGCTGAACGGCACAATCCCCGCGTCCAGCCACGGGTTCCCCACGTCCTCAATGCGCGTCGCAAGGCCGCCGCATTTTTCGCAGCGAATCTTCACCGCATCGATGTAGGGCCGGTGTGGCGAGTTCCCCTCGAACACGTCCCAGCCTTCGACCGACTTTTCCTGCAGCTCTTCCCTGCTCCCAATCACCACGAAATGGCTGCAATCCCCACACACCCAAATCGGCAGCGCCAATCCCCAGAAGCGCTTCTTCGAGATCATCCAGTCGCTCATGTTGCGCAGCCAGTCTTGCTCGCGCGCTTCGCCCTCTGGCGGAATCCACTTGATCCCCGGCACCACGCGCTGAATGCGATCGCGCCAATCCATTCGAATGAACCATTCGTCGACGGGCCGGAACACCAGCTCTTCTTTGCAGCGCCAGCAGTGCGGATATACGTGCGGATATTTCTCCCGCGCAACCAGGAAGCCAGAACTCTTCAGCGCCGCGATGATGTCGTCCGCTACTTCATTCGCGCTACGCTTGGTAAATTGGCCAAATCCGTCGAGGAAAACGGAGCTATCGTCTAGCGGCGCAATAAACGGAATGCCATTCTCTTTGCCAAGCTGCTGGTCTTCTGCGCCGCACCCTGGTGCGATGTGCACCAGCCCGGTTCCTTCCGCCTCGCTGATTTCTTTCCACGCAATTACACGATGCGCTTCCGCCGCGCTCTTGCCGCCGCCCGTTTCTCCGTAAGGAAAAAGACCGCCGGGCATTTTTTGCGCAGGAAGATCGTCGAACGGCCCTTGATAGGCAAGGCCGACCAAATCCTTGCCAGGGATTTCTTCGATAACTTCAACGCCCCCGCTGCCCTTCAAAATCGTTCGAATCGACGGCAGCTTGTGCGTCTCGTGCTTCCCTTCCACCTGCAAATCCTGCACGCGATCGTGCTCGAAGTTTCCTTTCGCAACGTAATAAAACCAGTCTCCGTGCTTGACCTTGAGATAAGTCAGCTCCGGATTCACGGCCACGGCGACGTTCGAAGTCAGCGTCCAAGGAGTCGTCGTCCAAATCAACAGCGCCGTTTGCTGCGCGCCCCTAATCGGAAACCGCACAAATACGGACGTGTGCGTGGTGATCCGCCGCCCCTCCGCCACTTCCATCTGCGAGAGGCCCGTCCCGCAGCGCCCGCACCACGGCATCACGTCGTGCCCGCGATAAATGAATCCTTCCGTGTGACACTTCTTCAAAAACGACCAAATCGTGTAATTGTTCTCGTCCGAAAAGGTAAAATAGCTGCCGCCGTATTCCGCCGAGCCGAGTTTCCGCACAATCTCGCTCGCCCGCGCAGTCTCCGTAAGCCCGCTGGGCAGCTTCACCGTAACCTGGCGATCTCCATCCGCCAAAGCATCGCGCAAAGCAATCAGCACTTTCGGATCGTCCCAATCGCACCAATACCCCAGCCGAATTGATTGCTCCGTCTGTCGCGCCGCGTAAGTCAGCACGCGTTCCTTACAAGCCCGCACAAAATTCTCAATCCCGAAATCCCGAATCTCGCGCTTCGTCTTCAGTCCCAAACTTTTCTCGACTTCCACTTCCACCCACAATCCCTGGCAATCGAATCCGTTCTGATAACGCAGTGCGCATCCGGACATCGCGTTATATCGCTGGTACATGTCCTTCAGCGATCGCCCCCACGCGTGATGTACGCCCATCGGATTATTCGCCGTGATCGGCCCATCAAGAAACGACCAGCGCGGCCCGTCAGCCGTCTGTTGGCGCAGCTTCTGAAAAATCCGTTTCTCCTCCCAGAAGCGCAAAATCTCGCGTTCCATCGCAGGAAAATCCGGCACTCGGGGAACTGGTTTATAAATGCTCATAGTCGTATCCGATTAGATTATCACAGCCGCCAAGCACACCCGCCCGGTTGCGCGCCGCAAGCGCGTCCACTAAACTCAAGTTTCCTTTCCGGCTGCTGGGAGATTGCTTGCGGACCATTTTTCGCGTTCTCATCTGGATCCTTACGGTTGTCCTTATTGTCGTCTGCACGGCCGCCTGGTGGCTCGTCTACCGCCCGCTTCCGCAGCTCGACGGTACAATTTCCCTTCCCGGCCTTCACAAAGAAGTCACCATCGACCGCGACAATTGGGGCGTCCCATACATCCGCGCCGCTTCCCTCGAAGATGCCGTCGAAGCCCAAGGCTACGTCACGGCTCAGGACCGCCTGTGGCAGCTCGATTTGATGCGCCGCGCCGCGCGCGGCCAGCTCTCGGAAATTGTCGGCCCTCTCGCGCTGAAATCCGACTGCCAATTCCGCACTTTCGGTTTTTCCCGCGCCGCCGAACGCGACTTTGCCGGCATGGACCAGGATTCCCGCTTGCTCCTGGAAGCCTACGCCCGCGGCGTCAATCGCTTTATCGACCAGCACCAAAAAGGTCTGCCCCTCGAATTTTCTCTCCTCAATTACAAACCGCAGCCCTGGCAGCCCACCGACTCGCTCGTCATCGCCGGCTACATGTACCAGACGCTGACCGACACTTGGCAGCGCAAGCTCGACCGCGCCAAAGTCGAAGCGCGCGTAGGCCCCGAGCGATCGAAAGATCTTTTCGCCGAGGATTCCCCCATGGATCATTTCGTTATCGGCGACCCGCACGTCCCCAACGACGGCTCGAAGGCTTCCCGTATCCGCTCCCGCCGCCCCGAGGACGACGACGATTCGGACGACCCAGTGCTGAAAGCAGCTGTGAGCACTGGCGCCGACAACGTTGAAGCATCAGAAACTTACGCCGATCTTAGCTCCGCGCTCTGGCCTTCCATCCAAGGCTACCTCGAACAAACGCAATCCGAAATTCGCCAAGGCCTGGGCAGCAACAACTGGGTCGTCAGCGGTGTTCACACCTCCACCGGCAAGCCCATCCTCGCCAATGACCCGCATCTCGAACTCTCTATCCCTCCCATCTGGTACGAAATTCATCTCAGCGCTCCCGGCTATAACGCCGAAGGCGTCACTCTCCCCGGCGCTCCCCTCATCGTCATCGGCCACAACGATCGCATCGCCTGGGGCTTTACGAATAACGGCGCCGACGTCCAGGATCTTTACATCGAAACCTTCAATCCCGCCGCGCCCGACGAATACCGCATCAACGGCGCCTGGGTCAGGGCCCAGACTTTCGACGAAGTCATTCACGTCAAAGGTCAGCCCGACGACCACCTAAAAGTAGTCGTCACCCGCCACGGCCCCGTCGTCCGCCGCGAGGGCGACAAAGTCTTCGCCCTCCGCTGGACCGCTCTCGAACCCGGCGGCCTCGCAAGTACCTACAACTGGCTTTCTCGCGCTCAAAATTGGGATGAATTTCGGGCCGTCATGAAGAACGTCTGGGGCCCCGGTCAAAATACCGTCTACGCCGACGTCGAAGGCAACATCGGCTACATCATGGCCGCCCGCGTCCCCATCCGAAAGAAAGGCCACGGCGAAGTTCCCTTCCCCGGCGATACCGACGACTACGAGTGGGCCGGCTACATTCCCTTCGATCAGCTTCCCCAAGCTCTTAATCCGGATAGCGGCCTAATCGTCACCGCCAACGCCCGCGTCGTCGGCCCCAATTACAAGCCCTACTTAACCGACCGCTGGGAAGAACCTTATCGCACGGCACGGATTTACGATCTCCTCCACAATAAAAACGGCCTCCGCCCCATCGACATGCTAAAAGTCGAAACCGACACCTACAGCTTCCCGCATGTTTTCCTGGCGGACCAACTCCTGGCTGCCGCAAAAACCGCCCAACCAAAAGATCCTCGCGCCAAAAAACTCCTAGATGGACTGAAAGACTGGAATGGCATCGCCGATGGTGATTCCCCGCTCGTCTCTTTCCTCGAAACGGCCCGTCGCGCTTCGCTCCATCTGCTTCTCGAGCCCTATCTCGGCAGCGACACGAATCTCTACGAGTGGCGCAGCACCACTTTTCTCCAAAAAATCCTGACTAACCGCCCGCCAAACTGGCTTCCTCCCGCCTATAAAAGTTACGACCAACTCCTCGCCGCCGCCGCCGACCGCGCTGTCAACATGCTCGCCGAGCAATCGAAAAGCCAGCGCATCCAGGACTGGGAGTGGAAAGAATTCGATTCGCTCGACATGCTCCATCCCCTCGGTCGCCAAGGTTTCCTCAAATCGCTCTTGAGCATCACCGGAAAGCCCCAATCCGGTACGCTCTATAGCGTCCGCGCCGCTACCACTCACCACGGCCCCTCCATGCGCTTCATCGCCAATCTCGCCAATTGGGATGACTCGATTCTACTGATCCCAGCCGGAGAATCCGGCCAGCTAGGCAGCGGCCACTACACCGATCAATTTTCCTATTGGTACGAGGGCAAGCCCATTTTTATGCCCTTCACCGATCCAGCGGAAGCCAAAACGCGAAGGCACACGCTAACTCTGAAACCATCTCCGTGATTCCAAGCGATGACCCCCTAACATGCCCGAACTCCCCGAAGTTGAAGCCGTCGCACAAGCTCTGCGTCCCCTGGTCGAGCGCCAGCTGATCCGCTGCGTCCACGTCCTGCACTCGATCGCCACAAAACCGCAAAACCCCTCCCACCTCGCACGAACTGCCGAAGGCCAGCGAATCGTCGCTGTAAAAAGACGCGGAAAATATCTCTTCCTCCAACTCCCAAATGCAATCATCACCCTGCATTTCAAACTCGACGGCCAGCTTCTCTGGTTTTCCAATGCAAAAAAAATGCTTGCCATCGCCAATCAACGACCCGCCGGCATCCACGTCGACGTTGCTTTCGAACTCACCAACGGCGTTCTCGGTTTCGCAGACGCCCGTCACTTTGGCCGCGTTCAAGTTTGGGAGTCCGAGCAAGCCTGCCCCGCGCTCGCCTGCTTGGGCGTAGACGCGATTTCGCCCGATTTCACGACCGCCCTATTCGCAAAATTTCTCGCCAACTCAAAGCGCCCGCTCAAAGATTTTCTCCTCGATCAATCTCGCGTCGCGGGCATCGGCAATATCTATTCCTGCGAATCCCTCTGGCACGCCAAACTCGACCCACGCCGCCGCGCCAACTCCCTGACCACCGCCAAATCCCGCCGACTCCACAAAGCAATTGTTTCTGTTCTCGCGCGTGCCTTAGAATGCTGTCTACATCCACCGCCCGATTTTCGCGACCCGGATTGGTGGTTTCAAGGCTTGGAAAAAATCCTTCGCGTCTACGATCGCGAAGAAAAACCATGCCGCCGCTGCGGAAACGAAATCAAGCGCGTCGATCAAGGCGGCCGTTCCACTTACTTTTGTGCGCGCTGCCAAAAATAGAACCCGAGGTCAAAAGCTCATCGCGTGAATCAACCCGCACCCAAAAAGCCCGAGCCGCCCAAGAAGCCCGATTTCGAGCGTTCACTAGCTCGTCTCGAAGAAGTCGTCCGCCGTCTCGAAAGCCCGCAACTCTCTCTCGACGACGCCATGAAGCTCTTCGAAGAAGGGGTCGCCCTTTCCCGCGAATGCCAGAAACAACTCGAAGAAGCCGAAGGCCGCGTCGAAATCCTACTCAAAAAAGCCGACGGCAAACTCGCCGCCGAGCCCTTCGACCCCGAAAGCGAGTCCGAATCGTGACCACGTTGCGCCTCCCAGGCACGCCAATCTCCCGATTGGCGTCCGTGTCCACCCTACTCCTCGAGTTCCTGCTCCCTCCACAATGAATGTCCCCACCTTCTTCGAAGAGGACCGCATAGCGGTCGACACTTCGCTCGACCGCCTCATGCCCGCCGAATCGGCCCAGCCGCCGTCCATCCACCAAGCCATGCGCTACAGCGTCTTCGCCGGCGGCAAACGCATCCGCCCAATCCTCTGCCTCGAAACCGCCCGCATTTTCGAATCGAATGTCGCACCCGCCCACTATCCCGCTTGCGCCATCGAATTCATTCACACCTATTCTCTAATCCATGACGATCTCCCCGCACTCGACAACGACGATCTCCGCCGCGGCAAACCCACCAGCCACAAGAAATTCGGAGAAGCCGCCGCCATCCTAGCCGGCGACGCTCTTCTCACACTGGCCTTCGAGACCATCGCCGCCACTCCCGTCGACGCCAACCGCCGCGTCTCCATGCTCAGCGAAATCTCCGTCGCCGCGGGCACGATCAACGGCATGGTCGGAGGCCAGGTCGCTGACCTCGAAGCCGAAGGGAAGCGCATCGGCCCAGAAATGCTCGAATACATCCATCGCTCCAAAACCGCCGCGCTTATCCGCGCATCCATCTCTTCCGGCTCCATCTGCGCTGGCGCCTCCAACGAAGATGTCGCGCGCCTTAGAAATTTCGGCGAATCTCTCGGCCTCCTCTTCCAAGTCACCGACGACATCCTCGACGTAGAAGAATCCTCCGCCGCCCTCGGCAAAACCGCCGGAAAAGACGTCGCGCAACAGAAAGCCACCTATCCTGCCGTCCACAGCCTTGAGCGCTCCCACCAAATCGCCAACGAGCTGGCCGCGAAAGCCATCGCCGAACTCGCCCCTTATGCGAACCGCGCCTCCCGCCTCCGAGAAATCGCTGAATACCTCGTCCACCGCCGCGCATAGACTCATCCTTAAAAGGATGACCTTGTTCCCCCATCTGCGCTCAAGCCTCGACTAGTCGAAGCCGTCTCCTGTACGGTGTCGGCTTTCAGTTCCCCCAAGGGAAACGGAACACGAATTCAAGATGATAGGATGTTGTCGTATCCCATGCCCACTCGCGTCCCAGCCCTCGTCGTCGGCGCCGGAATCTCCGGCCTGGCGTGCGCTTACTACCTGCGCAAATCCGGCATCGACGCCCAAGTCGTCGAAGCCTCCCCGCGCCCAGGCGGCATGATCCGCTCCGAACGCCGCGACGGCTATCTGCTAGAACTTGGACCGCAAAGCTTCAGCAGCACTGTTCCACTTAACCATATCTGCCGCGACCTCGGCATCGAAAACGAACTGGTGGAAGCCCCGCCGGGCGCCCCCCGCTTCCTGCTTCTCGCAGGCCAACTCAGACCAGCTCCCCTAAGCCCACCCGCTTTCTTCAGCTCATCCCTCTTCAGCATCCGCACAAAAGGTAGCGTCCTCCACGATCTCTTCCGCCACAGCGCTCCTCCCGACGCCGACGAGTCCGTCGCCGCCTTCATCCGCCGCAAATTCTCCCCCGAACTCCTCGAGAAGCTCGTCGGCCCTTTCGTCTCGGGCATCTACGCCGGCGACCCCGAAAAACTCAGCCTCCGCGCCTCGTTCCCCCAACTCTACGAAGCCGAGCGCAACGCGGGCAGCATAATCCGTGGCATGCTCCGCGCCGCAAAATCCAAGCCCAAGCCGCGCCACAAGCCCACCCTTCAAAGTTTCCGCGAAGGCAACGAAACCCTAGTCCGCGCGCTAGCCGCCAATCTCGGCCCCGCCATTCGCACCGAAGTCTCCGCAGCTGAAATTCAGCTCACCCGTGCGGGGGAATCCTTTAAGTATGACGTCACGCTGGCCGCGCATGGATCGACTGAGCAGATCTTCGCCGACCATCTCGTCCTCGCCATGCCAACGGATATCGCGGCAAAACTGCTCCACGCCATTCACTCAGAATCCGCCACCGCTCTCGCCTCGATCGAGTACGCGCCGCTCGCTGTCGTCTCTCTCGGCTATCCAATGTCCGCCATGGGTCGCTCGCTCGATGGTTTTGGCTTCCTGATTCCGCGTTCCGAAAAACTCCGCACCCTCGGCACCGTTTGGAACTCTTGCCTCTTCCCCAACCGCGCTCCGGAAGGCCACGCCATGCTGACCAGCTTCATCGGTGGTGCCACCGATCCGCAAGCCGTAACTCTCGCCTCAGAAGAGCTAGCCTCCCTCGCCCATAAAGAAATTGCCCCGCTCCTCCAAATTCGCCAAGTTCCAGCATTCTCAAACGTCACGGTTTACCCGCGCGCTCTCCCTCAATACAATTTGGGGCACTCGGAGCGGGTAGCTGCTATTGAAAAATCAAGTGCGCGGCTTCCGACTCTCTGGTTCGCTGGAAATTATCTGCATGGCCCAGCCATCGGCGCGTGCGTCGAACAAGCTCAATCCGTCGCGCAAGAAATTTGCAGTCGTTCGGCGAAGGGAGTCATCAAAATTGACGGAAATGCATCCAATTGAGCAGCTCAGCCGTATAGTCTCTTAGGAGAGGAAGAAGCCGACACTCGTGTTCCTGGCGGCTTTCACATCCAGCGGTCCCCGCGAAGTGTCGCCAGATGCGACGCTGTTGTTGCGCCTTCTGCAAAAAGACGTGAGCGCCTTTGAACAGCTCTACGACCGCCACTCGCGCCTCGTCTACGGGCTCGTTCTCCGCATCCTTCAACACGCTTCCACCTCCGAAGAAGTCGTGCAGGACGTCTTCCTCCAACTCTGGCGCAACGCCGATCAGTACGACGCCGCTCGCGGACCTTTTGTCCCCTGGCTTTGCACCATGGCGCGCAACCGCGCTCTCGATCACCTTCGCCTCAAAAGTGAGCGCCAGCGTCGCCGCGAGGATTTGCCCGACGATTTGCCGCCCGTCGTTGTCGCACCTGAATACGAAAAGCTCCTCGACGAAAAGCGCCGCGCCGAGCGCGTACGCGCATTGATGGCATCGCTCACTCCGCAGCAGAAAAAAGCCATCGAGCTCGCCTATTTTGAAGGCCTAAGCCATTCGGAAATTGCGGCAAAGCTAAGAGAACCGCTCGGCACGGTCAAGAGCTGGATTCGTAACGGTTTGCTTCGTTTGAAAGAAGGATTGCAGGCAACAACGTGAAGAGCTGCGACCATTTCCGCGAAATGATGGAAGCGTACGCGCTTGGCGCTCTCGATCCCGAAGAGCGTGCCGCGCTCGAAGCGCACCTCGCGACCGGATGCGCGGACTGCGCAAAGGCCGTCGAAGAAGCGCGCTGGCTTGTCAGCCAACTCGCCTACGCCGCTCCCGAAGCCGCTCCGTCGGACATGCTCAAAGGCCGCCTCATGCAAACCGTTCGCTCCGAGGCGCAAACTCATGCGCAAACAAAGCCGCACGCGCTGCCGGCCAAGAGCACAATTCCCTTCTGGCTCTGGGCAGCGGTAGCTGCGCTCTTCGTTTTTTCGATCTACTCCTCTTGGACTATGCGCCGCTTGCAAACCGAAATCCGCGAATCCAACGATCGCGCCGCCACGCTTATCGCAGATCGTGCGAAAGCCGAGAAGCAACTCGCCGCGGCGAAGCGCGAAGCCATGATTCTGATGGATCCTAGCTCCGTGAAAATTGTTCCGGCTGGCAAGAGCGCCCAGGGAATGGAGCTTGAGGCAAAGTGGAATCCCGAGCTTGGCGTAGTCGTGATGGGAGAAAACATTCCCATGCCATCTCCTCACCACGTTCTGCAATTGTGGTTTATTCCCAAAGCGCCGGGTGCGAAGCCAATGCCCTCGATGATGATGATGCCCGATGCCAACGGAAAATTCATGGTCCTGGTTGCGAATCCGCCAGAATCCATGGACGCAACCAAGGCTATCGCCATCACTGAAGAACCCGAAGGCGGCAGCCCCTGGCCGACAGAAACTCCCCGCTGGGTCGGCGGCGTCAGCTAACATGAAGAAAGAAATTCAGCTAACCAGCAGTGAAAATTATTTGAGGCCATGTCTCTCGCCATAGCGCAAGGCGAGCCGCACCTCACGCCGTTTCGCCGCTTCTCGAAAGCGGCGCCGCTCTTCCCCAGTCTTAACAATCAGCGGCACGACCGGCTTCGGCAACCCGGTGTACTCATCAATCGCCACGAAGGTCACGTATGCGGTAGTCGTATGCTTCCGTTCTCCCGTCATGGCATTTTCAGAGAACACTTCGACGCCCACTTCCATCGACGTCCGGAACACTCGATTCACTTGCGATTTCAGATTGACGATCTCACCCAGGTTTATAGGATTGCGAAAATCGATGTAGTCCACCGATGCCGTGACTACATAACTGTTCGAGTGCCTGTGCGCCGCCATCGCTGCCACCATGTCCACCAAATGCATCACCTGCCCGCCCAGCAATTTCCCCAGCGGATTCGTTTGCGCCGGCAAAACAATTTCCGTCATCTCCGACCGCGACGCGCTCACCGGTTTCCCCTTCAGCGCCAGTTCCCCGCTCATTTCGCTCTTCACAAATTGCTCTCGCTTCATTCGCTCCCCGCTTCTTTTCTCATCGACTCTTCACTTTGTCTTTCGCGAACCCTTAGGCTTGCGCTTCTTGAAGGGCCATGTAGGAATCCCATCGCAGCAGGGCACGATATGCACCACGCGCCCGCTCTTGTGACATGGACAGGTGCAGTCGCGTCGCCTCTTCATCAGCCCACCTCGGTTGCTTTGGGATGCAATCTTAATCCCCGTATAATACGGGAGCCAACCATGACTGACCAAAAGAAAACCCGCCGTCAGATGCTCGAAGAGTTCGTCGCGAAAAAACCCGAAGACGCTTTCTCGCGCTATGGCCTCGCGATGGAGTGCATGAACAGCGGCGATGCAACCGCTGCGGACGCACATTTTCGCGCGCTTCTCGAGCGCAACGCCGGTTACATTCCGGCTTACCTGATGTACGGCCAACTGCTTGCCCGCGAATCGCGAAACGACGAAGCCCGCAAAGTTCTTTCAAGTGGCATCGCCGCGGCCGCCCAAAAAGGCGACGAGCATGCCCGCTCCGAAATGGAAGCGCTGCTCAACGATCTCGCTTGAAGATAATATGTTTTCGATTGGCTGATAATCAGGAGCAAGCTTGCGGCACGAAGAGTTGGCTCGGATGTCCTCTCGCCGCGTCGGCTTTTCTCAACGAACAGGCTGTCGCAAAGCTTCCTCGATCCCGGCCTGAGCCAGCGGGGCCATGACTGCGTAGCCAGCTGCGTTCGGGTGCACGCCGTCGGGACTTAACTCTGCCTTGAGGCCGGCTTTGTCGTTCACCATCGCCGAGTAATAATCGACATAAACGATGTCATTTTTCGCGGCGTACATTTTGAGCCACTCGTTTAACGCTTTGATTTTCGGAGCGGGCTCTAATCCCTTGTGCCACCAAAATTCGGTCGACGGCAATACGGAGCACAGGACTGGACGAATGCCACTCGCCTTGGCAAGAAGAATCATAGACTCGATATTTCCTTCAGTCTCCTCGGGTGTCATCTTGCCCGTGTTCTCGGCGATGTCATTCGTGCCTGCAAGTATCACGACTACTTTCGGTTTCAAGTCGATGACGTCCTGACGAAAGCGCACCGACATTTGCGGCGAGGTCTGCCCGGAGATGCCACGGTTGATATATGGCTTCCCGGGGAAAAAGACGCCACGAGCCGGCGACGTTGGCGTAGCTTTCATCCCCCAGCCTTCCGTGATGGAGTCACCCATGAACACTACGCGTACCTCGCCGGGAGCGGGAGCCGTCAGCGCTTTATCCGCATCGCGAAATTTCGCAAGGTAGGCCCAATCGTTGTACATGCGCTCGACCTGGGATTTTTGGTAAGGCGTCAAGCTTTCCCAGTAGGCCTCCGCAGGATCCGCCTTTTTCGTGTCCGGCGCCTGACCAACCGCTGAGGTAGCCTGCGCGAACGCAGGTCCGACGCAGACAAGCATCGCAACAATCAGGCAACTTCCGCACAGTACACGCAAAAGATTGTATTTTTTATTCACGGAATAACCTCCTCTGCTCTTCGCCCGCCAAAACCCTGCCAGCTTATCACTTCGTTCGCTTAGCCAACTCTCGAAAGAGTGTTGGTTCGGGTTTGGTCTATTCTATGTATTGATGCGATGGCTTCTACGCGCTTTCAGCGGCTGGCCATTCAAAAATCACCACTGTCTGTTATCATTTGGGCAGGCACTATGCGGCCTGATCGCATTCCGCTCTTTCCGCTCAACGTCGTTCTTCTCCCCGGCGCGGACCTTCCTCTGCACATCTTCGAGCCGCGCTATCTAGAGATGGTGGGACGCTGCCTGAAAGAGAAATCTGAATTTGGCGTTCTCCTGGCGCTTCCCAAAGGTGTCGTGCGAGTCGGTTGCACGGCGGAGATCATTGAGGTCGTCCGGCGCAATTCCAACAATACCCTGGACATTCTGACGGTGGGGCGCGAACCCTTTCGGGTCATAGACTTTTTCGATGAAAATCCGCTCGCCGAGGGCTATGTGGATTACCTCGAAGATCGCGATGCTCCGCTTAATCCCACCATTGGGAAGGAGCTCGTCGAGCTGTACGAAACCTGCCACACGCTCATCTTTGAGGACTATCCTAAGAATACGGATCCCGAACCGTCCGCCCGATTTTCATTCGTCGTCGCCGGGACTTTGCCGATGGATCTGCTCTGGAAGCAGCAGATTCTAGAATTGCGGACAGAAGCTGACCGACAAGAACGACTCGTCGGGTATCTTCGCGCGTGGGCGCCGCATCTACAGAAGACGGGAGTTTTGCGCCAGCGTTCCGGCGGTAATGGCCACAGTTTGAATTAGAGCGATGATGTTTGGACGATCGAATTACGAGTTTTTGTGCTCCCCGGTTCGGTCGAGGAGCAGATAGAGGCCCCATGACGGCAAGCACTTCAGCGCACTCGAAAGCTCGCACCCTTGGAGAACTCAAGCGCATCCCGGACTTTGACGCCCGAACCGTGTCGCGCTCCGTAAAGAGCGAGATTCGCCAGAATCTTCTGCGCATGATCGAAAAAAACGAGCCGCTCTTTCCGGGCGTGCATGGTTACGAAGACACAGTCATCCCGCAAATCATTAACGCATTGCTCTCGCGCCACAATTTCATTCTTCTGGGGCTTCGCGGCCAGGCGAAGAGCCGCATCCTGCGCGGCCTTGCGCAGTTTCTCGACGCGGAAATTCCCGTTGTCGCAGGCTGCGAAATCAATGACGACCCGCTGCGACCGATCTGCCGCGCCTGCCGCGAGAAAATCGCCGCCGAAGGCGATAACACGCCCATCGCCTGGATGCCCCGCGACCATCGCTACGTCGAAAAGCTCGCGACTCCTGATGTGACTATGGCTGACATTATCGGCGACGTCGACCCCATTCGCGCCGCGCGCGGAGGGCGCGATCTTTCCGACGAACTGACCATTCACTACGGCTTGCTTCCTCGCGCCAATCGCGGCATCTTCGCAATTAATGAGCTTCCCGACCTCGCCGGCAAAATTCAGGTTGGACTCTTCAACATCATGCAAGAAGGCGACATTCAAATTAAGGGATATCCGCTGCGGTTGCCGCTTGACGTGCTGCTCGTTTTCACAGCAAATCCCGAAGATTACACCGCACGCGGAAAAATCATCACTCCTCTTAAAGATCGCATCGGCGCCGAAATCCGGACTCACTATCCATCTACTCTCGAAGAAGGCATGGCTATCACGGCGCAGGAGGCTTGGGTCGCTCGGGACGCGGGCCGCAAGGTGGAAGTGCCTGCGTACCTACGCCATGTGGTCGAGGAAATTGCCTTTCAAGCGCGCGAGGACAAGCGCGTGGACCGCCGCTCCGGCGTGAGCCAACGGCTGCCGATCACTGCGCTCGAAAGCCTGGTCAGCAGCGCCGAGCAGCGCACGGCTCGCACCGGAGAAAAGGCCACGGTCGCCCGCATCGCGGATGTTTATTCGTCGCTGCCCGCAATTACCGGAAAGATGGAGCTCGAATACGAAGGCGAACTCAAGGGCGCGGACACGATTGCGCGTGAACTGATTCGCACCGCGGTGGGCCGTGTCTTTAGCAAACATTTTGCAGAGGTCAGCTTCCAACCTGTGATCCAATGGTTTGAAATCGGCGGCGAATTGAAGCTTCCTGAACTCGCTACAGCGGCCGAGCGTTATCAGCAGCTCTCGAAAATTCAAGGTTTGATGGAGCATATCGGCCGTCTTGGCGTCCAAGACCGAAAGGACGCCGCGAATGCCGCATCGGCCGCGGAAATGATTCTGGAAGGCCTTTGGGCGCATCGCCGCATCGGGCGAAGCGAGGAACGCGGCTTTTACGCGGACAAGCCGAAGCAGCCCGAACCGCGCGAACGCGAGGCTCCCGGCCGGCCACCGCGGCGGCAGTTTAACTAGTGTAGTGCTGTTTTTTCCTGAGAGGCTCGGGGAACGCAACCTATGAAATTCATCCGCTACGGAAAATATACCGGCGAACCAGCCGATGCCATCGATCTTGAAGAACTCGTCAAACGCATGGGCGATTTTTTTCTGCAAAGCGGCTTCGAATCGCAATTTTACGGCGTTTCCCAGATGGATCCCGAGCGCTCGATGGAAGCTCTGCGCGAAGCGATTCTTCGCGCGCTGCAGGAAGGCGACCTGCTTCCCGAGGACGCGATGAGCGAAGAGCTGCGCGAAATGCTGCAAAATCCCGAAGCACAAAACAATCAAGCTGTAAAAGATCTAATCGACAAGTTGATGGAGCGTCTGGCCCAGGAAGGTTTTATCAATCCGCAGCAGCCCCCGCAAGTCACGCCTCCGCCGCAGACTTCTGCCCGCGGCCAGCTTGGGCAGCCGCACGAACGCCAGCCCGAAGCGCGCTTTGAAATAACGGACAAGACCATCGACTTTCTCGGGTTCAAAACTCTTCAGGATCTTCTCGGCTCGCTCGGCCGCAGCAGCTTCGGCCGCCACGACACGCGCGATCTCGCAACGGGAGTAGAATCCGGAGGCGTCTCTCGCCCCTATGAATTTGGCGACACAATGAATCTCGACATCAGCGAGACGCTCTTCAACGCCGTTCGACGCCAGGGCGCAAAAGTTCCCATCGACATGACGTATTCGGACTTGATGGTCCATCAGTGCGAATATCACAGCTCATGCGCCACGGTCGTTCTTCTGGATTGCAGCCACAGCATGATTCTTTACGGCGAGGACCGTTTTACGCCAGCAAAGCGTGTGGCCATGGCGCTGTCTCATCTCATTCGTACGCAGTATCCGGGCGACACGCTCAGCCTCGTGCTTTTCCATGACAGCGCCGAAGAAGTTCCTCTCGGCGAGCTCGCACGCGTGCAAGTCGGCCCTTATTACACGAACACGCGCGAAGGCCTTCGGCTGGCCCAGCGCATCCTGCTGCGCCAGAAAAAAGATATGCGCCAGATCATCATGATCACCGATGGAAAGCCCTCCGCGCTCACGCTCGAAGACGGCCGCATCTATAAGAATGCGTTCGGCCTCGACCCATTCGTCGTTGGGCAGACGCTCGAGGAGGTGAACAAGTGCAAGCGCGCCGGCATCATGATTAACACCTTCATGCTGGCCAGCGATTACAGCCTCGTCCACTTTGTCCAGAAGATCACGGAAATGTGCCGCGGCAAAGCTTATTTCACGACGCCTTACACCCTTGGCCAGTACTTGTTGATGGATTACATGCAGCGCAAGACCAAGCAGATCCACTGATACACATTCGCCGACGGTGGCTTCCTTTGCGCGTTTCACTCCCCGTTGTTGCATCTCTGGGCGGCGCCGCGCCGCCACACTGCTTCATTCAGGCCTTTGCGCTAAACTGAATGCATGGGAATCTTGCGGCGGCTCGAACGCTGAATGGATAAAGAAGGGACAATGACAAGCATCGTTGCCGGAAACACTGCTCCTGAATTCTCGCTAAAATCTCTCGATGGAAAAGAGGTCTCCCTTAGCAGCTTGCTCGAGCGCGCCCCGGTCGTCGCCGCCTTCTTCAAAATCTCCTGCCCCGTCTGCCAGTTCACATTCCCGTTCCTTGAGCGCCTCTATAAACGCTATGGCGGCGACGGTGCAACGTTTCTCGGCGTCTCGCAAGACGACGCCCGGGACACCGAAAACTTTGCCAGGGAATTCGGCGTCAGTTTCCCTATGGTCCTCGACAAAAAGAAGGAGGGCTACCTCGCGTCCAACGCCTACGGCCTCACCAATGTCCCGACGATTTTTCTCATTGAAACTGACCGAACGGTGAAAATCAGTTGTATGGGTTTCGACAAAAAAGACCTGGAATCGATTGCCGCAGCGCTCGCCGAACGCAAGAAAATCGCCCCCGCAGCGCTTTTCCGCGCGGATGAAAGTGTCCCTGCCCACAAACCCGGTTGAGGCTCGAAAAATTAGGTCCGGTCCGGACCTAAACAGAAGAAAATCAGAGACAGAAATTGCGCGGGGTTACTCCGCTTCCTTTTCCAACCATTTTTTCATGTGCTTGGCAGGGCGCTTGCGCTTATCCGCGATCACGCGAGTGGCCGCAGGCGCAATCCCGGAGTTGCGCGCCGCCCGCCGCGCTTCCACGCCCGCATCCAGAACTTTTTTCTTGCGCCGTTTGGCCATGAGCGTCCGGGCGAGACTGCCGCTGCCCGCGCATTGATTGTAGACCAGTGCCGGCTAGAACGTGAACCGCACCTGCAAGTCAATCCGACGATTCGCCGTCGAGGAATTATAGGGCTGGCCGGACAGCGAGTTGGCTTCGCCGAAAAGCGGCGAACTCAAGTTTCCGATGTACGGCCCGTAGTTAACGCTGTTGAGCAAATTCCGCGCGCTCACGCTGAACGTCAGGTTGTAGCGATATTTGGATGAACCGCCACCGCCAAACATTCCGCCCGGCCCGCCGTCGTGGTGGCCACCGCCGGGTCCGCGCCCGAACCCTCCTCCGCCTGGTCCGCCCGTGCCGCCGGCACTGGTTTCCTTTTTCAGTCCGAAGCCGAATGTTTTGCTGACGCGCAGATTCAGCGTGAATCGACCCGGTGCCGTCGCATAGTTGATGGGAATCGGCGCTTCGCCTGCCGTTGGAAGCAGATTGAAACAACCATACGCGGTTTGTACAACGCCAGCCGGCGCCCCGGTACCGCACGTGGCGAAGGATGGCCGAGTGTTGTACTGCTGGTCGCCGTAGACGTCCTGTCCAGTCGTGATGTTGAACGGAATTCCCGAGCTCGCGATCAGGAAGGGGCTCAGATTGAAGCCGTAAGGGATATCCATCGTTCCACCGAAGAAAATGCGATTGCGGATATCGAAGGACGCGCGCCCGTAGTCAGCGCTGATATCTCCGGGAATGGAAGGGACGTAGCCAGCGCCTCCGGTATCGCTGTTCGCATAATTCAGAACGTAGAAGCCAAAGAGCGAAAGGCTCTTCAGGAAGCCGTGCGCCGTCGGAATGCGCACCATGCTGTGCACGATCAGCTGATTTTGCTTGAAGATGCCTTCCGAAGTGTATTGATAGGCGATATCGCCGGGATCGAATCCGGCGGGCAACGGCGAACCTGGCGTGTTGGGAGGAAAAACGTTGGTATAGAACTGGTGTTCGCCGCGCGAATTCAGATAGGTCACGGACAAGTTTGCAAAATTGGTGAGCTGGCGCTCGAGCGTTACGCCGGTTTGCATGACGTAGGGCGAACGAAGATTGGGATTCTTCACATAGACGGTTTGCGGCGTTGTTGTCGCGGTAGGAAAGTCAGCCGGCAGCGTTGTTTGATTGGGGTTGAAAAACTGCGGGTCCGGAATCAGGTACTGCTGCTGAATCAGGCCGTTCGCCAGTTGCTGCTGCAAGACGAGACTTTCCGCAAAGCGATCGTAGAAAATGCCGTAGCCCAAGCGCAGAATGGTTTTGGGCGATTTGCTTTTTCCGTTGCCGTCGATCCCCCAGGCCAGGCCGAGGCGTGGCGCAAAATCGGCGTGGTCGCCAAGATTGTTCTGCGTTTCGTAGCGCAAGCCATAGCTCAGCGTCACGTTGGGACGCCACTTATAGTCGTCCTGCGCGAACAGAGCCGCGTCAAACCAGCTCACGCTGGTTGCGGCTTTCCCGAGAGGGTTGTCGTTCAGGGAATAGTAGCTTGCTCCGCCGCCTGCGCCCTGAATGGCGGCAGCGCTTTCGCCCATCGCCTGACCCATCAAAGTGATTTGATAGGCCTGCAGCGGCGTGATGACACAGTTGTCAGTAGTTGTCGGCACGCATCCAGGCAGCTGTCGCGATCCAAAAGAATACGACCCGTTGAAACTCGCGTTGGACGCGCTGCCATCCGTCGTTTCACGAACTCGTCCGCCGATCTTCCAGGCGTGTTTTCCTTTATTTATGTAGGTGATGTTTTGGAGTTCGTATCTGTTCTGAGTATCCGTGTTGATTCCGCTCGTCGAGCCCCCGCCGACGAACCCTGCCTCAACGTTGATCGCCGGCAAGGTACTGAAGGGCGTTCCATTCGAGGTGTCGCGGATATATTGGAAGCGCGTCTCGTTGATCGTGGTCGGACTGATCGTCTGCGTGTCGGTGGCTTGCAGCGTGTTTTCTGTCTCGAGCGAATTGGTCGCTTGCGTTGCCAAATTAAACGATCCCACGTCGTCGTTCATTTCATTGTTCCGCCAATATTGATAGCGTACGGACAGCGTGTTTCCCGGCGTCACCTGATAATCGATTCGGGGGCTGATGTTTAGGCGCGTCCTGGGATTTGGCACCGCATCACTAAATGGCTCGATTTGGAAAGTCGTCGGATTGACGACTTGCGCGCTGATCACGGAGAGATCGGTGATGTCGCGCCGCTCGATGTTGAAGAAGAAGGAAGCCTTCTTGCTCAGCGGCCCGCCCACATTGGCGCTGAATTGCGTGGTGTGGTAGCCGGGCTGCTCCGTTCCCGCTGGCAAATCTTCAAACGGATTACGCGAGTTGAATCCCGCCGTGTTTCCCGTCATGAAGAATTGGCCGTGAAACTGGTCCGTGCCGGGCTTCGTGAAGACTTCGATCCGCCCGTAACCCAGCTTGTCGTACTCCGACGAAAACGGATTTTGGTTGATACGAATCTCTCGAATCGAGGCTTTGGGGGGCAGTTCGCCTGCTGTAAAACCGTCAATGTAGATCTGCCCGCCGTTAGGTCCTGCCGATGGCCCGGCCAGCGCTTGCAGTTCGGACTCCAGTTCGTCCGGATCATCGGAAAGCGCTTCCAGATCCTTGCCCTGAATGACGACTGCGCCTGCGTTGTTCGCGGGATTCACGTCCACCTTGGTCGTCGTGTCTGTTACTTCCACCTTTTCCTGCTGCACCTCAATGCTCAACTGAACATTCAATTTCTGCGTTTGTCCCGCGGCTATTTCGATCTCCGGCTTCTCGAACGGCGCGAATCCCGTGGCGATCACCTTCACGCCGTATTTTCCAGGAACCAGTCCCTTCACCTCATAAATGCCTTCGCGGTTTGTCGTCGCCGTCGTCGCCGCCCCGCTCGGCGTAGTCACAAGCACGGTCGCCTCGGCCACCGCGGCGCCCGAAGGATCCGTTACTTGCCCGCGTAGCGTTCCCGTAGTCTCCTGCGCGTGCGCCGCGCCCCCGGCCATTTCGGCAAACGCAAGTACTGCTACGAATACAATGCTCCGATAGACGTTCCTCAAGTTCATTCCTGCTCCTGATCTTAGTTAAAAATTTTCTAATCGGCGTTCTTTATGGGTTCGTATCTCCCGCTGGCGCCTCGCTCATCGACCACGGCGTGAGGATGCTGGAGGCTCCGCCTTTCGGCGAAGCTTCGAGGATGGGTTCCACTCCGGCGAGCAGCGTGATCACCGTCCCTCCGCTGGCCTCCGTGCCTTCTGTGGTCACGATCATGACCGCATCGTCCTTCTGCAAATCCGCGAGCGTCGCCGCGGGCATTCGGCTGAGTACTTGTTGCAAGTCGCCTCCCCTGCCGGCACCCGCTCGTCCCGTCCCTCCGGGTCCCGCACCTTGACCGCTGGACTGGCCAGGAGCGTGATTGACAGCCGCCGCTTCCGCGGGCTTAGGTGCCGACCCAGCGGATGCATTTCCTCCCGCTGCCCCATTCGCCGCGCTGCCTTTTAGCCGCATGGCAATGCCCTGCGCGATCATGGGCGGCAGCTTGCGAATCTGCGTGTCCGCCCCGATTTTCACGGTGACACTCTTTTTGGCCGCCAGGTCCATTACTGTAAGAGTTCCGGCGGCTGTGTCGACGGCCTCGATCGTCCCCGCGATGTTGCGGAATGTTCCCGAGACAATTTCGTCTGCAGCTAGTTCTGCTCCATCCGCGCTGCGAGTTCCCCGCGCGCGCAACTGATCGCCCACCTTGATCTGTTCGATCGGCGCCGGCTTCGCATCATCGAACTTTACGGAGTTCGGCGCATATCGCCGGAGAATCGTCTGCTTCGTAACCTGGACTGTCACTTCCTTCGCCGTGCCCGTCGCGTTTGTCGAGATCTTGATCGTGCCGGTCGCTGGGTCCACCGCGCTCACCAACCCGCCAACTCCATGTCGCTGCCATTCCTCGCGCTCGTGCGCTTGTTTCGCCGCGATGTCCTCGTGTTTCATGGCGATCACGGAGATGGCCGCCAGCGTTTTGCCGTCGCCTGCCATCATCCCGCGGACCAAGATTCGATCTCCAGGCTGCAATTCCGACAATTGAAGCGCCACCGCACTCTTGAGATCTTTGGCACCTGGTTCGATGCGAATCAGCCGGGCATCATCCGCCACCTGAATCGTGGTTTCGGCCCCCGTATCCGTGGTCAAGACTATCGTTTTTCCCGTGATGGCCTTAATAGTGCCTACCGCTCGGGCAGCTGCGGTTTGCGCCGGCGGTGGTGCGGGTTCACCGGCGGATGCGTTCGCGACGCAAACTGCTCCAAGGCCGATGCACGCGAATACAACAATCAATCTCAAGCGCCTCGCGCGCCCCTTTTCCAGCAATTCCATCGATCACTCCTGCTATCTAACGCGAATTGCAATCCCGCGTGTGTTTGCCAGGGAGGGTATTTCGGCAGACGCGCCATTCCCTTTGCGTCACTGTTTAGACGTGTCCGGCACCCCAAAATGTTTCAAAAAACCTCGCTGGAGTGGCCGGCCTATGGTCGAAGGACGGTCGCCGCGCTTCTGTTGGAGCGCGGTAATTTCCAGTCCCGCCGCCGGCTGTACCGAGCCTTCCACCTTCCTTGCGACTCCCCTCGCCTCGAAACGGCTCTCAGGGTGTACAATGCCGCCGTTGGGTTTCCTTGGCAGACTGCACCTTGCAATCACCGGCCGGGCTACCCTCCAATCAAAGTGATGCATCAGAAGGCCAACCAAGGGATGGCTCCTTTCGAGTGATTCTTTTCATCCCCGATAGTAAAGTACAGATTTCATGGCACGGGGCGGCGCAGACAGCCAATCCGCATGGTCGTTGTTTGACCCGCTTGCTCTTCAAGCTAGACGCGAGCAAATTTGGCAACACACCATAGAGTTGGAGGATGACCCGCATGGCTCTCCCGACGGATAAACACTTCACGGCGCGCATTATCGAGCGAAAGGATTTGTCGGAAGATCTGTGGCTCATCCGCGTCGATCCCGGCGGCCCATTTTCTTTTAAAGCCGGACAGTACGCCACCCTCGGCGTCGATCACGAAGAGAAGCGCATCGAGCGCGCCTATTCCATCGTCTCCTCGCCCTACGAAGAAAGCCTCGAGTTTTTCATTGAGCTCGTCCCCCAGGGCGCACTCACTCCGCATCTTTACAAACTCAACGTCGGCGACACCATGCTCTGCCGCAAAATTTCCAAAGGCCGGTTTACTCTCGATTTGAAAAGCGGCCGCACCAATCATCTTCTCCTCGCCACTGTCACCGGCATCGCTCCTTTTGTGAGTTACGTCCGCACGCTCTACCGAGACTGGAAAGCCGGCAACAGTCCTATGCCCGGCGAACACAAACTCTACTGTCTGCAGGGCGGAAGCCGCTCATGGGAGTTCGGTTATCGCGAGGAACTCGAGCGCATCGCCGCGGAAGTTCCGTGGTTCAAATACGTCGCCACCATCAGTCGACCCTGGGAAGACGCCGCGTGGAAAGGCCAAACCGGCCGCGTCGACGACCTCGTTCGCATGTACGTCGACGAGTGGGATTTGCATCCGGCTGCCACCACCGGATATCTCTGCGGCCATCCCAGCATGTGCGAGAACGGCATGGGTATTTTGAGCCGTGCCGGCTGGCAAAAAGGAACACTGTTCGAAGAAGTCTATTTCATCCCGGGCAAAGAGGCCGGAGCCGAATAAATCGCCGCGAGTTTGCCTATAGTCTGTTGGCGAACTTCCCTTTGCGAATCGGGTGTAGAATGCCGCGCGGCCGGGCAAACACTGGCAACGTGATTGAATCTAGAGTACCGGAGGAAGTTTCATGATCGTCGGAGTACCACGAGAGAGCTTTCCCCGCGAACGCCGTGTCGCGATGGTGCCCGCCGTAGTCCCGAGCCTTACAAAAGCCGGCCTCGAAGTCGTCATCGAAGCCGGCGCAGGCGCGCAAGCCGGCTATCTCGACGCTGATTTCGCCGCCAAAGGCGCAAAAATTCTCCCCACCCGCACCGAGGTTTTCGCCGCCGCCGACATCATCGTTCAAGTCCTCTCCTACGGCGCAAATGATAAAACCGGCAAAGCCGACGTCCCTCTCTTCCGCCCGAATCAAGCGCTCATTGGATTTTTGCGCCCCCTCAGTTCGCTCGAAGCAATACAGGAAATCGCCTCGAAAGGCGTCACTGCTTTTTCCATCGAGTTGATGCCGCGCACCACCCGCGCCCAAAGCATGGACGCGCTTTCTTCGATGGCCACCATCAGCGGCTACAAGGCCGTAGTCGTCGCCGCCGACACTCTCCCTCGTCTCTTCCCCATGATGACTACCGCCGCCGGCACCATCACGCCCGCGCGCGTTTTTATCATTGGGTGTGGCGTCGCTGGCCTCCAGGCCATCGCCACCGCCCGCAGACTCGGCGCGGTCGTCTCCGCCTACGACCTCCGCCCCGCCGTCAAAGAACAAGTCCAGAGCCTCGGCGGCCGCTTCGTTGAGCTCCCCATCGAAGCCAAAGACGCGCAAGACGCTCGCGGCTACGCCACCGCCCAAGGCGAAGACTTCTACAAAAGACAGCGCGAACTCCTGGGCAAAGTCGTCGCCGAAAGCGACGTGGTCATCACCGCTGCCGTCATCCCCGGCAAGAAGTCGCCCATTCTGGTCACCAAAGAAATGGTTACGGCCATGGCGCCGGGCTCCGTGATCGTCGATCTTGCCGCAGAGCGCGGCGGCAATTGCGAACTCACTCGCGCCGAAGAACAAATCGTCGAGCATGGCGTCACCATCATGGGCTTCATCAATCTGGCCGGCACTGTTCCTTACCACGCCAGCCAGATGTACGCAAAAAACGTCGCCACATTTCTCCTTCATCTCGTCAAAGACGGTAAACTGCAGCTGAATCCCGACGACGAAATCGTGCGCGACACTTTGCTGACGCAAGGCGGCGAAATCATAAACGCCAGGCTGCGCGAAATTTTTAAGCTCCCGGCTTTAGCTGCAAAATCTTAAGGAGGCATGGATGCCCGCGGATTTTATCTCCAGTCTTTTTGTGTTCATCCTTTCGGCCTTTCTAGGCATCGAGCTCATTAAGCGCGTTTCGCCGCTGCTGCACACGCCGCTGATGTCTCTCACCAACGCCCTCGACGCCATCGTCCTCGTCGCCGCCATCATCATCGCCGGCCGCCACGAGACGCGCCTCTCGACCATCCTCGGCCTGATCGCCGTCGCCGCCTCCTTCAGCAACATGGTCGGCGGCTTCGTCATCACCGACCGCATGTTGGGCATGTTCAAGACCGGCAAGGCGGCGAAAAAATCATGAACCCCGCCGACCTCCAGCAGCTCATCGACGTCACCTACATCGCTGCCGCCATCGGTTTCATTCTGGCCATCAAGTGGCTCAGCTCTCCGGTCACCGCCATGCGAGGCGTGCTCATCGGAGAAATCGCCTCCGCCATCGCCGTCACCGCGACGCTCTTCAATCCGGAAGTTACCCACTACAAGTGGATCATCATCACGCTGATCATCGGCGCCGCCGTCGGCGTTCCTCTCGGCCTCGTGAAAATGACTGCGGTTCCTCAGCGAACCGCCCTCAGCCACGCGTTCGGCGCGCTTTCCGCCGCGCTCATCGGCATCGCCGAATATTACGTCGCCGCTCCCAACGTTCCGAAATTCGAGATGGCCGAAATCGGTCTCGAAGTCATCATCGGCTCGCTCACTTTCACCGGCAGCATCATCGCCGCCGGCAAGTTGCAAGAATGGCTCCCACAGCGCCCCATCACGTACAAAGGCCAGAACTACGTCAGCCTCACCGTCCTCGCCTCCGCCCTAATCCTCATGATCGCCCTCGTCGTTCATCCAGACATGACATTTCTCTTTCCGATCATGATTGCCGTCGCTTTAATCTTCGGCATCATGCTCGTCACGCCCATCGGCGGCGCGGACATGCCCACCGTCATTTCTCTCTTGAACTCCTACGCGGGCTTCTCCGCCGCGCTCCTCGGCTTCGTCCTTAGCAATAAAGTATTGATCGTCGCCGGCGCGCTCGACGGCGCTTCCGGCTTCATCCTCTCGGTCATCATGTGCAAAGCCATGAATCGCTCCTTCACCAACGTCCTCTTCGGCGCCTTCGGCCAAGTCCAGCCCAAAACCGCCGGCACAAAAGAAGAGCGGGTCGTCAAAAGCGCTTCCCCGGAAGACGCCGCCGCCATTCTCGCCGCCGCCAATAAAGTCGTTATCGTCCCCGGCTACGGCATGGCCGTCGCGCAAGCGCAGCACAAAGTCCGCGAACTCTACGACATCCTCACCAAGAAAGGCATCGATGTGCGCTTCGGCATCCATCCCGTCGCCGGACGCATGCCCGGCCACATGAACGTTCTCCTCGCCGAAGCCGACATCCCCTACGACCGCCTCATGGAAATGGATGACATCAACGGCGACCTCCCGCAAACCGATGTCGCCCTCGTCATCGGCGCCAATGACGTCACCAATCCCGCCGCTCGCTCCGATCAAACCAGCCCCATCTTCGGCATGCCCATCATTGACGTCGACAAAGCCCGCACCGTCATGGTCATCAAGCGCAGCATGGCCGCCGGTTTCGCCGGCATCGACAATCCCTTGTATTACCTTGGCAACACCTTAATGCTCTTCGGCGACGCCAAAAAATTCGTCAGCGAAATCGTTCAACAGCTCTCCGGCTCCGGCCACTAAGCTGTATTGGCCGATCTTCAGATCGGCGCTTTGTTCTTTCCCTCTTTTAGGGGCACGATTCATCGTGCCCTCTTTCTGTTTCTGCCGCCGGCGATTGATCGTCGCTGCCCCTGTTCTTTGTGCTAGAATGTGTTTATGGCGAACACACGGAGCGCAACGCTCAGCACTCGGCTCAAACCGCAAATTAAGAAGCGCCTGGCGAAATTGGCGAAGGCCTCCGGCCGCAGCTCCAATTTCTTAATTTCCGACGCCGTCGAAGCGTACGTCGCCGACCAGGAGCGACTCCTCGCGGAAACGCGGCGGGGCGAGCGCCAGGTGAAGTCTGGCCATTACGTCAAACACGAGGATATGAAGGCTTGGCTGCTTTCCTGGGGCACGAAGCACGAGCTGCCTCCGCCCAAATGCGTCTGCGGCAAAACTCACGATGACGAGTCGCTGTGACTATTGAGATCGTCTGGTCTCCGCTGGCTCTGGCACGTCTTCGCGAGATTCGTGCCTATGTCGCACTCGATAAGCCCGACGCCGCCGAACGCCTGGCCACTCGCATCGTTGCGATCGTTGAATCGCTAAGTACGCACCCATATCTCGGCCGCGCTGGCGCCGAATCCGGCATCCGCGAACTGGTGATCGGCGGCACTCCTTACACGATTCTCTACCGTGTCCGCGGGGACCGCGTCATAATCACTACAATTTGGCATGCGGCTCAAGAGCGGTGACGAGATCAACCGTATTACGAAAGCCATCCGCAGGAGCTAGTCACAGGAATCGGTTTGGAACAAGGAAGCATGTAACATCGCGCGCATGAAAAAAGCGATATCCACGACCCGTACTTCAATAACACAGCGCGGCGGCCCTCCCAACACCGTCGGCGAATACATTGCTCGCGTCCGGCAACCCACGCGTACGCTCATGCACAAAATGCGCGCGGCGATTCGCTCCGTCGTTCCCCGGGAAGCTACCGAAGTCATTAGCTACCGCATCCCCGCCTTCAGATCCAACAAGGGTGTGTTGGTCTGGTACGCCGCCTTTTCCGATCACCTCAGCCTCTTCCCCACGGCTTC
>JBARBE010000156.1:0-2161 GCA_049792735.1 Candidatus Acidiferrum sp.
GCCATATCCGATGTGCGTGCGGAGCAGAATCAATGACGGCCGTTGTTCCTCGGCCTGCGCTTCCTCGATGGCCTTGGCGACATCTGCGGTGTCGTTTGCATCCGGAACCTTCCGAATGTGCCATCCGTCGGCCTCAAAACGCCTGGCGACGTCCTCGGTGAAATCGATGTCAGTGGCGCCGGCGAGCGAAATGTGATTCTGATCGTAGAAATAAATCAGCTTGCCTAACCGCAGGTGGCCGGCAATGGACGCCGCTTCTTGGGTGACACCTTCCATCAGATCGCCATCGCCGCACAGGGCGTAGGTGTAATGATCGATGATCTTGTGCCCGGGGCGGTTGTAGCGCGCCGCGAGCCACGCCTCCGCAATCGCAAAACCTACGCCGTTGGCGAAGCCTTGGCCCAGCGGTCCGGTGGTTACTTCCACGCCGGGCGCATCCAGCCGCTCTGGATGGCCGGGCGTCTTGCTGCCCCATTGCCGGAAGCGCTTGAGTTCGTCCAGCGGCAGATCGTAACCGGTGAGGAACAGCAGACTGTATAGAAGCATCGATCCGTGTCCGGCCGAGAGGATGAAGCGATCGCGATCGAACCACTGCGGGTTGCGCGGATTGTGTTTCAGAAACCGCGTCCACAGCGTGTAAGCCATGGCGGCCGCGCCCATGGGCAGACCGGGATGTCCGGAGTTCGCGTTTTGCACCGCGTCCGCCGACAAAATGCGGATCGTGTTGATGCACAGGTTCTCGAGTTCTCTGTCCAGCTTTTGATTCACAAGGCCTCCAAATTCAGTATGACGCTCCCGGCGGCCAGAAGATGCTCCCAGATTGTTCGAAAAGGCAGGTTACAATCGCATATACTGGCTGGGTGTTGGGAGGTCCACACATGCTGCGCACCTTGTCGCTGGCGGGTATTCTCGTAATCGCTCCGCACGCTTTCGCCCATCACTCCTTCGGAGCGGAATACGATAGCGCGAAGCCGGTCACGCTGACGGGCGTGGTCACCAAAATCGATTGGTCCAACCCGCATGTCTACATTTACCTCGACGTGAAGGGCGATAACGGCCAGATGGTGAACTGGGCGCTGGAAGGTCATCCACCGAATACCTTACGCCGCACCGGTTGGACGCGCGGCGCGCTCAAGGAGAACGACACCATCACCGTCACCGGCTGGATGTCGAAGGATGGAAGCAATCGGATTGCTGGACGCCAGGTGACTCTCCCGGACGGCCAAAAGCTGTTTCTCGGGCCGCCGGCGCGATAAGGGAGCCGCACGATGAAGATCGCATGTTTGCTCCTGATCGCAGTACTTTCCGTTTGCGGACAAGCTCCAGATAAACCAGCGCAGGACAAATCGTCCCACCAGATTCGCCGGGATGCCTACGGCCACCCCGATCTGTCCGGCATCTGGCAGGGGATTGGAGTGAGCCTGTTCGGCGAAACCGGCGAAGTGCGTCCGGGCGAAGGCCGTGCCAGCACGTGGGGACCGCCTCCGGGGCCGGCTCCGTATCAGGAGTGGGCTCTGGGCAAAGTGAAGTCGCTGGCTTCGGACGATCGCAACGATCCCAACGTACATTGCAAAATGGCGGGCACGCCGCGCATCACCGGCATCCCGGTGCCGTTCGAGATCGCGCAGACGGCGAAGAAGACCTACATTCTTTACGAGTCGAACCACATCTTTCGCATCATTCCCACCGACGGGCGGCCCCACCCGTCCGCGGACCTGCTCGACCCCACTTACATGGGCGATTCCATCGGACGCTGGGACGGCGATACGTTTGTCGTGGACGTGATTGGTTTCAATGACAAGACCTGGCTGCCGGGCGCCGGGCATTTTCATAGCGAGGCCCTGCACGTGGTGGAGCGCTACACGCTACAGTCGAACGGTACGATTTTCTATGAGGCCACCATGGAAGATCCCAAAGTCTTCACCAAGCCCTGGCAATACCGCTTGATTCTCCGCCATCCGCCGCGCGATGAACGCATCATGGAAGCCGAGTGCGACCAGAACAATCAGGACCTGGAGCATATCGTTCCGGGGAAGTGAAACCTCCACGGCAAGAGCCCAAAGCTGACTTGAAGTTGTTACTTGCTGCTCGGGGTGTCCCAGCCGGACGGCGTTCCCGCCGGCATGTTCTTCATGAACGCTTCCACCGCGTGGATCTGGCC
>JBARBE010000157.1:0-1957 GCA_049792735.1 Candidatus Acidiferrum sp.
AGCCGGCCACCTCCACCGCGGCGACGGCAGCCTGCCGTCGGGGAACAGCAGGACGACCAGGCCGAACATCATGACCGCGGGCGCCCAGCCGGGCTGCGCAAGCAACGCCAGCCAGCCGAGCGGCAGCCCGCCGTGCCCGAGCCGGTAGTCCGCCACCGTGTAGAACGTTACCGCTCGGCGGCAGACCGGGGTTCTAGTCCGCCAGCCGGAACGCTAGCTGGGTCACCCACTTGCTCATGTCGGGCTCCTGGCGGGGGTCGGTCAGGTAGCTCTCCAGCCGGCAGCCCCACCGCTCGCCGCTCTCGCCGGGCGTCATGTCCCAGGTCAGACCCTGTTCGGCCGCCCAGTCCAGCAGGGCCCCGGTGGCCGCCGCGAGCTCGCTGGGGTGCCCCACGTGGGTGAGCGTGGCGTACCGCCCGGCCGGGAGCACGCCGGATATCACGCGGTCATCGCCGGCCACGGCTGCCGCGACCGACACGCCCGCTTCGACCTCGAGCTTCCCCGCCATGTCGATCACGTTGTACTTCCAGAACGGCGCGCCGGCCGGGGGCGCGCCCTGTTCGCCGAGCCAGGCGAAGACCTCCTGGTTCAGCGGGGGCACGACCGCTCCGAGCTCCGCCATGGTCACCTGCACCCTGATCGCGGCGTAGGGCTGCTCGGGGCGGGTCACGATTTCCGGTGCTGACGACATCTGATCATCCTCCCGTTGTGTCGATTGGCTGCTGCAGTTCCGTCACCGTTGCGGATTCGTGGGCATGAGTAAGCTCCCGCCCGCAGCCAGCCGTTGCCAGCTGGCGGTCCCGGTCTTATCCGCGTGCGCGGCGCCGGGTTCCTGCTTCGTCACCCGGTGCCCGGCTACGCCGAGTCTTACCTGGGCTCCACAGGCGTTTAGCCTCTCCGCCCCACTGGCGGCGAGGTCGAGCAGGTTGCGGGCGGCGTTTATGTCACGGTCGATGACCAGACCGCACGCCTCGCAGGTGAACGTCCGCTCGGCGAGCGTCAGGCTTGGCTTTCGCCATCCGCACGCGGAGCAGTTCTTGGATGACGGGTACCAGCGGTCAGCCACCAGCAGGTGACCACCGTTCCGGGTGGTCTTGTAGCCGAGCATCCGCCTGGCGGAGCCGAAACCCTGGTCGGCGACCGCGCGTGCTAGTTTCCGGTTCGCGAGCATACCTGTGACGTTGAGGTCCTCGGCCACGACCGTCTCGTATCGCGCAGCAAGGCTCGTGGTTGCCTTGTGCAGCGCATCTGCGCGGACGTACGCGACGCGGGCGTGGATGCGGGCCAGCCGGGCCGCGTGCTTGCGGCGATTCGCCGAGCCCGGCTGCTTGCGGGAGTGTGCTCGGCTGGCGCGGCGGAACCGACGTAGCGATGCGCGGAACGCCTTCGGCCCGGTGGCCGTAAATACCTGGCCCTCGTCATCGACTCCGGTTAGGAGCGCTTTGATGCCGAGATCCACTCCAACTGCCGAGCCAGGCCGGGCGTGCCGATCCGGTATGGCCCGCTCTACCTGGACGGTAAACGACACGTGCCACCGCTGCGCGGTGCGCGACACCGTGGCGGACAAGATGCGGGCCGTCCCGACTTCCAGACGGCGGGCTAGCTTGCGAGTGGACTCATGCGTGCGGATCGTGCCCAGCCGGGGAAGTGTCACCGTGCTGGCGGCGCAGCGCATTACCCCGGTGCCGAACCGGAACGAATCCCGGCATCTCCCCCGCTTCTTGAACTTCGGGAAGCCGAGCCTGCGACCTTTACGCTCTCCCTTCTTCGACTTGATGAAGTCTGCCAACGCCCGGTCCAGGTTGCGGAACGCCTCCTGGTAGGCGCACTCGGAGTTCTCCGACCACCACGCAAGGCCCGGATCGGCCTTCTTCTCCGCGTTCCACAACTTGTGCAGCTCGGCCGCCGAGTGCCACTTCCCCTCGGCCGCGTACCGCTCCTGGCACCTGGCCAGGCC
>JBARBE010000158.1:0-1592 GCA_049792735.1 Candidatus Acidiferrum sp.
GACGCATTGGCTGCGCGCACGCGCGCCGATCTGAGTCCCGACGGCCGGCATTACATGCTGAACGGCCAGAAAATGTGGATCACCAACGGCGGCGCGGCCGATCTGTTCACCATCTTCGCGAAAGCGGGCGGCGAGAAGTTCACCGCATTTCTGGTCGAGCGCAGATTCCCCGGTGTCACGCCGGGCGCCGAGGAAAAGAAGATGGGCATCAAGGGCAGCTCCACCACAGCCATCTATCTCGACAACGTGCCAGTGCCGGTGGAAAATGTTTTGGGCGAAATCGGCCGCGGCCACATCATCGCGTTCAACATTTTGAACATCGGCCGTTTGAAACTGGGCGGGTTCGCCTGCGGCGGAGCCAAGGAAGTGCTGCGCGTTTCGCTGAAGTACGCCAAGGAGCGCAAAGCGTTCGGCAAGTCGATCGCGGAATTCGGGCTGATCCAGCACAAGCTGGCCGAAATGGCGATCCGCATTTTCGCCAACGAATCGGCGACGTATCGAACCGTCGGGCTGATCGACAGCCAGATCGAAACCCTGGGCGAGCTGAAAGCTGTGGAGGAATTCGCGGCCGAATGCTCCTATATCAAGATCTTCGGTTCCGAAATGCTGGACTATGTGACCGATGAAGCCGTCCAGATTCACGGTGGCTACGGATATCATCAGGACTACGTCGTCGAGCGTGCCTATCGCGATTCGCGCATCAATCGCATTTTCGAAGGCACCAACGAAATCAACCGGCTGCTCGCCACTGGCATGTTGCTGAAGCGCGCACAACGCGGCCAATTGCCGCTGGTGGAGGCCGTCAAGAAATTGCAGGCTGAGATTCTGTCGGGCCCAGTGGCCGCAAGCCTGGTGGAGAACGCCAAGAAGACCGCACTGTTCGCGCTCGGCGTCGCGTACCAAAAATTCGGCGCGGGGCTCGAAGACCAGCAGGAGGTGTTGGCGTCCATCACAGACATCGCAATGAACGCCTTTGTGATGGAGTCCGTTGAGCTTCGCTCGCGAAAGCTTGCGCAGCTCCACAAAGGCGAGATCACGGCGGATATCTCCGCGGTGTTCCTGTGCGAAGCCATGGAGATTGTCGAAAGCGCCGCGCGGAACGTGCTCGCCGCCTGCTCGGAAGGCGATGCATTGCGAGCCAATCTGGCCATATTGAAGCGATTCACTAAGTTCGAACCGGTGAACGCCATCGCAGCGCGCCGCCGGATCGCCGAGCGTCTGCTGGCGGCTGGCCGCTATATCGTCTAAGTGAAATTGATTATCACCGTCGGACTTCCCGGCTCCGGCAAGTCGACTTACTTGGCGCGGCTCGGTGTGAACTCGATCGCATCCGACGAAATCCGCCGCCTCATCGCCGACGATCCGCACGATAAATCGATGAACGCCCGCATCTTCGCCACTGTTCGGTATCTGATTCGCCAGCGCATCGCCGCAGGCCGTCCGGTCACCTATGTCGACGCCACTCACTTGACTCCTTGGGAACGGAAGCCCTACGTGCAGCTCGCCCAGCGTTACAAGTGCGAAGTCGAAGCTTTGTTCTTCGACGTGCCGATCGAAACCTGCATCGCCCGCAATCAAAGGCGCGATCGCAT
>JBARBE010000159.1:0-8190 GCA_049792735.1 Candidatus Acidiferrum sp.
GCTTCGAAGTGACCGGCCTCGCCTGGATGGACCACGAGTTTTTCACTCATCAGCTGGAAGGCAACCAAGTCGGATGGGATTGGCTGAGCTTGCAACTCGAAGACAAAACCGAGCTGATGCTCTTCCGCATTCGCCGCAAAGACGGTTCGCTCGATCCATTCTCCGCAGGCACTTACATCGATGCTCAAGGCAGATCCACTCACCTGGGGGTGAAGGATTTTTCGCTGCAGCCGCTCGCGGAAACTTGGACAAGTCCAGACACTCACGCGGTCTATCCCATCGCGTGGAAAATCGCGATACCGAAGCTAGGGATCGAACTCCAAGCAAGCACGCCTCTAGCCAGCCAGGAGCTGGCCGAAGACACGGGCTACGTGCCGGCATATTGGGAGGGAGCCATTGCTCTGTCAGGCCATCGAGAAGAGGCGCCCCTAAACGGCGTCGGGTATCTTGAAATGACGGGATACAATCACCGCGTCAAATTATCGCCCTAATCAAGTCAAGGTCCTCTAGTATGTGGATTGGGTGCCGCAGCACGGAATCCTCCCGCTTGAGTATCATTGTAAATCGATTTATTATTCTGCTTCGTGAAAGCGTGGAACGCGCCGGGGATGTGGCTCACTTCCTCAATGCAATATCCCCGCTAGAATAAGGATTTTCTAAAGACCATGGTAAAGCAAAAGAATTCAGAATTGCACGCAGTTCTTACCACAAATGGCCCGGAGTCGAGTAAGGTGTTGACACATTCGGCGCAGAAAAGGGCGGCTGGGCGGGCGTCCATCGGCACAATCGGAGTTCTTGAAAAGGTGCACACCTCACTGTTTCGCTTTGCAATCGTCGCCGGGGTTCTGCTCGCCTCCTTGCCTGTCACGGCTCAAGAGCCGGCGGCTGCCACGGCGTCCAACGCCAGGACGCTTCCTTCGCTGCTGGTCAATCCCGCCGTCGAACGAAAAATAGATGCCCTCCTTCGCAAAATGACGCTTGAAGAGAAAGTCGGCCAATTGGTCCAGTATTCCGTCGGCCAGGCTGCCGGTCCTGCCAGCGGGCCAACGGAATACAAGGAAATGATCGAAAAGGGCGAGGTCGGCGCCCTGTTTAACGTAACGGCGGCGCGCGATTCAAATGCGTACCAACGGCTGGCGGTCGAGAAATCCCGATTGCACATACCTCTTGTTTTTGGTCAGGACGTTATTCACGGCTTTCGCACAGAATTCCCGATTCCGCTGGGTCTGGCATCCACTTGGGATCCCGAGCTCGTCCAAAAAGTCGCTCGGGTCGCCGCGCGCGAAGCTTCCGCAACCGGAATCCGCTGGGTGTTTTCTCCGATGGTTGATATCGCGCGGGACGCACGCTGGGGAAGAATGGCCGAAGGGGCCGGAGAAGATCCCTACCTGGGCTCCGCCATGGCGCGAGCTTATGTGCGCGGCTACCAGGGTGAGCGGCTCTCTGATCCGGACAGCGTCGCCGCCTGCGTCAAACATTACGTGGGCTATGGAGCCGCTGAAGGCGGACGCGACTACAATTCCGTCGAGATTTCCGAGCACACGCTGCGGGAATTCTATCTGCCACCTTTTCACGCGGCCGTCGAGGCGGGCGCCGCGAGCATCATGACCGCTTTCGACTCCTTGAATGGAATCCCCGCCTCCGCAAATCCTTTCACGATCAAAGAGATATTGCGCAAGGAATGGGGATTTCGCGGACTCGTTGACAGCGACTGGACTTCTATCGCCGAACTGATCCCGCACGGCATCGCGAATGATCCTGCCACTGCCGCGCGAAAGGCTTTTTTGGCCGGAGTCGAGATGGACATGGTCAGTAGTTTTTATCACGAGAATCTCGCGAATCTGGTCCGCTCGGGCCAGGTCCCCGAATCGGACGTGGATCAGGCGGTGCGCGATGTTTTGCGGCTCAAGTTTGCGCTCGGCCTGTTCGAACGTCCCTATGCCGACGAACCGAAAGAAGCGGCTGCCATGCTTCAGCCGGAGAGCGTGGCGCTGGCGCGCGAGGCCTCGGAGCGCTCCTTCGTGCTGCTGAATAATTCGCCGACAGACGGCGGCTCGCCCCTGCTTCCTCTTTCCAGCGACTTGAAGCACGTAGCGCTCATCGGCCCACTCGCGGATGATGCCGCGAACATGCTTGGTTCGTGGTCTGCGAAAAGCCGTCCCGAAGATGTCGTGACCTTGCGCGCCGCGCTTGTCGAGAAGTTGGGCGCGGATCATGTGCAGTACGCGAAGGGCAGTGAAATAACGGCAGGTACGAGCGATCAGTTGGAGGAAGCCGTCACTGCTGCGAAAGAGTCCGACCTCGTGATTCTGGCGCTCGGCGAAGATGGTCCATGGATGACCGGCGAAGCCGCTTCCCGCGCACACCCCGGTTTGCCGGGGAGGCAGGAACAGCTTCTCGATGCGATTGTTGCCACTGAAAAGCCCATCGTACTCGTCCTGTTCAGCGGCCGGCCACTCACGATCCCGTGGGCGGTTGAACATGTCCCCGCCGTCCTGGCAGCATGGTTTCCGGGAATTCAGGCCGGGCCCGCCCTCGTGCGAACACTTTTCGGTGATTCCAATCCAACCGGAAAGCTCGTTGTGTCTTGGCCTCGCGCCGTTGGGCAAGAGCCTCTCTACTACGACGCTCTGAATACCGGCCGGCCTCCGGGGAACGCCGATCTCACCAAACCGCCGTGGGAAGGCACGCCGAAGTACGTCTCCAGATATATTGACGAGCAGAACTCGCCGCAGTTTCCCTTCGGCTACGGACTCACCTACTCGACCTTCAGCTATGGAACACCGCAGATCAGTTCCACTTCGTTGAACGCGGCTACTCTGAACCGGGATCTTCGGGACGTGGCTCGAGCTTCGAACTCCGAGCTAACTGTAAGCGCCGACATCACGAACACCGGCACACGCGCGGGCGAAGAAACTGCTCAGCTGTACGTCCGCCTGGAGGGAACGAGCACGGCGCAGCCGGTTCGCGCGCTCAAGGGTTTCCAACACGTCAAACTAGCTGCAGGCGAAACGAAGAAAGTCACATTTCATTTGGGCCCGGATGCGTTCGCGCTCTGGGACGATCACAATAAATATACTGTTGAGCCCGCGCGCGTGAAAATCTGGATCAGCCCCGATTCCGTCCACGGTTCCGAAGCGACTCTCGAAATCACAAAGTAGTTTGGAAAGTTCTCTGGATCCAAACACTGCGCGCGGACTTACACGCAATCGTCTTGTACTTTTCGCCACAATTAGCCCACATTCTAACGGCTCTTGACACCGCACGGCGCCCATTGTTTACTCCCGGCTGCGAGGAGGTCATTGATTATGAGATCCAGTCTAGTAGTGTCCGCATTTTCATTTGCCATCGTTCTTTCCACAGCGCCTCCGTTCACTCTCCAGGCCCAGGAACCTTCTCACAAGCTTTCCGTCATGGACGAATTTCAGATCCAGCTGGCCACTGATCCGCAGATCTCTCCTGACGGCAAGAAAATTGTCTACGTCCGTGGCTTCGCTGATCCTATGACCGACCGCCGCTACGCCAATCTTTGGATGGTCAATTCCGACGGCTCCAACCAGCGCGCGCTGACCTCCGGCAACCACAACGACGTCACTCCACGATGGTCTCCCGATAGCACGCGGCTCGCTTACCTCTCCGATGTCGACGGCAAACAGCAGATCTACATTCGTTGGATGGACTCTGGGCAGACCGCTCGTATCACCAATCTGGATGAGGCTCCTGACGCCATCGCTTGGTCCCCCGACGGCAAAATGCTCTCCTTCTCAGCTCTTGTTCCCGGCAAAGGCCCGCACATCGCCGATCTGCCCACGCCGCCTGCGGGAGCCAAATGGGCCGACCCCGCAAGGGTTTTTGATCGCCTCGTGTATCGCTTCAATGGCGCCGGCTATTTGAGGCCCGGTTTTATGCAAGTATTTGTGGTTTCGGCCGATGGCGGCGCGCCTCGCCAAGTCAGCGAAGGCGATTTTCCGAATGGCGGTAATGAATATGGTCCGAATCGCGCCACGTGGACAGCTGACGGCAAAGACCTCCTCCTCTCCGTCAATCGACACCGTGAATCGGACCTGGAGGTTTTCGACACTGAGATTTATGATTTCAGCGTTGCCAATGGCTCCTCCCGCGCTCTCACCCAGCGCAAAGGCCCGGATAATTCTCCAGCGCTTTCTCCGGATGGAAACTGGATCGCCTACACCGGCTTCGACGATCGCTTTCAAGGACACCAGACCACCAAGCTCTATCTCATGAAGCGCGACGGCACCGATTCCCACTCCATTTCGGACAAATTCGATCACGACATTCAGAACCCCGAATGGGCTCCCGATAACAGCGGGGTCTACTTCCAATACGACGATCAGGGGGACACAAAGATCGGCTTACTCTCTCCTAACGGCGCGCTCAAGAAAATTGCCGATCACGTGGCCGCCACAACGAGCGCCTACGGCGGCGGCTCTTTCTCTGTTTCCCGTTCCGGCGGCCTCGCCTTCACCTATGGCCGCTCGGATCTCCCAGGCGAGGTTGCTATCAGCAACGCTGGCGAAATCAAAGTGCTCACTTCCCTCAATCAGGAATTATTCGAGCAGAAGAAGCCCGGCCGCGTGGAAGAAATCTGGTATGACTCCTCGAAGGACCACCGCAAAATTCAGGGGTGGATTGTCTACCCGCCTGATTTCGATCCCGCAAAAAAATATCCGCTCATCCTCGAGATTCACGGTGGCCCTTTCGCCGATTATGGCGACCGCTTCGATTTTGAAAAACAAATCTGGGCTTCCATGGGTTATGTCGTCTTCTACGCGAATCCCCGCGGCAGCACCAGCTACGGCGAGGAGTTCGCCAATCTGATCCACCACGCTTATCCCGGCGACGACTTCTACGATCTCAACAGCGGCGTCGACGCCGTCATCGCCAAAGGCTTCATCGACACGAACGATCTCTTCGTCACTGGGGGCAGCGGCGGCGGCGTCCTCACCGCTTGGACCATAGAGCACACCGAACGCTTCCGCGCGGCTGCGTGTCTCTATCCTGTCATCAACTGGTACAGCTTCGTCCTAACCAGCGACATTCCCTGGACGGCAAAATATTGGTTCCCTGGCTATCCGTGGGACAACACCGACCAGTACATGCAGCGCTCTCTCACCAATCTCGTCACGAAAGTAAAAACGCCCACTCTCGTTATGACCGGTGAAGCCGACTACCGCACTCCCATCTCGGAAGCCGAACAGTTCTATGCGTCTCTCAAGCTTCTCAATGTTGAGGCCGTCCTCGTACGCGTTCCCGAGGAGCCGCACGGCATCAGCCGCCGCCCCAGTCACCACATCGCCAAAATGCTCTACGTCGCCGGTTGGTTCCAGGAGCATAAAGCTAAAGACTAGTCCGTGGACGCTTCAACCAGCGGGAGCCATTAGCGCCGTTCCTCATCCGCTCCATTTATCTTGGGTTTAGGTGAAGACCTATATAGGTATATGCGCCCAAGCTCCCTCACGGGCCCTGCATTCCAGGAGAGAAACATCATGCGTAAGAGTCCTGTGGTAGGTACGTTCCTCGCTTCCCTCTCCGTCGCTATGATTCTTTGCGTCGGCCTCAAGTCACGAGCCGCCACCCCGGCTCCCGGCCCTTCCGGTTACCACCTTGTCAAAACGGTTCCCGTTCCTGGCGACGAAGGCTGGGACTATCTTGCGGTCGACGCCCACGCCCGCCGCGTCTACATTTCCCACGGCTCCCATGTTGTCGTCATGAACGCAGACACTTATGCCATCGAAGGCGACATTCCTGACACTCCGGGCGTCCATGGTATCGCCATCGCTCGCAATCTCGATCGAGGCTTCGTCAGCGCCGGCCGCGCCAATCAAGCGGTCATCTTCGACCTCAAATCGCTAAAAACTCTTGGCACCGTGAAGACCGATACCAATCCCGACGCTATCGTTTACGACGAAGTGACAAAGCGGGTCTTTACCATGAACGGCCGCGGTCAGAACACCACCGCTATCAACGGCGCCGACGGCTCCGTCGCCGGAACTCTCGCTCTCGGCGGCAAACCCGAATTCGCCGTCGCTGATGGCAAGGGCAGCATCTTCGTCAACATCGAAGACAAATCCGAACTCGTCGAATTCGACGCTCAGAAGCTCACCGAAACTCATCGCTGGCCGCTCGCGCCCTGCAAGTCGCCCTCCGGCCTCTCGATGGACCTCAAAAATCGCCGCCTCTTCTCCGTCTGCGATGAAAAAGTCATGGCCGTCGTCGATGCCGACACTGGCAAAGTCGTCGCCACTCCCGAGATCTGCGAGGGCCCGGACGCCTCCGCGTTCGATCCAGCGACTGAGTATGCCTTCGCCTCCTGCGGTGACGGCCATCTCACCGTCGTCCACGAAGATTCCCCCGACAAATTTTCCGTCGTGGAAAACGTCCCCACCAAGCGCTCCGCCCGCACCATGGGTCTCGACCTGAAAACGCACAAGATCTTTCTGTCTTCTGCCGAGTTCGAACCGCCAGCTCCCGGCGAGCGCCGCGGCAAAATGAAGCCCGGCTCCTTTGCGATCTTGGTCGTCGAGAAGTAGCTGCTGGAAACCCAAGCGCGTGCCAGCGTCGCGCATCCGCCTCCGCGCAAAATAAAAGCGTCCCGACCACGTCGGGACGCTCTTGATTCTCTCTATTTTTTAGAGACTCAGTTCGAAGGCACCACGCCCATGTTGTGTACTCCCGCTCCCAGCGACATGCCCGTACCCGCTGATTGCGGCAGCCACCACATCTTGCGCAGCAAGCTGTACCGGCTCGTCATCATCTTTCGCCCGACCAAGTCCAACACCAGCGGGCTCACCTGCGTCGCCGCATAAAACGCTCCCGAATGCGAGAATGGCCGCAGCAACGGATTCGCTTCTGTCCCGTACCCGCCGGAAATCGCGCGCCTCGTCGACCATGCGTCAAACGCCGCTGCGCCAGACGAAGCCGCTATCAGGGCATACCAAATCTTTTTCTCCCGCCCCGTCCCATACTCCCCCTTCGCGGCTGGCTTAACTGGCCGAAGGGCCAGTGAGGGGTTCCCCGGGGTGATCGGCGCCGCCGCCGAAGCTGGATTCAGCGGCGCCGGATTCGAGGCTTCCGCGATCTCCACATCCGTCTTGATCTTGGGTTCTGGCGCGGCAGGCAGCGTCGCCGAGAGGGAAGAATCTTTCGTCGCATCCGCGGACACGCTCGCGGGGCGCTCTGTTACTGCCTTTACTGCATCCCCCGTCTGCGGGAAGGGGCACATCAAAAGGAACGTGGCCAGCAACATTTTTCCACCTCAGTAGTTGAAAGCCGTGCACATCGGTCCCCACTCTCAACTACGGAGAATATACTGTCCCAAAGGGCAGGTCGCACTGGCCCATTGGTCACATTCTAATTAGTACCTCCCTTTGGGCCTTCCGTTTGTCTCATTTAGGACACTCGTACCAGACACAAATGTGAACATATTTTCACTTTTTCGCCCTCCCGTTGCCGCGGCTTCGCGCGAATTTGGTGTGCGGGAGCCCCGCTCCAGCTTTCCTGCTGTCTCCTCACGACACACACGAAACGCTGTCTCTCGCCCATTCCGTTGTGAACGACTCTGCTATAATCCCGATCATTGACCCGGTTCCGCCGGGGTTGTTCGAGAAGTCGCTCTAGAGGTTCCGCAAATCGATGGCGGCCAACGAATCCACCGCAGCCAAGCGCGCTCCTCGCTCAGAGCGCGGCCTGCAATCTCCGCGCTACATCGTCATCGAGGGCCCCCTTCGCGTCGGCAAAACCACTCTCGCCAAAATCCTAGCCGAACGCCTCCACGCCCGCCGCATCTACGATTGCGAAGACAATCCTTTCCTCGCCGATTTCTACAAAGAAAAAGCCGGTGCCGCGTTCCGCGCCCAGATGTATTTCCTCATCGAGCGCCAAAAACGCATCCGCGAAGCTCTCGCCATCGAGGTTCCTGGCCCAGTCCTCTCCGATTTCCTCCTCGAGAAAGACCGCATTTTCGCGAATCTCAATCTCGATGACGAAGAGCTCAAACTCTACGACCGCTATTACGATTCCCTGACCGCCGGAATTCCCGCGCCCGATCTAGTCGTTTACCTCCAAGCCAAGCCCGAAGTTCTCCGTTCCCGCATCGCCAAAAAAGCCTCTCGCGACGAATCTCAGATCTCGCCCTCCTACATCGAGCAGGTCGCCGCCGCCTACGAACAC
>JBARBE010000160.1:0-5210 GCA_049792735.1 Candidatus Acidiferrum sp.
AGGCCGGCTTCCGCATCGTCAGCATCAAATCCATGATCCTCACGAACGGCGAAGCCGCTGGCTTTTACGCAGTCCACAAAGCCCGCCCCTTTTTCGGCGAACTCTGCGAATTCATGTGCTCCGGCAAGGTTTTCGTCCTGGTCCTCGAAGCCGAAGGCGCCATCCTCAAATGGCGCGACACCATGGGTGCCACCGATCCCAAAAAAGCCGCGCCCGGCACCATCCGCCATGACCTCGGCACCAGCATCGGCAACAATTGCACTCACGGCTCCGACGCTCCCGAAACCGCCGCCTTCGAAATCGCCTATTTCTTCTCCGGCTTCGAACTCATTTGAGTGGCACAGACTTCAGTCTGTGCTCTGAGTCTGTGCTCTCAGTCTGTGCTCTTAGTCTGTGTTCTTAGTCCGTGCTCTCAGCCTATTGTCTTAGGCGGTGCACGCACAACCTTGCCGCAGTCGCCGAGGCTGCATCGCTTCGCCGAGCTTGCCAATCATTCTGCCTATCCGCATCCCCGCTAAGGGTGATCTGGACTTTCTGCGCCTTTCTGCCCGCCCTGCCCGCCTTCCCATCTCGCGCCAATAACCGCCGCAGCCGCCGCGCCAATCGCAATCAACACGAACACTTTGCCTCCCCGCCCTGAACTCATCGCCCCAGGCGTTCCTGACGGGCCATCATCGGAAGCATTGAGCATCACCCGATACGACTTTCCTTCCGGTATCGTTTCGCACTCGCCGCGATAACAAATCTCCGCCGGCCCGCGCTGCGCAAACACGATCAACTCATTCGCCGCAACCCGCCGCACCTGCACAACACCCCGCGCTTCCGCAACCGGACGAACGCGAGCCGAACTCGCGACGATTTGCCCAATCTCCGCGGCCGTCGCTGAGAGCACCACGGCTCCTGACACTAGCTCCGCCTGGAACTGCTTGGCCGCACCGGTCGCGTCCTTGTGAACGATCAAGCTGCTGCGCTCCCCCAAATACAGCATCGCTTCGCCAAGAACCATCCGCAACGACCCGCCGTCGCCAGTCGACAGCCGGTCCCCGTCGAAGATCGTAGTTCCTTCCGAAGCAGAGTGAGAGCCCAAGCTCGCGTGCTCCGCCTGCACGATGACTCCAAGCGCATTCGGTACGCCGCGCCCTGGGGTACCCGTCAGAAAAAATGCCATCGCGATCGCCACAAGGCGTTGGGTGCCTATCATGCGATACCTCCGCAAGAATCCCTACCGTGGGAATTTGGAAGCGCGAGGGCTTTCTAAATTCACTGTAGGATAATAGATGCAGAGATTACATTATAGGTAAATATTAGGCAAGCGTGTTCCCGGGAGGCATTCGCCGCTCAAAAGTTGGTTGAGCGGATGAACCGCCCGTGCCACCCAGCGGCTTCCAAAATGAGGTTTTCACTTCCGCGGCGCACACCGGCGCGCCCTCCATTAAACTCCCATCAACCCCGTAGCGCCATCTCGGCGGCACACTCGCACCAACAATCCCGCGCAGCCAGCTCCTTTACTTCCTTTACCTCCTTTACTTCCTTTACCTCATCTACTTCCTTTACCTCCCAAGGTTCCTCTAAACTCAGCCTATGGATCCCCTCCGCGAACTCGGCCGCACTCTGCTCCTTCTCGGCGGCCTTCTTGTCATCCTCGGCGCGCTTCTCTATTTCGGCGGCAAACTCCCCTTCCGCCTCGGCCGTCTCCCCGGCGACATCGTCCACCGCGGCGAACACACCACCTTCTATTTCCCCGTCGTCACCTGCCTCGTTCTCAGCCTCGCCCTTTCTCTCTTGTTCTGGCTTTTCTCCCATTTCCGCAGGTAGCACCATCCGTCCGCATCGCCAAATTTCTCCGCGCGCACTGCTCTCCTGATATATAGTTCCCGCGTCCAAAAGCCCAGCTGCACAACACGCGCCGCCAAATCGCACTGGAGAACTATCCGTGAAACTAGCGCTTCTCGCCCTAACAGTCATTTTCGCCGCCGCAAGCCTCGCATCTGCGCAGTCCGCCACCGATAAAGTCTCCGCCCAGGGACACGTCTCTCCGCCGCAGCTCGCTCCCAATCCTTTCGCGGGCGTTCCCCCAGCCAATCCCGCCGACGTCAAATCCGTCGACAGCATCCTCGCCGCTCTCTACGACGTCATCTCCGGCCCCGCCGGCGAGCGCGATTGGAACCGCTTCCGCTCGCTCTTCATGCCCAACGCCCGCCTCACTTCCGCCCAAAAAGCTCCCGATGGCGCAGTTCACGTCCGCCCCAACAGCGTAGAAGACTACGTCCGTCTCGGCGGCGCCTATTTCCTGAAGAACGGTTTCTTCGAAAAGCCCATCGTCAACCGCATTCAAATCTTCGGCAACGTCGCCCAGGTTTTCAGCAGCTACGAATCACGCCACGCCCTCGCCGAAGCTCCGTTTGCCCGTGGCATCAACAGCATCCAACTCGTCAACGACAGTTCGCGCTGGTGGGTCGTCAACATCCTTTGGGACGAAGAGCGCCCCGATAATCCTCTTCCCCCTGAATTCGCAACAAAGCCTTGAAGCCAACACAACCGTGAAGCGCGCGAAACTCAGCCCTCCCGCCCGCGCTTCCCGCCTCTCTTTACAGGATTCCACGCACCTCCTATAGTCGTTCTTGCATGCCCATTGCCCCGCTCACTCGTTTTTTTCGCCCAACGCGCTTTTTCACGCGGCAATTTCTCTTCGTTTTTCTTTTTTCTGCGCTCGGGCTCTCCGTTTCCGCCGAAAAAATCAAGGACATCCACCCCACCGCCTACGTCACCGATCTCGCTCACGTCATTACTCCCAACGCCACCGCCCGCCTCGAAGCTCTCTGCGCCGAGGTGCAGCAGAAAACCGGCGCGCAAATGGCCATCGTCACCGTCCGCTCCCTCGAGGGCGAAGACGTCGATCAATATGCCAACGAACTTTTCCAGCAGCTCGGCGTGGGCGGAAAAAAAGACAGTCGCGGCGTCCTTCTTCTCGTCGCCCCTCTCGAACACAAATATCGCGCCGAAGTCGGCTACGGCCTTGAGCCGGTCATCAACGACGCTCGGGCTGGCGACGCCGGCCGCGCCATGGTCCCGTTTTTCCGCCAGGGAAATTACAGCTCTGGCATCGAGGCGGGCGCCTGGCAGCTCGCCAACTACATCGCCGCTGACAGAGGCGTTACGCTCACCGCCACGCCACCTGCTCAGCCAGTGCAGCCCCGCGATCAAGGTTCTCCCTCGTTCCCCATCTGGCCGATCTTTCTGCTGATTTTCATCGTCTTTCACGTCCTCAGGGCCATTTTTAGAAGCGCGACCGGTCGTCGCGGCGGCCCGCGCGGCGGCGGCGGCTGGTGGATTGGCCCGATGATCGGTGGCATGCTCGGCGGGGGTGGAGGTTTCGGCGGCAGCTCCGGCGGTTGGGGCTCTGGCGGGGGCGGAGGATTCGGCGGTTTTGGCGGTGGGAGCAGCGGTGGTGGAGGCGCCAGCGGCAGTTGGTAAACGCTGCCTTTGCCGCGATCCTGATTTGGAGTGCGGGAGCCCTGCTCCCGCCTTTCTGAGCATCACGACGCCGAGAATGCTCAACCGAAATTAGGAAGCTGCCCGGTTTTTTCACGGTTCGTCCATGCGCGCACAGCATTTAATGTTCGTGGGCGTGAACCAGCGGCCGTAGCAAAAGGAGCGGTAACAAAATGCTGTCGACAGAAGCGAAGCTGACCGATCTCGTATCCCGGATGAAAGAATTTGCCGTTGGAAATCTCGAGTCCATGATTCTCTACGGCTCCGCCACTCGCGGCGATTTCAAGGAAGGCCACTCCGATCTGAATGTCCTCTGCGTCCTGCGCTCCCTCGCCGCCCGCGAATTGACGCGCGTCGCCCCCGTCGTTCACTGGTGGACCAAGGACCAGCACGAGCCTGCCCCTCTTTTTTTCACTGCCGAAGAGCTGCGCGCCTCCGCCGATGTTTTTTCCATCGAGCTGCTCGATATGCAGCAAAGCCGCCGCGTTCTCTACGGCGCCGACGTTGTAGAAAACATCCCCGTCCCCATGAACCTCCACCGCGTCCAGGTTGAGCACGATCTGCGCACCTTACTCCTCAAGCTCCGCCAACAGTTCCTGCTAAACGGCCAAAAAGAAGGCGATCTGCGCGATGCCGCCGCAAAATCTTCCTCCAGCGCCCTGGCACTTCTACGCCACACTTTGCTCGTTTTTGGGGAAAAACCGGCTGCCGCCGCAGGCGAAGTCTTCGCTCGTGTCGCCGCGCTCACCGGCGCCAACGCGGAAGCCTTCTCCGCCGCTTTCAAGCTCCGGGATCACCACGCGCATGCGAATGACATCGTCCACACCTACGGTGAATACTTAAACGCCCTAAGTGTGGTAATTTCCGCTCTGGATAAACAAGTTCCCAAGCACGAGTGGCAGCGAGCCGGCAAAGCCGGTTCCTAATATTTTACGGAGGCAAGCTCAATGAAAGTGGCGCTGGTTATTCTCGCGGTTCTGCTCATTATCGCCTTGATTCTCGGCGGCTCGTTCATCTCCCGGCGAAATCAAATGGCCATCAAACGCGAAGCCGTCAATGCCGCCTGGGCCCAAGTCGACGTCGTCCTCCAGCGCCGCTCCGATCTCATCCCCAATCTCGTCGAAACGGTCAAAGGCTTCGCCCAGCACGAAACCGAAGTCTTCGATGAAATCGCCAAAGCCCGTGCAGGCTATTTGAACGCCACGACTCCCGCCGAAAAAATCGCCGCGAATAACCAGCTCGATGCTTCGCTCGCCAAGGTCCTCGTCCTCACCGAAAATTATCCCCAGCTCAAATCCAACGAAAATTTTCTCCGCCTCCAGGATGAACTCGCCGGCACGGAAAACCGCATCGCCGTCGAGCGCCGCCGATACAACGAGTCTGTCCAGGACTACAACACCTACATCTCGCTCTTTCCCAACAGCCTCGTCGCCAGCTTCGGCGGCTTCACCCGCAACGACGCCTATTTCAAAACCGAACCCGGCGCCCGCGAAGCCCCCAAAGTCAATTTCAGCACCACGCCCGCGCCCACATCGGCGCCAGCCCCCGCGCCCGCGAAACCTTAGCGCGCCCCCCGCGTCCGTGATGGCCCTAGGGACCGCCCTTGCGCGGCCCACCGTCCATTCCCGCTCACCGGGATGCCCCGACCGATTCGAATTTTCGCACATCTCCCAGCAAACAAACCACTTACAAGTAATTACTTGACAAAGAGTACCGAT
>JBARBE010000161.1:0-5028 GCA_049792735.1 Candidatus Acidiferrum sp.
CAGAATCCTTTGCGAAGAACCCGGAGCGCCGTTTAGGCGCCGAGGTCATCTCGCTTTCTATCTTCCTGGCGGCAGCCATCGCGGTAGTTGTTTGGTTGCTCGCAACGCGCAATGCCCCTCCCGCGAGCTTGGCAAACCAAGCCGACCCAGCTCCAGCCGCGTTCCGCGTCTTTTGGAAAGGATTTACCTCAGGGCCCGATGAGCCGTGGGTCGTTTTCAGCAATGCAGCATTTGTCGGCCGTCCAGAGACGGGGATGCGCTACCGCGATCCAAAACGGGATGTCGGGGTTCCTATCCTCGACCATTACACCGGTGTCGGCGAAGTCTTGGCCGTGCACCAACTCGATGGCGTCTTTGCTTTGCTTCACCGCCGCATCCGCGTGAAACGTGGCAGCCTTTTCTCCCTGGATGACGCGAAGAACAACAATTTAATTTTCATCGGCTCACCCTCGGAGAATCTCTCTCTGCTGGAAATGCCCGGCACGCAAGAATTCGTTTTTCAGCGGTTGACTTCTGGCCCGCGCAAGGGCGATCAAGCCATCATCAACGTGCACCCGCAGCCCGACGAAGCAAAGGAATTTCTCGCATCCCCCTCCGGCCAGCCTCTCACGGTGGATTACGCCGTTCTTGCGCTCATTAAGGGGATGACTCAAGGACAATACGTTCTCATTCTCGCGGGGACGACAACTATTGGCACACAGGCCGCCGTCGAGTACGTTTGCAAGCAAAGCTCCGTCGAGGAATTGCTTTTGCGGCTGTCCGTTTCGCAAGATGGCGAACTGAAGCCCTTTGAGGCCGTCATCCGGGTGAGAGTAGCCGGAGGTGTTCCGGTGGAAACCGAATTAGCTGCCATTCGAAAAACGGGCTACTAATTGCCGCGTCTTTTCCCGTTACCTGTTAGCTTGGCGCTTTCAAACGAGGGTCCAGTCCGGCTGCCTTCTGAAATTCTTTCGCCGCCTCTTCCTTATCGCCCTTCCGTTGCAGCGCCAAGCCAAGCTGGTAATGCGCGGCGGCGTATCCCGGCATCGATTGGATGGCGGTCCGAAATTGCGCAATAGCCCCATCCAAATCCCCTGCGTTCAGCAGCCTGCGCCCGGAGTTGGTGGCGAAGACTGCCGCCTGCTCGCTTGATTTTTGTTTCAACAACTCCATACCCTTGCGGCTTTCCGCTGCAGCCCCTTCTGCATCTCCGAGTTGACGAAGCACCGCACCCAGATTCGTATGCGCACCCGCAAAATCCGGCTGCAAACGGATCGCTTCCCGCAAAGCATCGGCCGCCGGCTGCAAATCGCCTTTTTGCTTTAGCACCGAGCCCAGGGTGTAATAAGCCTCGGCGTAATCTGGTTTTGCCTGGACCGCCGCCCGCAATTGTTCCGCAGCCGCCGCAAAGTTTCCTTGTTGCCATAAGGTCACGCCTAGCGTGTAGTAGGCATCCGCGAGCTTTGGATCCAGCTCCTCAGCCTTCTTGAACTCCGCGATAGCGTCCGGCAATCGATCTTTCATCTTCAGCGCAAGCCCCAAATCGTAATGAAACGTGGCGTTTTGCGGCTCCATTTTTATCGCTGCCTGATAATGCGCTACGGCAGAGTCAAAATCCGTCCTCTGCAAATAAGCATCGCCTAAATTGGCTTCATAGCCCGCGTCGCTGGGCTTTAATTTCAGCGCCGCCTGAAATTCCAAGATGCTGTTTTCCGCGTCCCCGGTCTGAAGCAGCGCGAGCCCCAGGTCGTTGTGCACATCTGCACTCTCTGGCTCAATCTTTAAAGCCTGCCGGAATGCGGCCACCGCCTCTTCCGCATTCCCCGCGCGTTGCAACAAAATCCCTAAATGTCTCTGCGCGTCCGCGTTTGTAGGATCCAGCCTCGCCGCTTCCTGAAACTGCGGAAGAGCCTCCTCAGTGGCTCCTTTCAGTTCAAGCGCCTGCCCCAAGTAGTAGTGCGCCTGCGGATTCTCGGGCTCCAGCGTCGCCGCCGCGCGCAACTCAGGCTCTGCCCCCTCGAGGTCTTTTTCTTGTAGCCGTAAAACTCCCAAATGCAAATGTGCCGCCGCGAATTCTGGCTGCAATTTCAACGCTTCGGAAAACTGGTCCGCAGCTGCATCCAGCTTCGATTGCTGAACCAGGATCGAACCGAGATCATCGTGCAGTTCTGGCCGGTTGGGCTCCAGCGCGATCGCCGCGTCTAATTCCTGAATGGCGCCGGCGTCATCGCCCGCATACGAAAGAGCGCGAGCCAAAATATGGTGCGTTTCCGAGTCTTTTGGAGCCAACCGAACCGCTTCCTGCGCCTCAAGGATCGCGCCCTTCGAATCGCCTTCTTGCAGTAGGGCGCGAGAGAGATTCATGTGTGCCTGCGCAAAATCCGGTTTCAATTTCACCGCGGTCTTGAACTCAGCAATCGCTTCGTCGGTTTTCCCCTGCGCGAGCAAAACCCATCCGAGCGAATTGTGCGGCTCCGGGCTCCCGGGAACTAATTTGAGAGTCTTTTCAAAAGCCGCGCGCGCTCCGTCCAAGTCCCGCCGTTCCAGCGCCTGCATCCCCTGGCCGTAAAGCGAATTCGCAGCCGCGACATCAGCGCTCGTCTTTGACTTTTCCTTCTGCGCCCGCGCGCTGCCGCAAGAAAACACAAGCGCCCCGGCAAGCGCGCCTAGTCTTACGCCGGCCTTCAACCCGCGATGCAAGTTGTGCGATCCCACGTCAAACCTTCGTTTGGTGCTTCGTCTTGACCCTGCTGTACCCGCACCTTAGTATGCCAAGAGTTCATGATTTCCGGTCCGACCCATCGTTCGCATTTCCCTTTCAAACGCTCTTGGACTTTTCTTACCGTGCTCCTGCCTGTTTCTCTTCTCGTCGCCGCCGCTCAGCTTCCCAACGCCACGCCAAAGCCCCTGGCCCACTTCACCGACATCGCGCAAAAAGCCGGCCTCTCTGTCCACGAAATCTTCGGCGGCGTAAACACCAAGAAATACATCATCGAAACCACTGGCACCGGTGTCGCCATTTTCGACTACGACAACGACGGCTGGCCCGACATCTTCATCGTCAACGGCACCACTCTCGATCCATCCCCATCGGCCAAACCTCCGACCAGCCATCTCTACCACAACAATCACGACGGCACTTTGACCGACGTCACGCAAAAAGCTGGCCTCACTCACACCGGCTGGGGCCAGGGTGTCTGCGTCGGCGACTACGACAACGACGGCTGGGAAGATCTCTACGTCACCTACTACGGAAAAAACGTCCTCTATCACAACAACGGTGACGGCACCTTCACTGACGTCAGCGAAAAAGCCGGCGTCGCGGGCTCCGGCAAATCCTGGGGCAACGGCTGCGCCTTCGTCGACTACGACCGCGACGGCCACCTCGATCTCATAGTCGCCAACTACGTCGATTTCGATCTCGCCACCGCTCCAGCTCCCGGCGATCGCCCTTCCTGTATGTGGAAAGGCGTCCCCGTAATGTGCGGCCCCCGCGGCCTCACTCCTGCGAAGAATATCCTCTACCACAATCGCGGCGACGGCACCTTCGAAGACGTCACCAAAAAATCCCACATCGATCAGGCCGACGGCCACTACTCCCTCAGCGTCTCCACTCTCGACTACGACAACGACGGCTGGCCTGACATTTTCGTCGCCTGCGACAGCACCGCCAGCATTCTCTATCACAACAATCGCGACGGCACCTTCACCGACGTCGCCATCACCGCCGGCGCTGCTTTCAATGACGACGGCCGCGCTCAAGCCGGCATGGGCTCAACTGTCGCCGACTACAATGGCGACGGCACCCTAGACATTTTCAAAACCAATTTCTCCGACGACACTTCCACTCTCTACCGCAACAACGGCAATGGCACTTTTGACGACGTTACTTTCCCCGCCGGCCTCGGCCTCAACACAAAATATCTCGGTTGGGGCGCCATGTTCTTCGATTTCGATAACGACGGCTGGCCCGATCTCCTCCTCGTCAATGGCCACGTCTATCCCGAAGTCGATAGCCAGCATCTCGGCAGCACGTTCGAAGAGCCGCGCATCCTCTATCACAACAATGGCAACGCCACTTTCACCGACATCTCCGCCGACGCCGGTCCCGGCATCACTACCCCGCAGTCTTCGCGCGGCCTCGCCATCGGCGATCTCTGGAACGACGGCCAACTCTCCGCCGTCATCAGCAACATGAACGCCCCACCCAGCCTCCTCGTCAACGACGTCCGCACGCCCAATCACTGGATCGCTTTCCACCTCATCGGCGCGTATCCTGCTGCCTCGAAAAGCTTGAATTCACCGCTGCCTCACCCAGCCGCTGCGCCATCGCAGCAACGTGGTTCTTCATCCTTTACTTCCTCTGCTTCCTCTACCTCCTCAACTTCGTCTACTTCCTTTGCCTCCTCCCGCGACGCCATCGGCGCTCGCATCACCATGAAAGCCGGCGGGCGCCTTTTCGTCGACGAAGTCCGCAGCGGCTCGAGCTACGATTCCAACAGCGACATGCGCGTCCACTTCGGCCTCGGTTCCATCACCAAACTCGACTCCATCGAAATCCGCTGGCCCAGCGGCCTCACCGAAAAATTCGATAATCTCGCCGTAGACAAAATTCATACCATCAAGGAAGGCACCGGCGTCAAAGTGAAATCCGACGCCAAACCGCCGATGGTGACGCCATGAAGAAGTCCCCCGCCAAAACCAAGCCGAAACCGAAATCGCCTCCAGCCGAAAATCGCAAACTCACTCCAAAATCTTTCAAAGCCGCCCTCGAACGCATGCAATCCAATCTCGGCTGGGTCATCGTCTGGATCCCCTTCAACGTCCACAAAACTTGGGGCTCTCGCGGGAACTTCCGCATCAAAGGCGAAATCAATGGTTTCCCGTTTCGTACTTCGCTCTTCCCCACGCGCAAGGGCATTCATTTTCTTCTCGTGAATAAAAAAATGCAGTCTGGCGCAAACGTCTCCGCGGGCAACACCGCCGACTTTCTTCTGGAACCCGACACTGCCGAACGCATTATCTCGACGCCGCCCGAGCTCCAGCGCC
>JBARBE010000162.1:0-2623 GCA_049792735.1 Candidatus Acidiferrum sp.
CGGAAGTAGATGGTCGGCTGCCCGTTGGACAGGATGTTGTTGCTGTTGCCCTGGTGCAGGTTGAGGTACCAGCCACCGGTCAGCATCACCGCGCTCACGCCGGTAACCGTCCGGGTCTGGTTGCTGATGTTGCCGTGGCCGTCAGCGGTGAAGTCCATGAGCATGTATTTCACCGGCCCCTGGCTCTGGCAGCTCCCGATGTGGATGTGCGCGGCGTGCCCGCCCGGGGTGACCCCGCTCGCGTTCACGGTCACGCTGATCGTTTGCGCCTCAGGGTTGTAGACGATCGTCGCGCGGCCTTGCAGCGAGCCTTCGGGGAACCCGGTCCCGACCGCGTGCAGGGTGTGCTGCCCGCCGCCGGCGCCGTTGGTCTCGGCGATCACGCTGGTGGTCGCGTCACCGTCCAGGATCACCACCCGGCTGCCGCCCGGGATGCCGCCGACGCTGAACGTCGCGCCGGTGACATGCCCGGTCCCGTCGGCGGTCAGTGTGCCAAGGGCGGTGAGCTGGCCGCCAGTGAGCAGGCCCACCACGTGCGCCGAGCCCGGCGTCAGGCCCTGCGCGGTCACGCTCACGACGCCGTTGCCGATGGTGACCTTGCCCCGCGGCATGGGGCTCAGGCTCACGTTCAGCGCGACCTTGTGCGTAACCGGTGTGGCCAGGAACCCGTGGGTGAAGCCGGTATTGCCGTCGACCCAGAAGCCGGCCAGGTCACCTTCGTCGTTCACCCCGTTGACGGTGGTCTCGCCGATATTGATCCCAGGGAGGCCGCTGGGGAGGACGTTCGGGTCCTCGACCGTGACGAAGCCGCCGCCCGGCGTCCAGGTGAAGCCGTGCAGCATAGCGCCCTCCTGCGTCCCGGTCTGGTAGGTGCCGACCACCTCGTCATGGTCGTTGACGCCCAGCGCCTGGGTCATGACCGCACCGGGCACGGCCAGGTCAGTAAACTGGCCGCCCTTCTTGAGGAACCCGTCGGTGGTGCCGTTGGCCGGGTTGGTGTAGAAGCCGGCGATGTCACCGTTGTTGTTGACGGCGGCGGCGGTCAGGCTGGCCGACGGCGCGCTCGGTCGGTCACCGAGCCGTACTTGCCGGTTTTGATGTTGTACTCGTAGCCATGGTTGTTGCTCGCGTTGTCGGTCCAGAAGCCGACGGTGAGGTCGCTGTCGTTGATCCCGAGCAGCTGGTCGACCGGCGGAGTGGCCGGAGTGGCGGTGGGGAAGTCGGCGGTGTGGAAGCTACCGCCGTGGAGCTTGTAGAAGCCGTGGTTGTCGTCGACCATGCTGGCGTTGTTCATCGACGACCAGAACCCGACGGTGTCGCCCTTGTCGTTGATGGCGGTGACCTGCGTTTGCGTGGAGCCCGTGAAGTTCTCGTTCACGTAGTTGCGCTGCCCGAACGGCGGGTCGAGCAAGTAGCCCTTGTTCGGGTGGCCCTGGGCGCCTGAGCCGAAGTACCCGGCGATGACGCCATTGTTGTTGATGCCGAGCAGCTGGTTGAACGTCGGGTCGCTGGCGTTGTCCAGCGTCACGAAGTTGTACGCGTGCTGATTGGCTGCGGGCGCGGCCTGGGCGGCGCTTGCGGCCCCTGCGAACGCGAGCGTCGTCCCGGCCAGCGCCAGCGCCCCCACTGCCACTGTGGCCGTGAACCGCGGCCCCCTGCGGTTTGCCTTCATCGGGTGTCCTCCCTGGTCCCCCGTCTGGTGCCGTCCGGAACGGCGTGGTCCCGGCACGGCGTTTCCCCGTACGTCCCGGCGAACGGCCGCCCGCCGGAACCGGTTCAGCTTCTGGTCTTGGCGCCGGGGGATTGACTGGGGGGACGGGGTGAAATAGCTGACCGCCCCGGCCGGCGGCCGGGGCGGTCAGCTAGCCGTGACCGCGGTTAGCGGGCGGCGAGGAACCCGTCGGTGTTGCCCGCCGCGTCCACATAGAAGCCCACGAGGTCACCCGCGTTGTTCACGCCGTTGATCGTGGTGGTGCCCATGCCCTGCGGGTCGTCGACGGTGGTGAAGCCGTGGCCGGGCTTCCAGGTGAAGCCGTGCATGACCGCGCTGCTACCGGTGCCGACGGTGTAAGTGCCGACCACTTCGTCGTGGTCGTTCACGCCGAGCGGCATCGTGGACGACGCGCCGGGGACGGGCAGGTTGATGAACGTGCCGCCGATCTTGATGAAGCCGACGGTGGTTCCTGAGGTGTTGACGTAGAAGCCGGCCACGTCGCCGCGCTTGTTGATCGCGGCGGCGGTCAGGCTCGCGCCCGGGTCGGCCTTGTCAGTCACGGTGCTGAAGCGGTGGGTCTTGATGTTGTACTCGTAGCCGTGGTTGTTGCCCTGGGCGTCGGTCCAGAAGCCGACCGCGACGTCGTGGTCGTTGACGCCGAGCAGCTGGTCCACCGGCGGGCTGGCCGCGTCTCCAGTCGGGAAGTTGGCGTTGTGGAACTTGCCGTTCTGCGCCCAGAAGCCGAAGTTGTTGTTCATCATGCTCGCGGTGTTCATGCTGGACCAGAAGCCGACCGTGACCCCGTTGTCGTTCAGCCCGGGGACCTGGGTCTGCACCGAGTGCGGGAAGTTCTCGTTGGCGTAGTTGTGCTGCCCGTACGGCGGGTGGAGCAGGTAGCCCTTGTTCGGG
>JBARBE010000163.1:0-6363 GCA_049792735.1 Candidatus Acidiferrum sp.
CTCTGATCGAGCGCGTGATTCTCCGCTGCCTCGAAAGCGATCCCGCAAAGCGCCCCATATCCGCTCTCCAAGTTGCCGCCGCGCTTCCCGGCGGCGATCCTCTCGCAGCGGCACTCGCAGCTGGTGAAACGCCATCGCCGGACATGGTGGCGGCATCTGGAGCGAAGGAAGGGATGCGGCCGCGAGTAGCGCTGGTGCTGCTGGCGATTGTGGCGCTCGGTCTGGTGGCCTCGCTGCTCATCGCGGAGTCGACGCAATTGGTGAATCGGGTGACGCTCGATAGTCCTCCCGAAGTTTTGGCGACGCGGGCGCGCGAGATCATTGGGCGCCTGGGGCTGCCGCCGGACGCGGCGGCGGATACAGCGTACGGATTTGAGATTAACGGCGGGTATTTGAAATACGTCCAGACGCACGACAAGAGCCGAGCGCGCTGGGAGACGCTGGCGAAGAGCGGCCTGCCGGCGATGACGTTCTGGTACCGGCAGAGTCCGAATCCACTTTTTGCTCAGGAATTTTTTGGGCCGGGGGCGTTGGGCGGAGGGCAGGTGTACCCCGGCGATCCCGCGATGGACACGACGGCCATGGCCTTGGTGGTGCTGGATACGACGGGGCGGCTGGTGCATTTCGAAGTGGTGCCGCCGGAGAAAAGTGCACCACCGCAAAACGCAAAGACGCCGGACTGGGCGGGATTTTTTGCAGCCAGCGGATTGAATGTCGCGGAATTTCGCGCGGCCGCGCCCGAGTGGACCCCACTGGTGCCGACGGATTCGCGGCTGGCATGGACGGGAACCTTTCCTCAGCGGGAGGACATACCGATTCGGGTGGAGGCGGCCGCGTTTCACGGCGAGCCGGTGTACTACCGAATGATCTTTCCGTGGACCAAGCCGGGGCGGGACACCGAGACAGACTTGACCCGGCAGCAAAAGATAGCGTCGGTGCTGATCGTGTTGCTGATCCTAACGGTGTTTGTCGGTGGCGTGGCGTTGGCGCACTCGAATATTAGAGCGAATCGCGCGGATATGAAGGGTGCGGCGCGGCTGGGAGCTTTCGTATTCGTGACGTTCCTCGTAGTGTGGATTCTGAGCACTCATCATTTGCCGAATTTTCTGGAAGCGATCAGCTTTCTGACGGCGGTGGCCTCGGCGGCGCTGCGCACCTTTTTTGCGATGGTGCTGTACGTGGCGCTCGAGCCCTTCGTGCGGCGGAGGGAACCGGAAACCCTGATTTCGTGGACGCGGCTGCTGGCGGGGAAGCTGCGTGATCCGCTGGTGGGGCGAGACCTGTTGATCGGAGCAGTATACGGCGTGTTGATATTTCTGGTTGAGGCGAGCGACAATTTCCTGCTTCCGCTGTTTGGGAAGCTACCGCCGGTTCCGGGAGGAGTTTCGACGGAATCGCTGCTGGGATTGCGGCACGCGCTGGCGCAAGTGCTTCTGTTCGTTTTGGGCCAAACAATCGATTCGCTGGGGATTTTCTTTATGCTGTTCGTATTGCAGCGGATTTTGCGGAGGGCATGGATCGCGGCGATTGTAGTGGCTATTGCGGGGACGCTGCTTTCGTTGGGCAACAGCAACGGCGAATATCCGTGGATCAGCGCCGTGTTCCTGGTGATTTTGTATCTTTCGTTTCTGCTGGTGCTAAAACGGTTTGGACTGCTGACATTGCTGGTCGGGCTGGTGGTCCAGCAGGTGCTCCTGATTTTCCCGGCAACGATTCACTTGTCGCGGTGGTATGCGGCGCCTTCGCTAGTGGGAATGACGGCGATAGCCGCCTTGACGATTTATGGGTTCCGGACAGCGCTGGCGGGCCAGCCGGCATTTTCGATGAAGGCGTTCGAACAGTAGCGTTAGCGCGGCGCAGACGCCTTCTCTTTACTGTGCAAAACGGAACCTGTCACATGACCGGCGAGGTTTTCGAGTTCATTTAACGCGCGGCTCGCTGCCACGCGTGCCTTTTCCAAGAACGACGAATCCAGCAGAAACGCACACCGATCAACGAATGGATGATTCGCCGCTTCAAACGGTTTGCGGTTTCTTCGTGTCGCGCTATTGCGCGCCAGCAATTCCTCGTACATCTGCAAGTCCCTCTGAAAGTCCAGCGCGTCTCCCGCGCTCCATTTCTCCTGCCTCGTCAGCGCCGCTAGGAACTTTTTCCGAAACGCCGCTCCGTCCTTCTGCAACATGGGCCGCGGTTTCCCTCTGCCGCAAGGTAGCGGCTCGGCGTACGTGATTTCGAGCGCCCGCGCCGTCACCGCTAACAACGCCTCCCGCCGCAGCAGTTCGAGCAAATCGCGGTAAAGCGAGGCGTGCACCTGCAACGCATGCCGCCCGTGCTCCACGACGTACGAATCAACAAACCGTGGAATAGTCCTTTCCCGCTGCAGGCTCTCGATGAGCCCTTGTGCCAGCTTTCCCGCCGCGTCCGTCTTGCTCTGTTTGTCGCCCGCCATCACCAGCTCTTATAGAACCACGTTACATCGCGCCCCGTTGTCGTCGAAGACCATGGTAGCAGGAGTTCCATTTTGCCTACCGTGCGCCTCCCTCAAGACAAAAAGCCCAGCGAACCTTGGTTCGCTGGGCTTTTCTTTTTCTGTTTTCCTCGAGGCACGGCTTACCGCGCTCGAGTCCTATCCGCTACTCACTTCCCCTTCAATGAATCGCCCGCGGAACCTCCGGCCCCACGCGCTTCGGCTTCGGCTCCGGATGCGGCACCACCGGCGGCGCCACCGCATCCTTCGAGAGTGCATGCTGCAGCACTTCATCCAGATTCCGCACGTAGGTGATCTTGATATCGCCGAGAATTTCCGGCGGCAGATCGGCTACGGCGTTCGGCTCGTTGTCTGCCGGCAGCAGCACTTCCTTGATGCCCGCGCGTTTCGCGCCCAGGACTTTTTCCTTCACGCCGCCAATCGGCAGCACCACCCCCGAGAGCGTCATCTCTCCGGTCATCGCCAGCCTGTCGCGCACGGGCCGTCCCGTGAACAAACTGACGAGCGCAGTCACCATGGCCGCTCCAGCTGACGGACCATCCTTCGGAACGCCGCCTGACGGCACGTGAATGTGGATGTCGCTTTTCTGGAAGAAGTTCGGATCGATGCCGTAGTGCTCGGCGTTCGAGCGCACCCACGTCAGCGCCGCAGTCATCGACTCCTGCATCACGTCGCCCAGTTGTCCAGTCTTCGTGAAGTTCTTCCCTCCGCGCATGCGGCTAGCTTCGATGAAAATAATGTCTCCGCCCACCGGCGTCCACACCAGGCCCACAGCCACGCCAGGCGTCTTGACGCGCTCCTCAACCTCTTTTTCCGCCCGGAACTTCGGCACGCCGAGATATTTGCGAACGATTTCCGGCGTAACCTCCATTTTTTCCATGTGGCCTTCCGCGATCTGCCGCGCCTGTTTACGCGTAATCGTTGCTATCTCCCGTTCGAGGTTTCTCACGCCTGCTTCTCGCGTGAAGCTGTGGATGATTTCTCGCAGCGCCTCGTCCGAGAACTGAATCTGCTCGCCCACCTTCAAGCCGTGTTCCGCGGCCTGCTTGGGGATCAGATATTTGTGCGCGATGTGGATCTTCTCTTCACCCGTATATCCGGGCAGTTCGATGATCTCCATGCGGTCTCGCAACGGTTCCGGAATCGGATCCATCCAGTTCGCCGTGGCGATGAACAGCACCTTCGACAAATCGAATGGCACGTCCAGATAATGATCGCGGAACGCATTGTTCTGCTCCGGATCGAGCACTTCCATCAGCGCCGAAGACGGATCGCCGCGGAAGTCGCGCCCCAGTTTGTCGACTTCGTCGAGCATCATCACCGGATCGTTCGATTCCGCCCGCTTCAGCCCTTGAATGATTTGCCCAGGCAGCGCGCCGATATATGTCCGGCGGTGCCCGCGGATTTCCGCTTCGTCATGCATACCGCCAAGCGCGATGCGCACGAATTTGCGCCCCAGCGACCGCGCGATGGACTTGCCCAGCGAAGTCTTTCCCACGCCAGGAGGTCCAACGAAGCACAGGATCGGCCCCTTCATGCCCGGCTGCAGTTTCTTCACCGCCAGGTAGTCGAGAATCCGTTCCTTGACCTTCGCCAGGTCGTAATGGTCTTCGTCAAGGATCTGTTTTCCCTTGGCGATGTCGATCTCACTCACACCGGAGGATTTTGCCCACGGCAAAGACGTCATCCATTCCAGGTACGTGCGCGAAACCATGTATTCCGCCGACGCCGGCGTCATTTTCGCCAGCCGCTTCACTTCGCGGTCGCACTCTTTCTTGGCTTCCGCCGTCATCCCGGCTTCTTCCACTTTTTTCCGGAGCTCGTCGATTTCCTGCGTCGAATCGTCGGATTCCCCGAGTTCTTTCTGGATGGCCTTCATCTGTTCGCGCAGCAAATACTCGCGCTGGTTCTGGCCGACCTGCTCCTGAACCTGCTCGTGTATTTTCGAACGGAGCTCGAGAACTTCCAACTCTTTCGAAAGTTCGCGGATCAACATCTCGAGCCGCTTGCGCACGCTCGGCGTTTCGATCAGCTCTTGCCGAAGCAGCGTCGAAAGCGACGGCAGCGTCCCGGCGATAAAATCCGCCAGGCGGCCCGGGTCATCAATGTTCAATGCCACGGATTGCAAATCGTCCGAAAGTTGCGGCGAGTGGCTCACCACATCGCGAAACAGGTCCTGCGCGTTGCGCTGCAAAGCCTCAAGCTCCGCGTCCACGTCCCCCGTAATTTCCGCTTGCGCTTCTACTCGCGCCCGCAAAAACGGCCGCAATCCGATCAATTCCAGCACATTAACGCGCTGCAAACCCTCCAGAAAAATCACCACATTCCCGTTGGGCATTTTCACGGTCTTATGGACCTTAGCCAGCGTTCCGACTTTGTGCAGATCGGCGGCAGCAGGGTCCTCGACCCGGGGGTCCAGCTGTGCCACAACCCCCAACAATTTCTCCTCGCCTTCCAGCGAGTTAACCAGCGCTAAAGAACTCTCCCGCCCTACCGTCAAGGGCAACACCGCCCCGGGAAACAGGACCGTGTCCCGTACCGGCAGGATCGCCAGAATCTCAGGCACCGTATACTTTTTTTCAGCCATAGTGAATGTCCCCCAAAATCCAAGCACAGGAAAAACTTCCTGCGCACAAAAGGTTAGATGCGGGCCGCAGCTAAAGGGTGCGGTGAGATACGAATGCCAGTAGCATGAAATCTTAGCGCATCAAACTCACATTCTATCACTCGCTCGTTTTACTAGCAACACTTCATTGTAAGTGTATTGTTATCAATAATTTGAAAATAATGCATGCCACTCCTTGCATCTACCGCCTCATTCCTACATTCAGCCTGCGAGGCTTGTCGCGTCAGGCCATTGATCCTCGCAAACCAAATCTCTTCCGGACGAATTCCTCCGCTTCCGCCTTCGTCCCGATTAGTCCTTCCAGTTGGGCATCCTCAACCGCCCTTAGTATTTCGCTAAACAGCGGTCCAGGGATATAGCCCATTTGGCTCAAATCGTTGCCGGTTAGGACACGCTGTGGATGGACCTCCTCTTCCGGTGTCTCCGCCAAAAATCGCCGCACTTCGTCGTAGGAATCCAGCTTCCGATGGCTCGAGAGGCAATCCAGCCGGTGCAGCTCGAGATGGTCCTCAAAATGGGGCAGCCGCACAAATCGCTTCAATGTTGACTTCCGCATCTGATTCACCGCCGCGAAGCGCATGTGATTGGCAACCAACGCAATAATTTGCTCCGTTTCTTCGCTCGAGAAGCGGTATCGCCGGCAAATCGCTTCCGCCATGCGCACTCCGACATCCACGTGATGATCGAACCGGATTCTATCGCCAGTCTGCGAAGCCGGCTTGAACGTCGGCGGCTTTCCCACGTCGTGCAGCAGCACGCCCCACGCCAGCGTCGGCGAAGCTCCAGCAGGCAGCCCCTCAATCATCAGCAGGGTGTGAATCCACACATCCCCTTCCGGGTGAAACTGTGGCGGCTGCGGCACGCCTTTCATCGCTGCGATTTCAGGCAATACGATCGAAAGCAGCCACGCCTTCTCGAGCAACTCGAATCCACGCCGTGCCGCCCCTTCCGTCAAAAGCTTAGTGAGCTCCTCGCGGATTCGCTCGGCAGAAACATCCGTGATTGCGCCGGCGTGCTTGCGAATAGACGCAAACGTTTTGTGTTCGATGTCAAAACCAAATCGCGCGGCGAATCGTACCGCGCGCATCATGCGCAGCTTGTCTTCCGCAAATCTTCGATCCGGCTCTCCAATCGCGCGGATCACGCCGGCTTTCAAATCTGCCTGGCCGTCCACAAAATCCAGGATCTCGCCGCTGTCATGCCGCATCAGCAAACCATTGATCGTGAAATCGCGCCGCTGCACATCCTC
>JBARBE010000164.1:0-1826 GCA_049792735.1 Candidatus Acidiferrum sp.
TACGCGATTCAGATTCACATCACCGGCGACACGTTTGACCTCTGCCCAGCGGACATTTGCAAGAACACGAAGGGCGAAGAGCTGACGCGCTTGGCTTGCCCGGTGGACGCGCCTAAGTCGGGCCTGACTGTCGAAGCTTACGAGCCGCCGAGGCAAATTATCGACGACGTCGAGCGCATCATGGAAATTGCGGGCATCGAAGTCGGCGGCATCGAGTACGTCATCGAAGACCGCACCGGGCGGCTGCTCTATTACGACATCAATGCGCTCTCGAATTTCGTTTCGGACCCGGAACGCATGATTGGCTTCAATCCTTACGCCAGGCTTGCGGATTATCTGATCAGCGAAGCGCGGATTCACGAAGCCACTCGTAGCGGCGGTTTGGTTTCCACCGGGAGCATCCGATGAGATACGGTTATTGGCTCCCCGTTTTTGGCGGCTGGCTGCGCAACGTACCGGACGAAAACATGGAGGCCAGCTGGCCGTACGTGAAAAGGCTTGCGCAGCGCAGCGAACAGATTGGCTACGACCTCACGCTCATTGCCGAGCTGAATCTGAATGACATCAAGGGCGTCGAAGCTCCGTCGCTCGATGCTTGGTCGACGGCGGCTGCGCTGGCTGCGGTGACCGAGCGGCTCGAGCTTATGGTCGCCGTGCGGCCGACCTTTCATCTGCCTGCGCTCCTCGCCAAACAAGCTGCGAACATCGATCACATCAGCGGCGGCCGGCTTACGCTGAATGTCGTGTCGTCCTGGTGGGCAGATGAGGCGAAGAAGTACGGCGTTGGCTTCGAACATCATGACGAACGCTACGCGCGCACCAGCGAATGGCTGGACGTGCTGCATGGGGTCTGGTCGCGCGATCATTTTTCTTACGCGGGAACGTATTACCGCGTGGAAGACAATGTGCTCGAACCAAAACCCGTCGCTCAGCCGCATCCAACGCTTTATGCGGGCGGCGAATCGCCCGCGGCGAAAGATCTCATTGCGGAGAAGTGCGATGCCTATTTGATGCACGGCGATCCGCCGGAACGCGTCGCCGAAAAAATCGCGGACTTGCGCGAACGGCGCTCGCGCCACAATCTGCCGCCGCTGAAGTTCGGAGTCGCAGGCTACGCGATTGTGCGGGAAACCGAACGTGAGGCTCAGGACGAACTCAAGCGCATCACGGACGTTCAACAGTCCGCCGCGGGCTATACCAATTACCAGCAATGGCTCGCGGGAACGCAGCTCGAACAGCGCGTTTCGCATGAAGACTATTCTGTTTCGAACCGGGGACTGCGTTCGGGCTTGGTAGGCACGCCAGAGCAGGTTTCAGAACGGCTCGCGCAATTCGAAGCCGCAGGCGTTGATCTGGTCCTGCTGCAATTCAGCCCGCAACTCGAAGAAATGGAGCGCTTCGCGGACACTGTCATTCGCCGAAGCGTTTCTGCGGCCGCCCCGGCGTAGGTGGCGGCTTGCATCGGTTCGTAACTCGAAAATCCTCACTCACTCGGCCATCTATCGTCGATTGCGCTAGGTAAATTGTGAACATTTGGCTATAATTGGGGTTTGCTTTTGAAGAGCTGGCCCCGCCTGAGTGGGTCTGCAGGGAATACGAACATGAATCCGGTTATAGCTAAACTCCATGAAGCGCAACTGCGCAAAGACCTCCCCGAATTTCGCCCCGGCGACACGGTGCGCGTCAACGTCCGCCTGACGGAAGGCGAGGGCGAGAAGGAAAAGGAGCGCCTCCAGGCGTTCGAAGGGGTCGTGATCTCCAAGAAAGGCCGGGCATCCGGCGCCACGTTCACCGTGCGCCGTGTGAGCTTCGGCGTGGGCATCGAG
>JBARBE010000165.1:0-2569 GCA_049792735.1 Candidatus Acidiferrum sp.
CTCTTGCGGCTCTCTTCTGCCTCGCGAGCTTGCTTTCTGTTTTCATTTTGTTCCTGCCACATCAGCCTAAATTATCTCTCGTAAGTATGCACCCCAAATTTATTCGTGACAAGCACGTGTGCCACAACCCCGTTTTCATGGGCTAAGTTTTGGCCTCTCTACTCAGCTCCCGCTCACTTCACGCGTCAACTCCGCTTCCCGCACATCCTTCAGTTGACAAAAATATAGTGATATCACTATACTTGGAATCCCCTTATGGACGAGGAACCCGTCTTAAAGCCCGTCATCTGGGTAGGGTCGAGCCGAGATGATTTGCGCGGATTTCCGGACCCGGTTCAGGACCACATCGGCTACGCCCTTTACCTCGCCCAGCGGGGTGGAAAACATGCTACGGCCAAAGTCTTGAGTGGGTTCGGCAGCGCTGGCGTCCTGGAAGTCGTCAAGGATTTTCGCGGCGACACTTTTCGTGCTGTCTACACCCTTCGTTATGCCGAGGCAGTTTATGTGCTACACGCATTTCAGAAGAAGTCCAAATCGGGCCGCGAGACTCCACGTCGAGACATGGAGCTAATCCGGCGTCGGCTGGCCCAGGCTGAACAGATCGCCCGAGAGAGGGAACCGTGAAAAAGCACCGGTACGAAGTCGGAAGCGGAAACGTCTTCAAAGACCTTGGCATCCCCAATGCCGAAGAGCACCTCATTAAAGCGCAACTCGTCTTCAAGATCGACTCCATCCTAAAGAGCCGGCACCTCAAACAGTCTCAAGCCGCCGCGCTCCTCGGCATCAAACAGCCAGACGTCTCCAAAATGTTGCGCGGCGAGTTCCGCCAATTCTCCGTCGAACGGCTTCTACGCTTCCTCGTCGCCCTCGATCAGGATGTCGAAATTCTCATCAAGCCCCGCCGCGCCCGCCATGCCCCCGCCGCCCTCCACGTCTCCTGATTCCCCCTACTCACTATTCACCACCCACTATCCAGTTCCGGCGGAGTTCTAACTTGGAGTGCGGGAGCCCTGCTCCCGCTTTTGCGAATTATGACGCGGAAAAGGCTCTCGCTTTTCAGCGCACCACTCATACCTGCGATTCGATTTCGTCTTTTGATCGCCGAGGCGAGAAGATGCAAGTGAAATTAGGACACTGCCCCACTTCGCGGCTTCATTTGTCACCACCCCCGCCCTGCGGTATCCTTCCCACTGCACCCCGCAACTGGAGGCCCCAATGACCCAATCCCTGCCATCCCTTGACTCGATATTCCAAAGCATCGTACTCGCCACGCTTGCCATCGGCCTCCCCATTCTCTTTGTCCTGGCCATCCGCTTTCTCTGGGACCGCAACCTGAAACTCGCTCGCTCCAAAGACCTCGAAAAGCTCATCTGGCAGTTGCACCGCATCGCCACCGCCCTCGAGCATCAACTCAGTTTGCCATCCACGCCCGTCCAACCCGGTACCGAAGAGCCCCGCGATCTAATCTACCTCCAGCAGCTCCCCACCCAACCAACAGCCGCCCCAAGCGCCGCAACTCCCCAAGCCCTGGCCGCCGCAGCCGCTTCAGCGCCCGCCCCCGGCCAGCCTGCCGCTCAACAGCCCGGCGCCCCGGCCCAACCTTCCGGGCAACAACCCCCGCGCGCCGGCGTCAACTCCATGTTCGGCATGTAGCTTTACTCAATGACAAAGTCAAGCTATCGTATCGGCACACCGTGCCATGCCCGAAGAACCAAAAAAGGACATCGAGGGCGAGAAAGAAGAAGGCACCAGTGTCGATCGTGAGATCCTCGACGTAATCCAAGAGGAAAAACGCAAGGGAAGTCGCCGCGGCCCAAAAAACAGCGCTGAAGAACGCAAAAAACGGAAATTGGCAGCAGATGGCCTGAGGGCAATTAGAGCTAAAGATGCGCGTGCATTTACCGAAGTCCTGAGGCAGGCCGGGATACGCGAGAATTCCCTTGAGTGGAAGAACGCCTGGAAGTCCTTCTATTCGGCTTAGAGCCCGCTTTCATCGCAATCTTGTGAATTTCCTTCATCCTTTGCTTCTGCTCTTCTTCGGAGAACTGTTGCAACGAGGCATACAGAATCTCCGCTACCTCTCTGGCCGCTTTTTTCTGCCTCGCGAGCTTGCTCTCTGTTTTCATTCTGCGCTTTTCATGATGGCGTAAATAAATAAACTCACGCTAGTATGCACCCCAAAGTCATTCGTGACAAGCGCGCGCCCCAGCCAGATTTTCACGAGCCGCCAGTCACTCCCCAAATCCGTCTCACCAAACTCGCAATTTCCCCCCAACTCCTTCTATCCATTCCACTTTCCCGTCTCACGTTCGAATCATTCCACCGCAGTACTATGCCTTGACAGTAATCGGAAATCGTGGTACTATTCACCATGTTTCGCCCACGTCCCAGCCTTGCCGCCTCCGCTCTTTCTTGCTGTAGAAGGGTTCGCCCAGGCTTCAAGCCAACCTTAGCAGCCAGGCGACGCGCTCTCCTCCCTCCCCTGGCCCGTCAGAATCCGCCTGATCCGTCATCGACCACCCCGTGCGTGCACCTCGACACGCAGGAATTGCCGCAATCCCTTTCCCAT
>JBARBE010000166.1:0-2157 GCA_049792735.1 Candidatus Acidiferrum sp.
TATCGCGAGGCTGAACTTTACAAAGCTGCGGTTCGGATTTATACCAAGCCTCTCTTCTCCTGGCGCAAGGCGCTCTTTGCTTCGACGGACAATCGAGATCTGTACGATTTTGCGCGCTCCGGCCTGCACAACCTTGCAAACATTCACCGGGCGCTGGCGCAGGAAGCATTTTCGTTTCGACCCGCAGTCGCTTTGCACCGTAACTTTCGTGGCAAGCGCCGAACACTCTACATCTATCCCTGGGAAGAACGGCTAGTCGATTTGCTCATTTACAGGCTCTTGAGTGCGCGGTTACACCAATGGTTTTCACCGAATTGTTATGCGTATCGATTGCGCGGATTTGGTTTGGACCGCTGCCAGCGAAGAATTGCAAAGCTCCTCGCAACCACAGAAACTCCTCTGTTTGCAGTGAAACGCGACATTGCAAATTACTTTCCGTCAGTCGATCACCCTCTGCTTTTGGCGCAATTGGCGGAGCTTATCGAACCTGACGATTATTTGTTCCGGCTGCTCGAAGAACGGGTGCGCTTTCCTTACCAAGAGGAGGGACGGACGCTCCGCGCGGAGCAAGGCATCGCGTTCGGAACGCCAATAGCGTGCTTCTTTGCCAACATGTATCTCACCCCGCTGGACCGCAGGCTCGATGCGCTGCACGGGTTGCGCTACTTCCGCTATGCGGATGATTTGCTTCTGCTTTCGGGCAATCTGGAAACCATAGAAACAGCGAGTGCTCAGTTCCAGGAAACGTTGAGTGACCTGAAACTGCAAAGCAAAGCGAGCCACGAGAAAAATGTATTTCTTTCTCGCCAGGGAGGCTCCGTGGGTGGTTTTGCCACCGTTTCGCGCATTCGGCATCTTGGACTGGAATTCTGCGCGGATGGCGCGGTCCGTCTTTCCCGCGACAAATGCCGCAAAATCTGCAACGTTTTTCGTTTTGCCCTCCGGCGCAAACGAGCCAAGCTCGCGCGCATTCACGATTCGCGCAAGCGAGCTGAGTTCGCTATCGCCACGGCGCGGCAGGCGCTGGACCGCAGCGTGCGCAACGTGGCCATTGTCGATTACTATCTAAAGCACGTTAGCGACGAAGCCCAGCTTCGGCTTCTCGATCGCTGGCTCGCCGAAGAAGTACTTTCGATTTCTTTTCAGGGTGGGCACCGCAAATCGCATTTCCGGCGGATGCCCTTCCGTAGCCTCCGCGCGATGGGATTGCCTTCGCTAGTTCACCGGCGGCGCCAAATCCGGCATGGCCAGGTTGCGGCACCATTTTTTGTCTGGAAGAGCTACCAGACGCAGAAAAGTTCCAGGGAGACGGCTGCCAGGCTGCGCCCGCATTCTGCGGGATCCGCAGCTTTCTCTCCAAGCTCCGAAGCAGTGGCGAACCAAGCCTCGCAAGAGGAACTCGTGGGAGAGAGTCGCCACCTGTCGAGGGGCCGTATTGAAGTATGCAAATCTGAAGATTTGCATACGTTACTTTAGCCGTTTCCCTGGAAACTGTTTTGCAGGAGGCGGAGGATGGCCCAGTTTGACGACGGCGTCAAATGCCCGAAATGCGGCACATGGGGCGCGAAGAAATCGCTTTGGAAAGTCAAATGCGTGAACCCGTCCTGCGAGAAATATGATTCTGAATATGCCGAGGCTTTCCGGCAGACCCGAGTTACGGGAAAAACTGCCAGCGAGGTCTTTCCGTATCTAAAAGGGAAAGCCGATCCGAACGACTATTTGCTGCGGATTCGTTATAAAAATTTTCGAGGAAATGAAATTATTTATTCAGCGGACGCCAGGACCGCGTATCAAGCGAGCGAATATGTCGTAGTTCGACTGGCACCAACGGGTAGAAGAGCCTCGTTCAAACTCGACAGAATTCAAAATCGCAGTGATGTGGAATCCATCTTAAGTGAAAACCCCCAGCCATCCGGAAATGAGCGCCGGGTACTGCACTTTCACTTAAAGCATGGTTCCTCGTCGCCAGCTTTTGAAAAGCTGCGGCTAAAATATCCAAACTATCAGGACTAGCCGATATCTTTCCCGAGCACCTTGTCAGGAGTTCCAGAGGCGGCATCAACTGAAGCCAAGCACCGGATGAGGCGTGTACGGCTCCTCGAGCGACGCAACCTCTTCCGGCGTAAGGCGCAGCGAGAGAGCAGCTACGGCATCCGT
>JBARBE010000167.1:0-21432 GCA_049792735.1 Candidatus Acidiferrum sp.
TCGAATGGCAAAAAGTGGAGTTGTTCCAACTGGACGAATATATCGGACTCCCGATGAATCACCCCGCCAGCTTCTCGAAATATATTCAGGAACGCTTGGTCGCGAAAACGGGAATCGTCCGCTATCATGCACTGAATGGCGCGGCTAACCCCGCCGAGGTAATCCGCGGTGCGGGAGCTGCCCTAAGTGCGGCTCCCATTGAAGTTGCGTTTGTGGGCATCGGCGAAAACGGCCATCTGGCATTCAACGATCCTCCCGCGGATTTCGACACAAGCGATCCCTACATCCTCGTGAACCTGAATGAAGCGTGTCGACGGCAACAAATCGGCGAAGGTTGGTTCGCTCAGCTCTCAGAAGTTCCTGAACGAGCGCTCTCGATGTCCGTGCGCCAAATTCTGAAAGCAAAAGAGATCATCTCAGTCGTTCCCGAGGCGCGCAAAGCCCAGGCAGTCAAGGCGTGCCTCGAGGGGCCCATCAGTCCTTCAGCACCGGCGTCGATTCTGCGCACGCACGCCAATGTCTCGATCTATCTCGACCACCAATCCGCAACTTTGCTAAGCCCCGCGACTCTGGCCGCAGCCTCGGCGGAATCCGCGCACGCACCGCTAACAAATTCTGGTTCTCAAGCAACAGCGAGTAAGACCTGAGGAGGATGGGTGAAGATTACCGATGCAAAAGTGCTGATCACGTCGCCGGGTAGAAATTTCGTCACGCTGAAGGTCTACACCGATCAAGGAATCTACGGCCTCGGCGACGCAACGCTGAACGGCCGCGAACTGGCAGTCGCTTCCTATCTCTCCGATCATCTGATTCCGTGCCTGATCGGCCGCGATCCTTTTCAGTCCGAGGACATCTGGCAATATTTTTATCGCGGCGCTTACTGGCGGCGCGGACCCGTGACCATGGCCGCGATTGGCGCGATCGACGTCGCGCTCTGGGACATCAAGGGCAAAACCCTCAACACGCCAGTCTACAATCTGCTCGGGGGAAAGAGCCGCACCGGCGTCATGGTCTACGGACACGCCAATGGCCGCGACATCGAAGAAACCATCGATGAAGTCGGCAAATACGCGGCCATGGGCTATCGCGCCATTCGCGCGCAATCGGGAATTCCGGGCATTCCGTCAACGTACGGCGTCGCGAAAGATAAGTTCTATTACGAGCCCGCTGAAAAGGGCTTGCCTCCAGAAAATGTCTGGTCCACCGAAAAATATTTGCTGCATGTGCCGAAACTGTTCGAACGACTGCGCCTTAAGTTTGGCGACGATGTTCACTTGCTGCACGACGCGCATCATCGCCTGACGCCGATCGAAGCCGCTCGTCTCGGCAGAAGCCTCGAACCTTACCACCTTTTCTGGCTCGAAGATGCTGTCACCGCAGAGCTTCAGGAAGGCTTTCGCATCGTCCGCCAGCACACCACCACGCCGCTCGCTCTCGGCGAAGTCTTCAACACGATTTGGGACGCGCGCACGGTCATCAGCGAGCAGTTAATCGACTACATCCGCATGGCCACGGTCCATAGCGGTGGAATCACCCACCTGAAAAAAGTCGCTCATCTCGCCGAAATGTATCACGTCCTAACCGCCTGCCACGGCGCCACGGATTTGTCACCGGTGTCTCTAGCCGCTGCGCTGCACTTCGACATTTCCGTTAATAATTTCGGCTTACAGGAATACATGCTACACACCAAGGAAACCGACGAAGTGTTTCCGCACACGTATTCCTTCAGCGACGGCTACCTGCATCCGGGAGACGGCCCTGGCCTGGGCGTGGACTATGACGAAAAGCTAGCGGCACAATTTTCCTACGAGCGCGCGTACTTGCCGGTAAACAGAAAATTGGACGGCACCATGTTCAACTGGTAGCTCAGCAATAGCCACGCCACGTATTTCGTTCGCGGCGCTCTATTACAACGTTGGCACGCTCTTGGGATCTTCGAGGAAGACCGGCTTGGCAGGATAAGAAAAGGTGTCTCCCACCGTCACTTTGCCAGTCCTATCTATTTCCGTGGTCTCGCCGCTGATATTTTTCTTATCGATCGTCAGCGTGAGGTAACCCCAAACTACTCTTCCGTACACCAGTTTGGCTTTCGTGTCCGCAGCGACGGTTCCATTCGGCGAATGGATTTGATGCAGATTGTGGTAACCGCCATTTCCAACGACGAGAAAGGGCGTGGGTCCATCCGGCGCAATCGACTGCTCGACGCGCTGATAATCGTGGACATGCCCGGTGAGAACGAGGTTCGGGACTCTCCCGGTATCCCGAATGGCATTCTCGAGCACATCGGCCATCTTCGAGCTCCCGCTGTGAAAAATATCGAATGAGTAGATCGGGTGGTGCAGCGCGAGGATAAGCGGGAGATTCTTGGGCGCCGTCGCGAACTCGTTGGTCAGCCATTGCTGCTGAATCGAGTCAATCGAGCCGTGCTCGGGGACGTTCGTGTACATGCCGACGAATGTCGCGAACGGCGTAAGCAACGTCCAATAGGGATTCGGAAGATTCAAGCCCACGCGAGGCGCATCCTTCGAGATGGGATCGACGTCGGGATTGGCCTGCATGAAGTAGGCGACCCATCCGTCCAGCGAGGTCTGCGCCGTTGGATCGTCCACTTCCCCGTCATGATTGCCCGGAATCGCAAAAATCGGGGCGGTGTAGCGTTCATAAGGCTCGTAGAACTGCGCGTAGTATTCGTCGTGCTCGCCGGTGAAGTACACCACGTCGCCGACGTGATAGCAGAACTGCGGCGTATTCGCGCCATTGGCGCTGCCCAAGGAATCGATCATCCGGTCGGCGACGTTGGATTGAAATTCGCCGTCCTGAACGCCACCGGAGTCGCCCAATACATGGAGGATCATCTTGTTGGAAGAGCTGATATGCTTCGCGACATCCTGAAAATGGTCGCTCAACGCGTAGTGGTACGGAGGAAAGCCGAGTGGCTTGGGCAATGGCTGATAGCCCGTGTTTCGATGCGTAAGGGGATTGAGCGCACTCACACCGGGATGCGCTTGTGAATGGCCCTTTTTAATGTGGGCACGAACTGCACCAGGCTGCAACATGATTTTGACCTCCGATGGGAAGTGGCGGCGTCAGGCAGGTTGACCGCCGCAGTTGGAAATCAAGTTACAGCGAACGCCCTTTGTCGTCAATGTACAATTATATTTATTTGCAGTTAATAGTTTGTTTCGGGAATGTCACGTCGGGATCATGCCAGAAGCGCCGGCGGCGGACAAAACGCAGCGCTACTTTCCGCCTGCCCACACCCATCTCTATTCTCTCGCGCCAACATGCCACAGGAATTTAAGGCTACTGGCGACGACTGGTGGTGGCGAACTCTGCTTGCAGTGTCAGGTACGAGTGCTGTATACCTTTCGGCTATGGCAGATGCAGCACAATCGGTGACGCCAGATACTCAGCTCTTCCGTGACGTGTTCAACGCGAGTCCCATTGGGATTGCCGTGGAAAACCTAGAGGGGCAGCCTCTCTTCGTAAATCCTGCCTTTTGTTCATTCTTAGGTTTTAGCGAAGAGGAACTGCACAACAAGCACTGTGTCGATTTCTCTCCTCGTGAAGATGCGGAGAAGGATTGGGCGCTTTTTCAGCAATTGCGTGCGGGTTCAATCGATCATTACCAACTAGAGAAACGCTATTTTCGGCGAGATGGTTCCTTGGTCTGGGGAAGCTTAAGCATCTCTCTATTGAAGAGTACTCCAGCTCCGCTCGTACTTGCGATGGTGGAGGACATCACGGACAAGAAGAAGGCAGAGGAAGCGCGGTTCAGGCATGCCGCAGTCATCGAATCTTCTGACGATGCGATTGCTTCGGGGACTTTGGATGGAATCATCGTAAGTTGGAACACAGGTGCGCAGAAGATTTACGGATACACGGAGGCTGAAGCTGTAGGCCAGCCGATTAGCATGCTTGTCCCGCCTGAGCTACCGGATGAGGAGAACAAGATTCTTGAAACTTTGAAATCGGGGGATCGCATCGAGCATTTTGAAACGGTTCGTGTTACCAAAACGGGGAAAAGAATTAACGTATCTCTGACTATTTCGCCAATCAAGGATTCAACTGGCAGAGCTGTAGGCCTTTCTGGAATAGCCCGTGACATCACCGAGCGAAAGCTGGCAGAAGAGGCGCGTTTGGAAGTGAACCGCACCCTGCGAGCGCAAGCGGTATTACTGCAATCGCGGGAGGAATTGCTGAAAATCTTCGTCAAACATGTGCCAGTCGCCGTGGCGATGCTCGACCGTGACATGCGCTATCTCCAGGTGAGCGACCGCTGGTGTGCCGATTATTCTCTCGAAGGTTCACAAATACTGGGGCGTTCGCACTACGAACTTTTCCCTGACCTTCCCGAACGGTGGAAACAAATTCATCGGCGCGGTCTTGCTGGAGAAACGTTGCGAGCCGAGGAAGACCATTGGGATCGCGAGAGCGGCACCAATTGGAGCCGATGGGAGATTCGCCCTTGGCAGAATCTCGACGGGGTGCCGGGAGGGATTCTTATCTTTTCGGAAGACATTACCCACCGCAAGCAAGCTGAAGAGGCACTCTTAGGTATGAGCAGAAAGCTGATTGAAGCCCAAGAGCAGGAACTTAGCCGGATTGGCAGAGAGCTTCACGACGACATCGGTCAACGCCTCGCCCTGTTGGCCATCCAGCTGCAGCAACTCCGCGAAGACACTCTCACTTTGCCCGATGTCCGCAGCCGCGTGGGCGAATTCGAGAAGCAGATTTCGGAGATAGCCACCGATATTCAATCCTTATCGCACGAGTTGCATTCCGCAAAGCTGCAATATTTGGGTATTGCTGGGGCCATGAGAGGCTTCTGCCAAGAATTCGCCGATCAGCAAAAAATGGGGATTGACTTCAAAGTCGATGATTTGCCCAGCCCCTTGTCGCCGGACATTTCTCTGTGCCTCTTCAGAGTTCTGCAAGAAGCCCTCCACAATTCTGCGAAACACAGTGGAGGACGGCACTTCGAAGTCCGATTGTGGGGAACGTCGGAAGAGATTCATCTGACGGTGAAGGATTCCGGCGCGGGCTTTGACCGCGAAGCAGCAAAGGAGAGCCGGGGTCTTGGTCTAATCAGCATGGAGGAGCGACTCAAGCTGGTGAAGGGAACACTTTCAATCGACTCGCAACGGAAGCGTGGTACCACCATCCACGCTCGCGTGCCTCTCAGTTCCCCAGACGATTGCATGCGGGCTGCCGGGTAAACCTTTTAAATTGGATTTCGTTGTGCATTTGATCGGCGGTTTTATTAGCAGTCTTCGGGAATCATGACCAAACCATTCTCGTCGAATCTCGGAACGAAGCTAAGATTTGCTTCTTGGCCAGCGGCGCTACTGGGAATCGTAGTGATCAAGGCCGTCCTTTCGCTCGCCGTGAAGCCGGGCTCCTTCCTCGTTTCCTACAGCGGGATCAGTTACTTCCTCCTCCTGCTGTTGGCGACTGGTTTCGCCATCCGCAACGGAACACGGCAAACACTTGGGGGCCGTCCGTTTTGGGTGCTCCTCGCAATTGCCTATGGCCTCTGGTCGCTAAATCAGAGCCTTAACCTGTACTACGAGCTTGGTCGGCATATGGATGCGCCCGACAATTCGATCGTCGATCCGGTTCTGTTCTTGCACATCGTACTGCTCATGGCAGCCGTGGCAACCTTCCCACATCGGAACGTATTCGATCGCAAGCCATACCGCGCGATCTTGAACACGCTTCTCTTATTGTTTTTCTGGGGCTTCCTTTATGGTTATTTTATTCTCCCATATCAGTACTTGTTCTCGTCGAGCGCTATATCTTCTAGCTACGGCGTGCGTTTTGACATTCTTTACCTGTTAGAGAATCTGGCGCTGGTCTTGGCTGTCGGTATCTTGACTCTTCGCGCGCGGCCTCCTTGGAAGTCAATCTATCTTCATCTGTTGGGCGCCTCCATCCTATACACCCTAAGTTCCGCAGTCGCCAACCTCGCAATTGACTCGGGTGGATACCTCAACGGCAAGCTATATGGTCTAGGCCTCACTGCTTCTGTTTGCTGGTTTGTATGGGTGCCGCTACGCGCACAGCAGGAGCTGGAACTAGAAACAACGGCAACGCGATTCGATAGCGGCGAAAGCTCACGAGGGTCGATATGGGCAATGCTCGTAGTTGTGATGATCTCTATCCCGTTTGTCTGGGAGCTGTTCCAACGGAATGAGAGCAGTGGTCTGCGCACGCTCCGTGTGCTTGTCACCATGGGCGCGATTGTGTGTCTGGCGAGTGCCGCCTATATAAAGGAGTACCTCGCCAGACGTGAACTGGATTTCCATTTTGGTTTAGCCAACGACAGGCTACGTCTGGCAATGGAAGCGAGCGCATCGGCAGGGTGGGACTTTGACGTCAAGAGCGGACGGGATGTTTTGTTCGGCGACCTTCAAGCTATCTTCGGAATCGCTTCCGATCCTCACGTGACAACTAGGGAGGCTTTCTTTCGTTACGTACATCCGGATGACCGAACTAGAGTCTCGGAAGCGATCGCGGATGCGAGGCAAAACCGGAAGCTGTACGAGGCAGAGTTTCGCATCGTGAGGCCTGACGGGACGGTTCGGTGGCTGGCAGCGCGGGGGAAATTCTACTACTCAACAAACGGTGATCCCGAGCGGATGCTGGGAGTATCGCTGGATATCACCGACCGCAAGCAGGCAGAGGACGCAGTCCGAGAAACCGAAAAGAGGTATCGCAGGATCGTCGAGACTACAAACGAAGGAGTGTGGCTCCTCGATTCGAAACTTCAGACTGCCTTTGTGAATCGGCAGATGGCGGAGATGCTGGGCTACGAACCGGGAGAGATGGTTGGGCGGAGTGTATTCGACTCTTACTTTCCAGAGGATGTTGAGTACAAGAAGCAAATCTTAGAGCACCGACAGCAAGGAGTACGTGAACAGTTTGAGGAGCGGCTCCGGCAAAAGGACGGTTCGGAATTGTGGGTACGAATGGCAGCAATCCCGTTCTTCAAGGAAGATGGAGAGTTTGAAGGGGCGCTTGCGATGGTGAGTGACATTACGGAGCGCAAGCGAGCGGAAGAGGCGCTGCGCCAGAGCGAAGCACGGCTACGCCTCGCGGCTCTGGCAGGAAAGATGTATGCATACGAATGGGACGTTCCAACGGACATGGTTGTACGATCAGAGGAATGGATGAATGTTCTCGGCTCGAAGGATGAGCCGAAGCAGCTTACTCGTCAGCAACTCTTAGCTAGCGTCCATCCAGACGACCGCGCACTGTTTGTCGGTTTGGCTGACCAACTCACTCCCGACAACCCGACTAGCCGGATTAGTTACCGCGTGTTGCGTCCCGGTGGTTCGCCGCTTTGGTTGGAGAAAAACGCGAGAGCCTTCTTCGACGAGAAAGGCAGGATGCTGCGGATGATAGGTATGGTGGCGGACATCACCGAGCGCAAGCGGGCGGAAGAGAACCTTTCCCTCATGAACCGCAGAGTAATCGAGGCAGAAGAACGGGAACGTAACCGGATCGCGAAAGATCTTCACGAAGACGTCGGCCAGCGTCTTGCTTTATTGGCAATTGGGATCGACCAACTCAAGAACGACCTCCCCAATCGGACTATCGAGCTTCTCGGCCGCATGGACGCAGTACGGAAGCAAACCTTGGAGATTTTGAACGACGTCAAAGCTTCGGCGCACGAGTTGTACTCTCCGAGACTAGAGTATCTCGGTGTCGCTGCGGTTATGAGAATCTTCTGCGAAGAGTTCGGAGAGCGGAAGAAAGTGGAGATTGACTTCAGGAGCCGCGGGCTCCCCAGCCTTGTGCAGCCGGGAGTTTCTATTTGCCTCTTCCGTGTTCTACAGGAAGCGTTGCACAACGGGATAAAGCACAGCGGGGCAGAGAAGTTCTGCGTGCAATTGTGGTCCGATGATGAGATTCATCTTACGGTTAGCGACTCCGGCGCTGGTTTTGACCTCGAAGCGGCAAGGAGAGGCCGAGGGCTTGGTCTGATCAGAATGGAACAGCGCTTAAGATTAGTGAATGGAACATTTTCAGTCGATTCGCAACCCGAAAAAGGCACTACAGTCCACGCTAGCGTGCCTTTGCGCTCAGCAAGCGTGATGCGTGCAGCCGGCTAAAGATCGACCTGTTTGCAGATGGGTAGATCATGCTTAACCGGATACGATAGCGGAGTGCTCCGCGCATATCGCTGCATATGACTTCCCTTTGAGTTCTTCGGTCATTGGGTACGCGCAGCGCAGGCGAAAAGAGTGTGTTTGAGCAAGTTCATTCCACAGCTGTTCAAGTTCAATGGCGGCTTGCGTTCTGCCATCAGCACAAAGAACCCCAACTGCTTCCCCGAACACAACAACTCTCTTGTGCTTAATCTCAGCGCCGCGAATCAGCGGAGCAACGGTGGACAGGAATCGCTCGCGGCTAGGTCCCGCATTTTCCATGAATTTTGAGAGAACCTCGGCGGCATCCAAAAGGAGAAAGTGCTCTTGCTGAGCAGCAGCAGCAGTATTCACGCCACGTGCCTGCAATCCCTGGAGAAGACCGTTTCGGTGTGGCTCGGTCGCGACCACGATAACTTTACTTCCGGCTTCTAGAGCGGTTTCGACAAAGCGGGTCAGACCAGCAAGAAAGGATGCATCATCAGAATAGAACTCAACCTCGTGGTTGCGAGCGATTACCTTTTTCTCAGTGCCGGCGATGGGAGAACCTGGTTGTGTACGAAATCGGGAAGCTTGCGGGTCCGTCGCGTTGGCGAAAAGGTGACCCGATAATCCGCTACTGATATACTGCTCGTCCCCGAGGACCGCTCCCACGGCCGCTAACAGTTCGCTACCAGCGCACGTCTTAACCACGTAGCCCAATGCACCCGAGGCTAGAGCTTCCTGCACCACATCGCCAGAAGATTCTTGGCTTACAATTAATATCTTGGATTCGGGAGAGAGCTTGCGGATTCTTCGAGCTGCTTCGATTCCATTCAGCGATGGAAGTCCAATGTCGAGCACAACTAAGTCCGGTTGAAGTTTTTCGGCTTTTTGAACCGCTTCCAATCCGTCCGCGGTTTCCCCGACGATCTGCAATCCGGACCTTTTCCTCAGCGTTGAACAGATGAAGCGACGAAACGGTTCGTAATCCTCTATCACGAGCACCCGGACTGATGATGGTTCCAAGCTGCCGCCCTACTCCGAGAGTCTAGTTGCTGGTTGTATTCACGATCTTATGTTCACAATCCAGGCCGTCACCCTGGAGACTACCACAGATTGGGTGGGCGCGAGCGAAACGAGCAACAACCACAAGCCCTCCACAGCATGGCTTCCCGCCCCCCAAACAATGAGCCGCAGAATCGCCAAGGAACTCACTTGCAGAATGGTGCCCGTATCCGACCGAAACATGGCTTTTCAACTCACGATTGACGAAAGAGCAGGTACCGCGTGGCTCCATTTTGGCTCACCGGATTCTCCTGTCGCTGCAAAGCTCACTTCTGAATTTATCAAGTGGGATTACAGCGGCAAAGACAATCAAGGGCGTGCGTCTCACGCCTATTCTGAGCTCAAACGGATGAAAGGAACCTTTCTCACGCGCGGTTACAACGGAAGTCTTCAATGGACGTGCTCCGCATCACAGCCAGTCATTTGAAAATAATCGTTGCAACGCACATGATTTCCCAATGTCCAATTGACCTCAACTCTTGATTAACGCTCACCGGCGAAACTGGGTACTGGATCGAACATGTCCGGTTTCCCGACAGGCAAGTGGACCGATGCAGTCGCGATTTTGGACAATGGGCCTTCTGACCTAGATTACTTCTGGTTTCCCCGTCATACGGGGAGGATCTCGTAAATCGTTCGAGGCGCACTATCGGGAAAGTACGAAACCGCGTTCCGGGAGGCGAGCGGGAAAGACGTTAGGGAGTAGGAAGACTGGCAGTCCGTTGGGGTTGGTTTTCGAGTTGAGCCAATTCTTCGCGCAGGCCCGCCGCTTCGGCGCGATACTTTGCCGCCTCGGCATGATATTTGACGGCGGCAACGCTCCCGGCCGCATTGAAAAGCTTGGTGATCCTGTCGTTCTTGCCTTTGCCGGTGTGTTCGAGCTGGTAGGCAAGATCGTCCTGGTCTTGCGCATCCCCTTCCAATCCGGCGATGCGGCTCTGCAGATCCTGGATTGTTGCCCAGCGCTGAGCGCGGGCGATGGCAGCATCGGTGACGGGGGTGTTGGCCGCGTACCAATTTCCCGGGCCGCGAATCTCCAGCACATTTTTGAAAAGGTCGAGATTCCTGGCGCCCTGTCGATTGCCAAGATCGGCAGACATGCGGTACCAAGTCACGGCTCTGGCATCGTCCTCCTGCACGCCCCGGCCGAACTGATACATCCATCCAAGCTGATTTTCCGCATTGCTGTTGCCGTGCGCCGCAGCTTCGACGTACCAAGACATGGCCTTGGCATAATCGGTTTGCACGCCGAGGCCATTTTGAAACATATAGCCGATGTTTTCCTCAGCGTCGTTGCTGCCATGCTCCGCGGCTTTGTAAAACCAGGCAAGAGCCTCGGCGTAATTCTGCGGCTGGCCCCATCCTTCTTCAGCGAAGAAGCCTAACTGGTTTTCGGCGTCGGAGTTGCCATGTCCCGCCGCGCGGAGATACCAGGCGTGCGCTTGAGCATAATCCTGCTTCACTCCATATCCGCTCTGGTAAAAGAACGCGACTTGCTTTTCCGCCTGCGGCAGATTTTGGTCCGCCGCTTTGCGGTACCACTCAAAGGCCTGTTTGTAATCGCGCTTGACGCCAACTCCATCCTCGAACATGCCGCCCATATTATATTGCCCCAGCGCATAGCCCTGCTTCGCCGCGGAACGAAAGTAGGCTACGGCTCGCCTGTAATCCCGCGGCACGCCAAACTTATGTTGGTACATGTAGCCCAGCTGATTTTGCGCCGGAGCAAAGCCTTGGTTCGCGGACTCGGTAAACCAGAGGAGCGCCTGACTGTAGTCTTGAGGAACGCCGACGCCGCTAAAATAATCGTTCCCGAGGGCGAACTGCGCCTGCGCGTCCCCCGCAGCGGCGTGCTCGCGAACAGAATAAGAATCGTTTGCCGGCGGCAGAGTTGTCGCCTGGGTCGACGTCTGGACCGGTGCCTGCGCTCGCATAGCGGAAAGCAGTGCGAACGCGAAGAAAGCAGCCACCGTGGCCCTCTTTAGAAAGCTCATGGACGCGTATCCCGTTGAGAAACTCCAGAGACAATAACCAAGAAGAATAGGAAAGGAATGGCAGCTCGCTACCCGATTCGACTCGCTCCGCTGCCGCTTTCCGCCGCGCACCGCAGTCAAATGCCACCGCCAACAGACTGGCAGGCGGAAGCGTGTATAGCTATGGGCTACTAGTGCCAAAGGGACAGAATGTGCCCAATATTGTATCTGCGGGCAGCCATTCCATTAATGTAGGGATCCTACTATCGTCATTGTGGAAATGCAGAGAAGAGTTTCTGAGCGAGTGGTCGCCAATCCGGAAGTTATGGCCAAGATCCTGATTAATGCAGTTGCCGGAGAAGTGGCTTCTCAGACGCAAGTTACCGGGTACGCGGCGTATCAGGATTTCCTAAATCCAGCGTCGCACTCGTAACCGATACTGCGTGTACTCGTCTTGGAAGACTTCTTTTAGCTTTGCTTCTTCGACAGGGATCACAGTCCAGTTGAGGTAGACAAGGGTAAGAGGTAGAAGAAGGACTGGCCACATCTGCTTCAACAATGCAGCCTCTCCGAGGTAGGCCAAGACAAGGCCTACATACATTGGGTTTCGGGTGAAGCGATATGGTCCCCACGTCACCAGCCTCACAGATGATTGACCGGGAACAGTAGTGGTACCAGCCTTATGGAATATCACCAGGCCCCAACCGGCGATTACCGCCCCCACAACAAATACCACCCCTCCGACGATCGTACTCACCGGAGCCATGTTTGGAGAACGGGGGGTAGGACGTACAAATTCCAAGGCTACACCAAGGAGATACGTCAGCACGTATACCCACGGAACAGGCACGCGCATCAGGAATCGAGTGGGATTCTTCATACTCCAGCCTTCGGAAAGACAAATCAATCTCGTTTCAAGTTCTAACATTCGGCCAGGGTCACGCAAGCTCAAATTACATCACAATGGACTCAAGTCCTTGCCGTGCTCTGGTCGCCCAACCGCCTTGAACTCGACATCTACTTTAATGTACGGGCACCCTTTCAGAACCTACGTTCTGCCCAAGGGCGTTGAGAGGCCTCCCTCCGTTGCAAAAACCTTCAACAACTCCTTCCGTGTCATTCCCGGCTTAATGTCATTCGTCCAGCGAAGTACGCTGGACACCCACTGTGTATGCTCTGCGCCGAGAGGAGCTCCACCCTCCAAAGTCACAACTTCGCATGGATGTCCCCTACTAGCGTTGTGCTGAACTTCGTTGCGGACGTTCTCAATATCGTTGACATGCGTCTGGTCGTAATTGGTCTTGCTGTGATGGTCCAGTAAAAGCATGGGTGCCGTTGATCTGCGCTCGGCGTCCATCGCGATTTGTTGGGGGCGGCAAAAACCAAGCTCAATATCAGAAGAACCTGTCTCACCTTTTCGGGAGAATCCAAATCTTTCACCGAGACACTGTTGATAATTGCAAGAGCCGCAGTGTCGCCCGCGCGGGGGAATCCTGGCGCAACCGGGCTTGCCAATCTTCCAAACTGGAAACGTCTAGTCGTTGAATCTCGACAATTTTTCACGCCGGACTATCTGGCTCGCCCTCTCGCCTTGCGTGATCTGCCGGAAGTCCGAAAAGGAGCACGCACCCGAGGGACACATTTTCGAGCGCGCTAAATCGCTTCCGCTCTGGCGTGGCTGCCACGCATTCCGGCGCGGCCTCGCAACGAACCTGCACGCGCTTGGGGCCGATGACAAAACTATCCAATCCGTTTTGTGGCACTCGAATGTCGGCCTCACGATGAATGTGTACGTAAAGACGGTGAGCGAGTCGCAGACAACCGCGCTCGACTCTATCAGCGAAAAATTCGAAACATGCAACGATTGTGCAACGGGTAGAGTAAACTGACTGGGTAACCCTCTGAAAAGATTGGAGCCGAGGGCGAGAGTTGAACTCGCGACCTGCCGATTACGAATCGGCTGCTCTACCACTGAGCTACCTCGGCCCGCCTATCGACAATAGCATCCGCGCAAAATTTCTGTCAATTGAACGACAGAAATGGACTGTTTTTGCCGCGAGCTATTATTTCGAGAAGGGATACATCGCCCAGCCGATTCCCACGCCGATCAGCAGGAACAATATCAATGACCAGATAATGTACTTTATTCGCTCGCTGGTCCGCCGTCGGCTCAAAAATCCAAAAGCAATAGAGATAATCAGCGCAAAAAGTGTCATCGATTGAAAATGGGTGAGATGAAACTCGATCGTGGCGATCACGCCTTCCGCCCCCGCGCCGCTTCGTACGCGTGCAGCGCGGCCAGCAGGTTCAGCACGCCCGCGGCGGCGAGAAATCGCGTGCCGTCATCGCCTTCGGCGTGCGCCGTATCTGAACCATCCGTTTCCAGCCCTTTCGCAGCCAGATAAAAAGAGCCTGTGCCAAGATCGGCTATGTAACCGAGCATTCCGAACGCGTCGCTTCCCTCCGAACCGAAAACATTCCCGCGCATCCCAACGGCGAGAAAGACCAGCGCTGCTACGGTCAAAAAGCATGCCGCCGCCCGCCCCCACATCTTTTGCAACGCATGGCCCAGTCCCGGAACCAGCCATCCGGCTACACCGATCGCCAGAGCTACCACTTCGCTCTTCTGCTGATGCTCGGGCGCGACCGCGGCAGAAATCGCACCCGCGGTGCCAGTCGCGTCGGGAGTCGTGTTCGTCGCCGCTCCCGTTGTCAAATCGTCAGCCATTTCTCTCCTACTGGTTTCGCTTCTTGCAGCCGGCCTCGTCTAAGCTAGCAACGCCAAAATCTCCTTCTGCACTGCCCCTGTTACGCGCGCTTCTTTTTCGCCGATATAGACATTCACTTCGCTGCGGATGCCGAACTCCGGCAAGTAAATTCCCGGCTCGATCGAATTGCACGTCTTCGGAATCAAGTGTCGCACGTCGTGCGTTTCCAACCCGTCCATGTTCACGCCGTTGCCATGCACCGTTTGCCCGATGTTATGCCCAGTGCGATGGAAAAAGTATTTGCCGTAACCCGCCTTTTCGATCACTTTGCGTGCCGCTTGATCCACCTGCCATCCTTCGAGCTGCTTTCCCGCCGCAATACTAGTTTGAATCAGCGCAATCGCTTTGTCCCGCGCCTCGCGCACAATTCCAAAGATCTTCGCCATCTTCTCCGGTACTTTCGCGCCAAGATACCCGACCCAGGTGATGTCGTAATAGACGCTGCCCGCGGCCTTCGTTTTCCCCCAAATATCTAGCAACAACAAGTCCCCTTCGCGAATGGACGAAGCTGTTTCCGGCGTGGGGCCATAGTGCGGATCGCTTGCGTGCGGCCCGACGGCTACGTCGGGCCCTTGCTGCTCCTCCGCAAAGCCGGCCACCTCAAATTCTTTCCGAATCCACAATTTCAAGTCGTATTCGGTAAAAGTCTTCTTCTCGCGAACATTCTTTGCCGCAAGCTCGAACGCCTGTCGCACGACTCGGTCGATGACTTTCCCTGCCGCCAGATGCGACTCCAGCTGTTCCAGGCTCCAACACGCCTCATGCCTTTGCACCAAATCGGCGGAGCTAACGACTTTCACGCCAAAACTGCGTACCAGCTCAATGGTTCCCGCGTCCACCATCGCCACATAAGGTATGGCGTTCTTCGGTGAATATTGCATCGCCACATTTTTCGCCCGCCCCAAAAGCTTCCCCAGATTCTTCCTTAATTCTTCCTGCCCGGCATAAAACAGCGTTTCGCCGGGCAATGCCGCCAGCGATTCCGTCTCAATCTTGTGCACCAATTTGCGCGGCGTCCCTTTCGCCGGAACAAAGTAATACCACCGGCGGGTGCGCATTCCAGGGGGCAGCTTCAGAATCCCCTGTGCAATCGGATCGCGCCCGCGAAAATCATAAAACAGCCAGCCATCCACCTTTGCCGCTCGCAAATCACTCTGTATTCCGTCGATGTCCGCACTCATATTCAGAAGACGCCCTTTCTATTCTCCGCGTTTCAGAGGTGCAAGGGATCAAGCTTCGTGCTCCAGGAGCCCCAGGATTTGTTGCTTTGTCACGCCGTGAATCTCGACGCGTTTTGTTCGGCTGCGCTCGCCGGCAAGGATTCTAACAGCCGACTTGGGCGTTTTCAAAAGCTGCGCGAGAAATTCCACCAGCGCCTCGTTCGCCCTGTTTTCCACCGCCGGAGCCTGAAGCCGAATCTTCAGCGCACCCGCGCGCTCGCCAGCGACTTCATTTTTGCTCGCTCGCGGCTGCACGAGCACCGCAAACGAAACGCTTCCCGCCGCCACATTCTCCGCAATTTCGGGAAACATTCGCGCTCACCAGGCTCGCTGATATTGCTCAGGCGCCTCGATTTTGACATCCAGCGCCTTCGCCGCTCGCCGCGGCCAGTAAGGATCGCGCAGCAATTCGCGCGCAAGAAAAACCAAATCCGCCTGCTCGGTCGCCAAAATCGTCTCTGCTTGCACCGGCTCCGTGATCATTCCCACGGCGCCTGTCGCAATCCCCGCTTCCTTGCGAATCGCTTCGGCAAATCCCGTTTGATACCCCGGACCGAACGGGATTTTCACCCCGGGCACCGCTCCACCACTCGAAACGTCGATCAAATCCACGCCCAGTGGCTTCAATTCTCGAGCCAGCGCGATCGTCTGCGCCAAATCCCAGCCACCTTCCTTCCAATCCGTCGCCGACACGCGCACAAAAACCGGCAGCCGCTGCGGCCAAACTTCGCGCACCGTGCTCACAACCTGCTTCGCCACGCGAATTCGGTTCTCAAATGTCCCGCCGTACTCGTCGGTTCGCGCATTGCAAAGCGGCGACAAAAACTGGTGGATCAAATATCCGTGCGCGGCGTGAATTTCCAGAACCTCGAATCCCGCCGCCAGCGCACGTTCCGCCGCTCGGCGGAATGCACCAACAACGTCGCCAATCTCGCTCACTGACAATTCGCGCGGGACGTTGTAGCCCGCGTCAAACGCCAGCGCGCTCGGCCCAACCGGCTCCCAGCCTCCATCTTTCGGCACGACAGGCTTGCCTCCCATCCACGGAACTTCGACACTGGCTTTCCTTCCCGCATGCGCCAGTTGCACTCCCGGCACCGCCCCGTGCGCCCGAATAAATTCCGCAATTGGCCGCCAGGATGCGACGTGCGCTTCGCCATAAATCCCGGTGTCCACGGCAGAAATTCTTCCTCGCGCCTCGACAGCCGTCGCCTCGGTAAAAACCAAACCCGCCCCGCCAATCGCTCTGCTCCCCAAATGCACGAGATGCCACGCCTGCGGATGCCCCTCCTTCGCCGAATATTCGCACATCGGCGACATCACAATCCGGTTCTTCAGCTCGATTTCGCGCAGCCGTAATGGACTAAAAAGCTTCATCCTCATCTCCCGTGAAATTTATTGCCCAGCCTTCAAAGCACTTCGTGTTCCAAACAGCGCCGTTCCCACGCGCACTTCCGTCGCGCCCTCCTCAATCGCCACTTCAAAGTCATGCGACATCCCCATCGACAGCACCGGCAACTCGCGCCCGATTCGCTTCTCCAATCCCTCGCGCAATTCGCGCAGCCGCGTAAAAAACGGCCTCGACTCCTCGGCGTTTTCCGCAAACGGCGGAATGCACATCAGCCCGACCAAATCCAGCAGTGGCAGCGCCGCGACTTGCTCCGCCAACACGGGAAGCTCCTCGATTCCCGCTCCGCTCTTCGCTTCTTCTCTCGCGATGTGCACTTCAATCAGCACGCGCAACTTCGCCACGCCCTCCGTTTCGCCCCGCACCCTGTTCAACTTCTGCGCCAAAACAAAATCATCCACCGAATCGATACAATCAAAAAGTTTCGCCGCCTTTGACGCCTTATTGCTCTGCAAATGCCCAATCAGGTGCCACGTCGCGCGCAATCCCATGATCCCGCTCTGCTTCCCTTCCCACTCCTGCACGCGATTCTCTCCAAAGTGCCGTAGCCCTGCCGCGTACGCCTCGCGAATTGCCTCCGCCGGATGCGTCTTCGAAACTCCAATCAGCGTAATCTCTTCAGGCCTTCGTCCGGCTCGCTGCGCCGCAACAGAAATCCTTTCTTGCACCTGCGCCAGGTTTTCTCGAATTGATGTCGTCGCCATATTCAAATTCAAATCGTAGCATGCGTGGCGTTGCACCGTTGCGACTCTGCGGTTAGACTGGCTTCCAGTATGCCTCACGCGGGAAAACTCATCGCCATCGAAGGAATTGACGGCAGCGGCAAGCGCACGCAAGTCGATCTTCTCGAAAAAGCGCTTGTCTCCAGCGGCCACGTCATTTATTCCACGGGTTTCCCCCAATATGATTCCTGGTTCGGGAAAATGGTCGGTCAATTCCTCAACGGCGATTTCGGCTCACTCGATACCGTCGACCCGCATTTCAGCGCTCTCCTCTATGCCGGCGACCGCTTCGAAGCCAAATCACACCTGGAAACTGCTCTGAACCAGGGCATAATCGTTCTCGCCGACCGCTATATCGCTTCGAACCTCGCCCACCAAACGGCGCGCGTGCCTCCTGCTGAGCGCCCGGCATTCATCACGTGGATCGAGCATCTCGAATACAACATTTACAATCTCCCGCGAGAATCGCTGGTCCTCTATCTTCGCGTTCCACCTCGCCAGGCCCAGGAACTCGTGGCCCGCAAATCCGCCCGCACCTACACCGCGGTTAAACAAGATATTCAGGAGGCCAGCCTCCGGCATCTGGAAGAAGCTGCCGCCATGTACGATCAACTCGCGCGCCGCCCCAATTGGGCGACCATTCCGTGCTACGACGAAGCGCGCGGAGCCATGCGCCCGCAAAAAGAGATCGCCACCGAAATTCTCGCCGCTGTGCTGCAAGTTCTGATGAGAACTCTCGCTGGGCTGGATCATTGACCGATGGCCTTCTCCGAATTTCTCGGCAATGAACGGATCGTCGCCGCCCTTCGCGGCGCCTTGCGTAGCGAGCGCGTCCCCCACGCCCTGCTCTTCAGCGGCCCGCGCGGCCTCGGCAAATTCACTCTCGCGCGCATGTTCGCGCAAGCCGCCAACTGCGAACGCCTCAAGGACGACTTCTGCGGCGAATGCGAAACTTGCAAGCGCATTGCCCTGCTTGCCGATCCCGAAAAGCTCATCGAGCAAGGCCTCGCCGAACGCGGCGAAAGCGCCGACGCCGCCACCGTCGAGCGCGTCCCTCTCATTCTCCAAACGCATCCCGACGTCTGGGCGCTGGTCCCTGACCCCGTCCGCCTAAAAAGTCCAGTCGCGCGCCCCATGCTGCGCATCGGCCAGCTCCGCGCCGTTCAGCGCGCCGCCTATTTTCAGCCGATGGGACGCCGCCGCGTTTTTATTCTGGATGGCGCAGAAACCATGCGCTGGGACGTCGCCAACGTTTTCCTGAAAATCCTTGAAGAGCCTCCCGGCTCCGCCACGCTCATCTTAACCGCGCCCTCGCCCTACGCGCTGCTCCCGACCATCGTCTCGCGCTGCCTGCAATTCCATTTCGCGCCGCTCCCCCAACCCGACGTCGAAGACATCCTCAAAGAAAAAACACAGCGCAAACCGTCCGACCTAAAACTCGCCGCGCAACTCGCCGAAGGCAGTCCCGGCCTGGCCATCGAAATGAATGTCGAAGAAACCGCCCAGCGCCGCCGCGACGCTCTCCATATCCTCGAGCGCGCCGCTCGCGGCGAGGGCTTCGCGCAACTTTTCGCCGCCACATCGGCTCTCGCCAAAGACCGCGACTCCTCCTTCGAAGACCAAATCAACGTCTTCTACGGCCTGCTTACCGATCTCCTTGAGCTAACCTCCGGCCTCAAGCACCCCAATCTGCGCAACATCCCGTTGACGAAGGAACTCGAATCGCTCGCCAAATCCATCGATTCCCGTTGGGTCATGCGCGCCATCTCCGGCTTTGACGAACTTCACGCCGGCGCTCGCCGCAATCTGAATCGCCAGCTCGGTCTCGACGCCCTCGCCGCATCTCTCGCGCCAAATTCTTAGCGCCATTCTTCCGCCTCGCAAGTAACTCCTTTTATTCCGCCAGCTTGCGCCATGAATTTTTTCAAACTCAACTGTAACCCCGCGCCGAAAGCATGCATCTCACCAAATGAACTCACCCCACCGTTAGCTGCAAGGAGAAGTCATGGTGAACCGTAGAATGTTTCGACCCGGATTTGTCGACGTGAAGGAACAACCGCCGCAGCGGATGATTCCCCACAATGGGCCCGTGCCGAGCAAAAAGCCCGCGCCGCCCGAGACCACTCACGCCGAGAACTTCTACTGGGTCAAGCAGATGCAGAGCCATACGCCAATGGTCGTCGTGCTCGACAGTGGCGAATCTCTTCGCGGCACGGTCGAGTGGTACGACCGCGATTGCATCAAGCTCACCCGCCAGGGCAGCCCCAATCTGCTCATTTTTAAGCGCGTCATCAAGTACGTCCACAAGGACGGCGAAGAAGCTGCCGCAGGCGGCGACGAATAGCTTTTTGAGCCTCTTGGCATCCTGCTATTCCGGCTCCGACTTTGACTTTCAACTTTTGACTTTGAACCTCTTGATTGTAATACCCAGATTCGCCGCCTTACTGCGCCGCAATCGAATGCCCCCGCGCTGCTCCAAACGTGAGCAACGCCTTCGCCGCCAGTGACCCATCTTCCAAATAAATCTCGCACTCCGTGACCACAAAATTCCGCCCCGTCCGCAATACCCGCCCGACCGCTTTAATCCGCCCGCCCGGCACCGGCTCCAGAAAATTTATCTTCATCTCGACGGTAGCGATATCGGTCCCCTTCGGCACCGTTGTATATGCCGCAATCGCCGCCACCGTATCCGCCAATGTTGCCAGCACTCCTCCGTGCACCACGCCGTGAAGCTGCTTGTGCTTCGGCTTCACTCTCATGCTGAAAACCACATGCCCCTTCTCCAAACTCTCCAGCGAAAGCCCCAATAGCGAAGTTGCGCCGCCCTCGGTAGCCCTCTTCCGCAGCGCCGCTTCATACTTCTTCAAATCATTAAACAATTCCGACTTCATCGATTCCTCGCGCTCCTCTCCCTGTTTAATACGCCGAAAGCCCGCCATCCAACGGAATCGCCGCCCCCGTCAACCAGCCCGACTCCTCCGACGCCAAGAACACCGCCATTTCCGCCACGTCTTCCGGCCGCCCCATTCGCCCCAAAGGGATCTGCCCAATCCTCGCCTTCCGCAAAGCCTTCCCTTCTTCCGACGCAGAAAATAATCCCTGCACCAACTCCGTCTCCACAATCGAAGGACAAATGCAGTTCGACCGCACATTTTCGTGCGCGTGATCCAGCGCCATCGCTTTCGTCAGCAACGTCACTCCGCCCTTCGAAGCGCAATACGCCGCGCGATCCTTCATCGCCACCAGCCCGAGCACCGACCCGATATTCACAATCGCGCCGCCCCCCGCCTTGCGAAATTCCGGCAACGCCGCGCGACACATTAAAAACGGCCCCTTCAAATTGATCGTCATCAGCCGGTCCCAGTCGTCCTCGCTGATCCCTTCAATCGTGGAGGCGCTCAATATGCCCGCGTTATTTACCAGCACATTAAATTTTCCATATTTCTTCGCCGCTTCCCTCACGGCCTTCTCCGCGTCGCGAGCCTTCGCCACGTCGCACACAATCGCCAGCCCCTCGCTCCCCTGCCTCTCCAGCTCGCGCAAAGTCTCGTCCAGCTTCTCCTTCCGCCTCCCCGCCACGGCCACCTTCGCCCCTTCTCGTCCAAACGCCAGCGCAATCGCCCGGCCAATACCCGTTCCCCCGCCCGTTATCAGCGCCACCTTCCCCGCCAGTCGTGTCACGGTTTTGCCCCCTCCCGCGTCTAATGGAGTGCCTTTACGGCCTCGCCTGATAGGCCTCAACCTGGGCTTGGCCAAACTTCGCAAGTAATCTCGCGGTTTGCCGGTAGAATGCTGCCCTATCTGCCCGCGAGAAACAACTCAGCTCGCCGGAGAACTCGTTACATGAAAATCGGCATCACCTGCTATCCCACTTACGGCGGGTCCGGGGTCGTCGCCACCGAACTCGGCCAGGAGCTTGCCGCCCGCGGCCACGACATCCATTTCATCTCCTACGCCCCGCCCATCCGCATGAATCTCAACGACCCGCACATCCACTTTCACGAAGTCGAAGTCGCCAGCTACCCGCTTTTCGATCATCCGCCCTACACGCTCGCTCTCGCCACCAAGATGCTCGAAGTCTTCGAAGCCGAAGCGCTCGACCTCCTCCACGTCCACTACGCCATTCCCCACTCCGTCAGCG